>CAUPCB010000006.1:0-59934 GCA_963509715.1 uncultured Flavobacteriaceae bacterium | reverse complement strand
AAATTCTGCATCACATTCATCGCCCAATAGGGTTCGTTTTTAGCTCCATCCGAATCCTTATCCGCTTCAAAAGGAACTACACGAAAAGTAAACTCAAAGCCCCATCCACTAAATTCATTTTCAACACTTTCAGGCGAGTAATACAAGTCACTCATCCCATATGACACTACATGCCGATGAAAAACCTGCTCCTCATTATCATAAATACTAATGCCATCAAGCGGGTCTTCCCCTCCGAGCATATATTTTATAATAGGCCCATAATGGCGAGGCTCCTGCTCTGGATAAACCTTCAACAATGCTTCATCTATAGCATCCCAGCCTACTGAATCAGTTTCTTCAAATTTCGCTTTATATTCTTCTTCTGTGTATCTCATTTTTTAAAATTTTAATTTATAATTAGTTATTTTCTTCTGCTTCTTCCATCAATTTTAAATAAGTCAAATATCTCGATTCCAATATTTTCCCTTCCTCTAATTGGGCTATAACAGAGCATTTTGGTTCATTGATATGCAGACAGTTATGAAATTTACAATTTTTCCCTTCCTCAAATATCTCTGGAAAAAAATGCTGAATTTCCTCTTTTTCTATATCCACCATCGCAAACTCTCGCACTCCTGGCGTGTCAATAACACTTCCGCCAAAACTCCAAAAATGCATCTGTGCAAAAGTAGTCGTATGTTTCCCTTTGAGGTGCGACTCTGATATTTCGCCTGTTTTCAAATCAAGTGTCGGTTCCAGTGTATTCACCAGGGTAGATTTTCCGCTTCCTGAGTGACCAAAAAACACCGAAACCTTATCTTTCAAAAGGTTTTTCAAGGTTTCTATATTTTCTCCTGAAACAGAAGAAATTTTCAGGGTTTCGTAGCCTATATTCTGATAAAGCTGCTGGAGGTCTTCCAAAAGTTCCAATTCTTCGGCGTTAAGCGTGTCTATTTTATTAAATAAAATCAAAGGCTGAATGTTATAAGCCTCACAGCACACCAAAAAACGATCCAAAAAGCCGAGCGAAGTTTCAGGGAATTTTAATGTAAAAATAAAACACGCCGTGTCTATATTAGAAGCGATAATGTGGGCTTCTTTGGAAAGATTGACCGATTTTCGGATGAGATAATTTTTCCTTGGTTCTATCTTCGTAATCCACGCAACATCAGAGCTTTCCAATTCAAATTCCACAAAATCTCCCACTGCCAGCGGATTGGTAAGCCTTGTTTTTAGGAGCTTAAATTTCCCTCGTATTCTGGCTTCGTAGATGGTGTTTGTTGCAATTTCCTGCACTTGGTACCAGCTTCCTGTTGATTTTATAATTAGTCCTTTTTTCAAGAAAATATTTTTTAGTTTTTTTTAAGAAAAATCAAATTTCATCAAATCTTCCAAATCCCTCAAAATTGGGTTGATTTCAGCAAATTTATCAAAAATTTTTCGCTTCGTGACCACTTCCCTTTTTAGGCTGGTGTCTGCCTTGTAGAGGATTTCTATTTTGAAATTATTTACTTTGTGTTTAAAGTGATTGAAAAAATCCGCCTGAACTCTCTCAAATTCATGTTTTGCACTATCCGAAGAATACAAAACTTCTATCTGATTTTCATCTGCTTTACGAAGCTGGAAGGAGCTTATCGCATTATACGCCACTATATCACTCACTGAGAGGTCTTTTAGAAAATTGCGCCATTCTGTTTGCAGGTCAGTTTCCGTGAAATGATGGTCAGGAAGGTTTTCTTCCGTTTCGGAAAAAAGATTTAGTTCGTCTTCTTTCTCCTTCTTTTCCATATGTTTTTTAATGGAAAATTCAGAAGATTCCTTTATATTTCTGCCTATTGGCTGGGCAGCTTTTTTTACTTCTAATTTTGTGATTTCCTCTGTTGTAAGAGTTTTCGGCGCTGGCGCTTCAGATTTTTTAAGAGCAGGTTCTCGTAGTTTTTCTACATCACGAAACGGCGGAACCAGTATTAAGAACTTTTTTTTTTATCCATATCCACAGCGGTAAGGCTGGCAAGCTGCATAAGGGCAATCTCCACCGTAAGGCGTGGATTTTTGGAATTTTTATAGTTAATATCTGCATGATTGCAGATTTCTATCGCATTGATGAGCTGTTGCGCTGTCCATTTTTGGCTCTGTTCAGCATACTTTGCTTTGGTATTTTCGCCAATTTCTATTAAAGCCAAAGTGGAAGGATTCTGCGCCAGCATCAGATCTCTGAAATGACTGCCGAGCCCAGCGATAAAGATATGCGGGTCAAAACCTTTTTTAACAATCTCATCAAATTTCGCTAAAATAGCAGGAATATCGTTTTCTTTCGCTAAATCAGCCACTTGCAAATATTGGTCATAATCCAATATATTAAGAATTTCGGCAGCGTTTGCAAGGGTAATATTCTTCTGCGAAAAAGTAGTCAGCCTGTCAAAAATAGACAATGCATCGCGCAAGGCACCATCTGCCTTTTGGGCAATAAGAAACAGGGCATCATCTTCGTAAGCTATCCCTTCTTTTTCGGCTATTTTCTTTAAATGATTTTGGATATCCTCTATCGTAATTCTCTTGAAATCATAGATTTGGCAACGAGAAAGAATCGTTGGGATAATCTTATGTTTTTCCGTAGTCGCTAAAATGAAAATAGCGTGTGCTGGTGGTTCTTCCAATGTTTTCAGAAAAGCATTGAAAGCCGCCTGAGAGAGCATATGCACCTCATCTATGATGTACACCTTATACTGCCCTACCTGCGGTGCAAAACGCACTTGGTCTATCAAATGCCGAATATCATCCACCGAGTTATTAGACGCTGCATCTAATTCGTAAATATTAAACGCGAAGCCTTCTTCATCAGTTGCTCCTGATTTTTCATTGATTTTTCTCGCTAAAATCCTTGCACAAGTGGTTTTTCCTACCCCACGAGGCCCACAGAAAAGCAGAGCCTGTGCAAGCTGATTATTCTCTATGGCATGTTCCAAAGTATCCGTAATATGAGACTGCCCCACAACGGAGTCAAACTCCTGTGGACGATATTTTCTCGCTGATACAATGAAATTTTCCATTCGACAAAAGTAATTATTTTTTTTGTTTGAGGCAATTATTTTTTATTTACACTTGCCTATAATAGTATCTGGGTGGTAAAAATACCCATACTTATCATAATATCTTATCACTCCTATGGTTTTAAGAGAATCATTCTTACATTTTTCCTTATAAAAATATGCGATTCCCCTTTCTTCTTGGTGTAAATCTAAAAAATGTGAGCTTGTAGGTCCTCCATCATCTTCCTCGTGAGTCAAAAAATATTCTGTATCCCATGAATATTCATAAATTTCTGTATATTCTATTTTTTGGCTTATTAAATATTTTTTCAGCTCTTCTTTCAGCAAAGAATCATTTTTGGGTAAATTTTTAACCAAAACCAAATTCATTGTTTCGGATTGATAAAATTCTATTTCTTTCTCTTTACAGGAAAAAGAAATCAGTCCTATCAAAAAAACAAAATAAAATTTCATCTAAATTCACCCCTTGAATTGGTACTTTCTCGCTCCATAAGAAAGCGGATTTTCTCTCTCTATTTCTACTAATCCAAAGCCTTTATAATTAGGATTTACGGAAGTTTTCAGCTGTTTTCTATGAAGTTTTTCATAAGTTGAAAAATCCACCGCTTTTCTATTTCCAAGGGTTTCAAAAAGCTGCCATTTTTCCACAACAGATTTCCAGTTTTCATTTATTTTCCCTGAAAAAACCTTGGATTTAGAACCGCTTCCATAAGCCAAAAAGCCTAATTCCTTTCCTGAAAGTTCCTCTTCCCTGTCAAAAGACACCTGCAATGCAGACAACAGCGCCATGAAAACAGAGGCTGTATAGAGGTTTCCTATCTCAGAACTTGCTCTCTGCGACGGCTCTATTTTTTGCTTTATAAAATCCAAATATTCTTCAGACTTGGCAAGGGCTTTTTTCTCTTCATCAGTCGTGTAAGGCAGGTTGTTTTCTATGCTGTACAACTCTGTGAAAACCCTCTTTCCATGGAATGCATACGGCAGATGAAAAATCAGATAATGCCAGTTTTCATAGGGTTTCACCAAAGAATTTTGAACTTTGTAATGTTCATAAGCTTCCCTAATTCTATTTTGGTAGCATTGATTAGAATACTGCCCATCAAAAACTGGTTCATCGGAGAAAATTTCCATTTTGTCAGGTGCATTTTCTGGCACGTTTTTGAGGTCTGATTTAGCAATTTCTCTCCTTGGTTTGAAGAAATCAAAAACGCTCTCCGTGGCTACTCCCCATTTCCCTTCTATTTCCAGCAAATTTGGTTTCGCTGAAATCAATAAAGCCACTGCGCCAGCGCCCTGCGTATATTCGCCAGTTGATTTCAGTTCATATTTTGCATAATCGGAAGCGATTACCACAGCTTTTTTATCAGGATTAACTTTCACAAAATCCAAACAAGTCTGCAATGCATCCACCCCGCCAATACAGGCAAAAGTCATATCCACCACATCACAATTCCCAAAACACCTCTCGCCCAGCACCTGCTCCACCATTTGCACCGCATAGGTAGCAGTAGGTTTTGCGGCATCCAAGGCACTTTCCGTTCCTAAATAAATCCTTGCAATATCTTTGGGCTGGATATTGTAGTCTTTTATGAGCTTCAGAAGAGCCTCTGCCGCGAAAGTTGCCGTATCTTCGTGCACATCAGGAAGAGCCATCTTGTGAAGCCCAAGACCTTTTTCTAACTTAGCCGAATCTATTTCTCTATTTTCAGCTAACTCATTGATATTCAAATAGAGCGACGGCACATAGAAACTTGCCGCCTCAATTCCATATTTCATACTTTGATTCTCTGGTTTTTATTTTTTTCTTATTTAATTATTCTCTCCAGCACCCATTCTATCATCATTTTTTCAGATTTATGGTGGTCTGCTGCGAACTCTCCTCTTCTTCTGTTTGCAATCACATTATTAATAGTAATCGCCTTGTGTCCCAATAATTTAGACATTCCATAGATAGCCGAAGTTTCCATTTCAAAGTTAGTAACTCCTAAATCATTCAGCACTTCCAAAAACTGGTCATCCACAGCTCTCAGTCTCAGTTGTCTTCCCTGCGGTGCATAAAACCCTGGGAAAGTCGCTGTATTTCCTACATATTTTGCATCTTTAAAATATTCATACTGGCTCTCTGCCCATTCCGAGAAATAAAGCATCGGTTTTATCTTTTCGTATGGGAATTTTGCCAAGAAATTTTTGCTAAATTCATTCTCAAACTGATAATCTTTGTAGAAATGAAGCAGTCCATCAAGACCTACCACATTCTGTGTAACCAGCATGTTATCTACCTCTACTTCAGGATTTACGCTTCCACAAGTTCCCATACGGAACAGCTGCAAAGCCTTGTGCTCTGATTTAAATTCTTTGTTTTTCAAATCAATATTCACCAAAGCATCCAGCTCATTCATCACGATATCAATGTTTTCCGTACCGATACCCGTAGACATTACCGTGATTCGCTCTCCTCTGAGTGTTCCTGTATATGTGTAAAATTCTCTTTTATTTTTCTTAATTTCTACTTTATCAAAGTATTGTGAAACCTTTGGAACACGGTCTGGGTCACCCACCAAAAGAATTTTTTCTGCGATATCTTCCGGCTGAAGATTCAGATGATATACACTTCCATCTGGATTTAAAACCAATTCTGAGGCTGCTAATTTATTTACCATAATAATTTTCTTTTTTTATTCGATTTTAAATTTAAACTTCCCAAAGGTAAGGAATTTTATTGATTTCTTACCGATAATGTTCTTTTCTGAGGTTCTATCCTCCTACTCTCTTGGTTTTGTAACCCATATCGGAGAGGATTTTCATGATTTTATCGCGGTTGTCTCCTTGGATGATAATCACACCTTCCTTCTCCGAACCACCGATTCCCAAAGTAGTTTTTATTTTTTTGGAAATATTTTTTAGTTCTTCCTCACTACCTTCGAAGCCTTCTATCAAAGTGACAGGCTTTCCGTTTCTCCCTTTTTTTTCGTATTTACAGATGAGCGGTTCTCGCTGCTGGTGCTGTTCTTCGGGCATCTGGAAGTTCTGCTCTACATGGTCTGGAAAAAGATTCTTCAGCTGGTCTCGTAAATCCATAATCAAATGTATTATTTAATAAAAAACTCTCATCAATGTGAGAGTTTTTTGTTTTTGGTTTAAAACTATTTATCGTTTGTTTTATCTTCTTTTTTCTCTGGTTTTGGAGGTTTTGGTAAAAGAACTTTTCTAGAAAGTCTCATTTTCTTTCTGTCATCATAGCCCATGAATTTCACTTCTACTTCATCGCCTTCTTTATATGGTACTTTTTCAGTTCTTTCCCATGCTATTTCAGAGATATGAAGAAGACCTTCTGTTCCCTTAGCCAACTGGATAAATGCTCCGAACTCCATTACTTTAACGACTTTACCTTTATAAACTTCGCCAATCACAGGCACGAAAGTAATCTCGTTAATCTGAGCTATCGCTGCATTTATTTTTTCTCTATCTGTTCCAGAAATTTCTATGTGTCCTATTTCTCCTCTCTCCTCTATCGTGATTACAGTATCTGTATCTTTCTGCATTTGCTGGATAATCTTACCACCAGGCCCAATTACTGCACCGATGAAATCTTTCGGAATCTCCATCATCACAAGTTTTGGAGCGTGAGGTTTCACATCTGCATTTGGCTTATCTATAGTTTTCAGCATTTCGCCTAAAATATGCATTCTACCGTCTCTCGCCTGCATTAGGGCTTTTTCCATGATATCCATAGTAAGTCCTTGGATTTTGATATCCATCTGACAAGCCGTGATTCCTTCTGCTGTTCCTGTTACCTTAAAGTCCATATCTCCAAGGTGGTCTTCATCTCCTAAAATATCAGAAAGCACTGTCCATTTTCCAGATTCTTTATCTGTAATCAGTCCCATTGCAATTCCTGAAACAGGTTTTTTCATCTGAATACCAGCATCCATAAGAGCCATTGTCCCAGCACAAACCGTTGCCATAGAAGAAGAACCATTAGATTCCAAAATATCCGAAACCACTCTGATAGTATATGGAGTTTCCTCTGGAATCATCACTTTTAAAGCTCTCTGAGCCAAGTTCCCATGTCCTATCTCTCTTCTAGAAGTTCCTCTCAATGGTCTCGCTTCCCCTGTAGAGAACGGAGGGAAATTATAGTGAAGGAAGAATCTCTCATCATGCTGAGAAATTACAGAATCTATTCTGTTGGCATCCAATAAAGAACCAAGCGTTACCGTAGTCAAAGACTGAGTTTCCCCTCTTGTAAAGATAGAAGAACCGTGAGCCGCTGGAAGGTAATCCACCTCACACCAAATAGGTCTTATCTGCTGATTATTTCTACCATCAAGACGGATGTTTTCATTCAAAATCAACTGGCGAACTGCCTCTTTCTGCACATCATGGAAGTAAGTTTTTGCTAAAACTTCTTTTTCTTCCAATTCCTCTTCTGTATATTTTTCTAAGAACTCATCTACCACCGCGCTGAATTTATCACTTCTCTCGTGCTTTGCAGATGGGTCTTTTGCTATATCGTAATATCTTTGGTAAGCATAATCCCAGATTTCCTTTCTCAGTTCTTCATCATGAGTTTCGTGGCAGTATTCTCTCTTTGTTTGAGCTTTTTCTATTCTTGCTGCCAATCTCTCCTGAGCTTCTATCTGGATTTTAATTTCTTCATGAGCGAAAGAAATAGCTTCTATCATTTCCTGCTCAGTGATTTCGTCCATTTCCCCTTCTACCATTACGATTGAGTCTTTAGAAGCCCCTACCATAATGTCCAGCTCTACTCCACTTTGTAGAGTTTCCCAGCTTGGATTAATGCTCAAAACTCCATCTTTTTTAATCACTCTAACCTCTGAGAAAGGTCCATTAAAAGGTATATCTGTAATAGCCACTGCTGCTGAAGCTGCCAGCCCTGCCAAAGAATCTGGCATCACTTTTCCATCGTAGGAAATCAAGGAAATCATCACCTGTACTTCTGCATGGAAATCCTCTGGGAAAAGCGGACGCATTACTCTGTCCACTAGTCTCATTGTCAATACTTCATCATCAGAAGGCTTAGACTCTCTTCTGAAAAAGTTCCCTGGAACACGCCCTGCTGCGGAAAATTTTTCTCTGTAATCTACTGTCAAAGGTAGGAAATCCACCCCTGGATTTGCATCTTTTGCGGCTACCACCGTTGCTAAAAGCATAGTTCCGCCCATTTTTACCACTACTGCACCATCAGCTTGTTTTGCTAATTTACCAGTTTCTATGGTAACTTCTCTACCGTCTTTCAGTACGATAGTTTCTGTAATTGCTTGAGGTTTATTACTCATAAAATTTAATTTTTACTCCGAAATTTCTACTTTCGGACACCTGCGCCACTTCTTTCGGCAGGCATATTGTTAATACTCTACTAATTTTCGTGTGCAAAGGTAAGTTTTTTTGAGGGAAAATTTACCATTTTATTTAAAAATTAAAAAAGCAACCCAAAATACTGAGTTGCTTTTTTATGTTATCTGAATTATTATTTTCTGATTCCAAGCTCTGCAATGATAGCTCTATATCTGTTGATATCTTTCTTTTTAAGATAATCCAGAAGTCTTTTTCTCTTACCTACCAATTTTACTAGCGATCTCTCAGTAGCATAATCTTTGTGGTTAGATTTCAAGTGTTGAGATAAATGATTAATTCTAAATGTGAAAAGAGCGATTTGCCCTTCAGCACTTCCTGTGTCCTGTGCAGATTTTCCATGTTTTGCGAAAAGTTCTGCTTTTACTTCTTTTGTTAGATACATTCCAATATTATTTAAATGATTATTATGTATGAGGCTGCAAATGTAAAAATTATTTTTAGAATAAAAAATTTTTTATGCTAATTTTTAGTAAATAAATTAAAGTATCTTTGTGCGGAATATGAATCGGAAAAAATTTATACTATTAGGCATCGCAGCTGGGCTTGTTTTAGCTGGCTGTTCTAGTTTTGGGAGTAAATTATTAGGCTATAAACCTGATTATAAATTAGGTAAAATAAAGAAAATAATCTACTTCCAGCCCGCGGTTTTCCCTGAAATAGAAGAAATAAAACCTCCGACAAACCAAGCGTTTTTCAGTGCCGTGACTGACCAAATGAGCCTTTACAGCGGCAACATAAAAACCGTTCAAATGGACAGTTCTATGGACTACGATAATGTTGATACTGAATACATTAAAGAAGTTGGAAAAAATAACAATGCCGAAGCCATAATCGTCCCAAAAGTTAAATACTTCAAAGTAGGTATTGGTAAATATGTGTTTTCTAATCAAGTATTGGTAAGCCTAAAACTCTATGACAGCGATGGAAATCTGATAATGGAGAACCAATACGACACCTACAAAGGCAACGCCAGACTCATAGGAAAAGCCGAAAACTCTATAAAAGTAGGAACAAAAGGAGCAATCAAAGATTTGATAAAAAATCTACGAAAACTCAAAATGTTTTAAACAAAAATTCCACTTACCAGCATAGAAATAACTCCTACAAAAATCCAGATTTTCAGTAAAATAGACACTACAAAATAGTTTTTCTTGCTCTTATTTTTTAATAAAAATAAAACAAAAACAAGGAAAACAATCGTAGCGCCAAAATAATACGAATGCAGACCCAAATCCTGATTTGTCAATATAAACAATGCAAGAAAACATGCTGATAAAAACAACATCTGTACAAGCTTAGATGTTTTTTCAACGCCATAAACTATCGGAAAAGTCTGATAGCCAAGAGTTTCATCTGCTTCCCGACTGAGCAAATCCTTTATAATATCCATACTCAGCAGGAACAAGAACAAAAACGCCGACAAGAGAAAAATTCCTATCGTAAAGTACTGATAATAAACCAATATCCCAAAAAACGGATAAACAGAGAGCAGCACATAGGTGAAATTATTCACCAGCAAAATCTTGCTCAGCTTGTGGCTGTAAAACCAAATAAAAAACTGATAAACAATAAAATACAAAAATATTCGCCAAGAAAGATTCAATGAAATTCCCAGCGATAAAATATTCAAAATAAGATAAAAGTAAAGGAAATATTTTTTCTTCAAAAAAGCCTGCAACCTAGCACGAAAGGGCTTAATGATTTTATCCTTTTCCTCATCATAAAACTGATTTATCAGCCCGCCAGCCGCGATGCTCATCAAGGAACAAAAAATAATTCCATGAATTTTAACATCTGTAAAATCAACGGTTTTAATTATAAAAAAAGTAAAAACATAGAGCGAAAAGGTAAGAAAAACCAGCCTAAAAATCCTTACTCCCAAAAGCAGACTAACAAACTGCAGCGCCCTATGAAGAAAAAGGGGTTTCATTCAGAAATTGTTTAAAACCTGTAAATCACCTCTTTATGAAAACCTTTCAGCATTTTTTCAGCCTTCTGATAATCCTTAGTAAAGCCTAAAATATAGCCTCCACCACCACTACCACAGAGTTTGAGATAGTAAGCATTTGTATCTAGACCCTTTTTCCATGCATTGAAAACACTATCTGGAATCATCGGTCGGAAATGCTCATACGCCCATTTGGAAAGGGCTTTCATGTTCTTAAAAAATGGTGTCATTTCCTTGTTCAAAAAGGACTGAATGCAGGCATTATTATACTTGATAAACTCCTCTTTCAGGGTTTTTCTAAATCCTTCGTTTTTTAATTTTTCAAAGAAAATCTGAACCATCGGCCCTGTTTCTCCCACTACGCCAGAATCGATAAGAAAAATCGCACCTTTTCCTTCGTTTTCTTGTGGAATTTCCACCCTGCCCACATTTTCCTTGTTTTCTATCAAAATAGGCAAGTTCATGTAGCAGATTAGCGGGTCTATTCCCGAACTTTTGCCATGAAAGAAACTTTCCAACTCTCCGAAAACTTTTTTCAGTTCCTTCAATTCGTTTTTCCCAATTTCTTCAGGTTTATGCTGAACTACAGAATATCGGTCAAAAATAGCCGCTACCAAAGCCCCAGAACTACCCACACCGTATCCCTGCGGAATATTAGAATCAAAAAACAATCCGTTTTCAATATCTTTCTTTAAAGCTGGTAAATCTAATCTGAACTGCTCTGGAAGCTCTAATTTTGCTAAGTATTCCCAATATTTTTTCAGAGATTCATTGGATTTTTTTTCAAACTCTGATTCGAGAACAGAAAACTTGAAACAACCTTTATAAAAGCTGTATGGCAGGGTCAATCCCTGAGAATTCTCGATAATCCCATACTCCCCAAAAAGGAGAATTTTAGCATAAAAAAGAGGATTCGGCATTGTTATTTTATTTTTTTATAAAATTGATTTAACTAATATATTAAGTGACCACAGAATGACCAGCACTCCTACGCCTATAAACATCGCTTTTGTAGGGAGTTTTCCTGCCAGTTTTGCTGCCAAAGGTGCCGCCAGCATTCCACCAAGAACCAACCCCAAAATAACCTGCCAATGGCTCAGCCCTAAAAAAGCAAAAAATGTAAGAGCGCTAGCAAATGTAATAAAAAACTCTGATAAACTGACCGTTCCGATCACAAATCTCGGCGTTTTCCCTTTTGAAATCAGTGTGGTCGTCACCAAAGGCCCCCAGCCTCCACCTGCAAAAGAATCTAAAAAACCTCCAAAAAACGCTAACCAGCCTACATTTTTGAGTTTTTTGGTTTCTTTTTTCTTTCCAAAAACTCTTACCAAAATTCTTATCCCAAGTAAAAAGGTATAAAATGCAAGTATTGGTTTGATGATATGGGTGTATTCCAAACTAAACATGGACAATAAAACTGCCCCCGAAACTGCGCCTATCACCCCTGGGATGATTAGAAATTTCAGGAGTTTTTTATTCACATTCCCGAATTTATAATGACTTAGCCCAGATGCCCCACTCGAAAACATCTCCGCCGTATGAATACTACCGCTAATAGCAGGAAGCGGAACGCCCGCACTCAGCAGCGCCGCAGTAGAAGTAAGCCCATAGCCCATGCCCAGTAGCCCGTCTATAAGCTGCGCCACGAAACCTATGAGAATCATCCAATAGAACAGCCCATCTATTTCCCCTACCAGCCATTTTATCCCTGTTGAAAATTCATCATAAGAAATAAATAAATTTAAGATATTCCCAAGTATCAGAATAAAGAAAGCCGCGATACTTGTAAATGCAATCTTTTTCCAATGACCCCCTGTATAGTTCTGAATATCAGCCGATTGAACATTATCCACTTGAATATAAAAATCATTAAACTCTGGATAAAGAGGTGTATTTATGAGGATTCCTCTATCTTTAGCTTCTTTTATGATTTGTTTGGTTTGTAAAGTATCTTTCAGGGTTATGAAAACCAATTCTTGATTTTCTAAATCCGATTTTTCAAAAGATTTTTGGGCAATAGACAGATTAGCACAGACCTCTCTGAGTTCCTCTATCCTATCGTCTATTTGTTCCCCAACCACTAGAATTTCAGAATTAGGAGCATTTTCAAGAATATAAAGCACCTGCTCAAACGCCAATTCCCCACCGCCGACGATGAGGATTTTTCTATCTACCATGTTTAGAAAAACAGGTAAATGCTGTGCTATATATTTACTTCCTTCCTGAGAATTCATCCATTATAATCCTTCAATCTTGTCAGTAAGGTTGTCTATAAAATTTTGTAACGGCTTCTCTACCATCATTTTAATAAATGGATTGAACTGCCCTTCGAATAATATTTGAACTTCTGATTTATTTTCGGAAACTGCATCCATCTGCCCTGTTAGAGCGAAATCCAAGGAAGGATTTCCTGATGTAAGCACCACCTTCTTATCCTCCACCATTTCTGAGATTTTCAGTGCGATTTCGGGCATTCCTTTTAGACCGAATTTAAAGCCATTTTCTGTTGTTTCAAAAGAAACCAAACTCTCTGGCATCAGATGTTTATAATCTTCAGGTTTTTTCAGCATTTCAAATAAATCTTTTGTAGATTTATTTACCAGCACTTTTCTTCCTTCTAATTTCATTTTTTATATTTTTGCAATAATATTAACTTCAAAGATTCAGCAAATGTATAAAGTTTTTATCAATGAAAAAAAATTATCCATCAATAATCTTCCTAATGATGATGAAAAAAATATCGCTTACGAGGATTTTGCGTCCATAGAAACGGCTATGGATATCTTGGAAAACTCTTCATATCAATCTGTAAACCTCTACGGCGAAGACCCTGATAAAATCTGGGATGATTTTCATGATTCTTTCACCAATATAGAAGCAGCGGGTGGCATCGTGAAAAACGATGAAAACAAAGTCCTTTTCATCTATAGACTCGGAAAATGGGATTTACCAAAAGGAAAACTAGAACCTAACGAATCCCTTGAACACGCGGCTGTAAGGGAAGTAGAAGAAGAAACAGGAATTCAAAACTTGAAATTACAGAACTTCATCGGGTCTACTTATCACACTTACAGGGAAAGAGAAAACAATGCTCAGATTCTAAAAACCACTTTTTGGTATCTGATGAAAAGCACTGATAGCAAAGAACTTATCCCACAAACAGAAGAAGGCATCACGAAAGTAGAATGGAAATCCAAAGATGAAATCCTCTCAGAGATTCTCCCAAATACTTTTAAAAATATTGAACTAATTTTAAAAGAAGCAAAAATCATTTAAAAACAAAAAAACTCTCAAAATTGAGAGTTTTTTTATGCTAAAAAAGTCCGTTTAGTTCGGCATCTATTCTATCCAAAATATATCCGAAATCCTCTTCTCTTTCCACGAAATCCAAATCATTTACATCTATAATCAGGAGTTTTCCTTCTTTGTAGCTGTTGATCCACGCTTCGTATTTATTATTAAGCCTCATCAGATAATCTATGCTTATTCCCGACTCGTATTCTCTTCCTCGTTTCGCAATCTGTTTGGTAAGGGTAGAAATATCAGCTTTTAGATAAATCAATAAATCTGGCGCCGAAACAAACCCTTTCATCAGCTCAAAAAGAGAAGAATAATTCTGATAATCCCTCTCCGAAAGCAGGTTCATCTCGTTTAGATTTTCTGCGAAAATGTAGGCATCTTCATAAATTGTCCTATCCTGAATGATATTTTTCCCACTCTCTCTAATCTCTTTAACCTGTCTAAATCTACTTCCCAAAAAGTAAATCTGCAGAGCGAAAGACCATTTTGACATATCTTGATAGAAATCATCCAAATAGGGATTGTGATCCACATCCTCAAATTGGGCGCTCCAGCCGTAATGCTTGGCAAGCATAGTCGTAAGTGTAGTTTTTCCTGCTCCTATATTTCCTGTAACTGCTATATGCATATCTTCTTTCTTAAAAAATAAATTTTATAATAAACACTAAACTACACGCTGCTATTTTACTTTTATTTCGTAAATCTTATCCCAGTTTTTCCCTGTAATCAGCATATTATCTCCCTTAAACGCTATTCCGTTCAGCACATCATCAGCATCGGTAGAATGTTTTTTATTGATTTCTGTCAAATCTATTTTGCCTACTACTTCTCCATTTTCTGGGTTTATTTTTAGGATGTATGGTCGCTGCCAGATGTTTGCATAGATAAATCCATCGTGATATTCCAGCTCATTGATTTTTTCATAAATCTCTGATGGCCCTGCTACAGAAATAGTTTTCACTATTTTCTGAAGGTTGTCTGGAGATATGAAATAGATATTCTTTGTCCCATCAGAAAGAATGAGATTTTTCCCATCATAGGTCAGCCCCCAGCCCTCTGTCAGTCTGCTAGGGTAGTTAAATTCTGATAGTTTTTTAAGGGTATTTTTATCATAAACAAAGCCCTTTCTGTGCTGCCAAGTAAGCTGATATATTTTATCGCCTACTATGGTGCTTCCCTCCCCAAAATACTCATCATCCAGCTTGGTTTCTGCTGTATTGGCCGTAGAGCCCAGTGTATATTTTATCACCTTGGATTCCCCTGTCTGCCCATTACTTCCGTAGATGGTATTCCCCTCCAGCTGGAATCCCTGAACGAAGTTTTCTGCATTATGTGGATATTCTGCCACCACCTCATAAGTCAGCTCTTTTTCAGGAGTTTTTGAAAGTACATTAATAACTGCATCTATGGATAGATTTTCTCCTGATTTAGTTCTCACATTGATAGTCACGGCATTGTCCCCCAATGTAAAAAACGCAGGGTCTATCTTCAAAATCGCTGTTTCCTTATCCCCGAAACTTATGCTTATACTCTCCGCATTATCAGTAACTTCCTTTGGGAAAGTAATCATATCTCCGAAGTGGTATCCTTTGGTCTCCATAGCCAGATTGTACTCATTCATACTATCTAAAATCATCTTATCCTTGCTGCAAGAAGCCAATAATACCAACGCCAAAACGCCCTTAAAAATATTTTTTTTCATCATTTAAAAAGATTATCTAAAAATCGCCCAAATTTAAGGATTTTTTGAGTTTAGAAAAAATTTAATTTACATTTCCACTAATCCACTTATTCACAATCTCTTATCCAAGCCACTTTCAGAAAAAACTAAAAATCCCTCTTTTGGAGGGATTTTCTTTATTTATTCAGCACCTTTTTCAGGCGGTTATAGATTTCTTCGTAAGCTTCGGTCACCTCGCCTAAATCTCTTCGAAAACGGTCTTTATCCAGCTTTTTCATGGTATCTTTATCCCAAAGGCGGCAGGTGTCTGGTGAGATTTCGTCCGCCAAGATGATTTCTCCATTGGGTGTTTTACCGAGTTCTATTTTAAAATCAACCAAAATAATGTTCATTTTATCAAATAAATCGATCAGTATTTCATTAATTCTAGCTGTCAGTGCATACATTTTGCCAAGTTCCTCTCTCGTCGCTGCGCCCAAAAATATCGCATGATAGTCGTTTATCAGCGGATCTCCCAGCGCATCATCTTTATAACAGATGTCAAAAATGGTAATCGGTGATTTTGTGCCTTCTTCCACGCCCAAACGCTGAGCCATACTTCCCGCCACATAGTTTCTCACAATCACTTCTAAAGGAATGATACTCACCTTTTTAACCAGCTGTTCGCGGTCATCTATCTGCTTGATGAAATGAGTAGGAATTCCCTTTTCGTTCAAATATTCAAAGATAAGCGTAGTAATGGCGTTATTCATCTGCCCTTTCTTGTCCACTTGTCCTTTTTTTTGGGCATTGAACGCCGTAGCATCATCTTTAAACCTCACAACCACCTCATCAGGCTTTTCTGTGGCGAATATTTGTTTGGCTTTTCCTTCGTAGAGCATTTCTTTTTTTAAGTCCATTTTTATTAATTTTTTTTGAGTTGCTAAGTTAATTTTTATTTCCTTTAATTCCAAACGATTTAAAACCGAAAAAAGCCCTTTTCAAACAACATTTGTCTAAAAAAGGCTTTTCATCATTATATGTTAATCCAAATTTTCTATAAGTGTGCGCAGATTTTTCAAATCTTTTTTGGATAATGAAGGGCGGAGTTTTTCTATCTCCAAGATACTTCTTCGCAGCGCATCCAGCGTGCCGTCATAGTAGACATTGTCCACCTTTGGATAAAGGTATAAATCACATGTCTGACCCATGAAATGCAGCAACTGTTTCTTCAGTTCCTCGTTTTCAAAAACAGAAACCTGTCCATAGATATCGCTGCAGAACTGCGGAATGGCTTGTTTTAGGTTTTCTGATCGCAAGGCATCATCAAGAGCCAAATTCGGTTTTTTCTCCATATGCATGGTCTTGTAGGCTGAGTTGTATTTAGGGAATTCTGTGTCTTCTGGTTCTGCTACATCATCCCTCACCTCAACTACATCATCTCTCTTTGGCGCTTTTTCAGGGTCAAACACCTCCACTTCTTTCACATATTCTTGGAAGAATTTCATCAGTTTTTTATACTCTTCCTTACTTATATGTTTGGTTTTCAAGTAGTTTTTCAGGACTGATTTATAATTTAATTTCAGAAGTGCTATAGTTTTTCTTCTGCCCTCTCCCGATGTATAATCTTCTTCATTGGCGCCGAAAGCTACAATCTGATAAAATAGTGCTACATTATCTAAACCATTGTTTTTATATGCATTCGTACTATATACATCCAGTAAAGGATCAGCAGTATAGTCTTCTTCTGATACATCAACTCCTGAACAATTATGTTCTTCTTCTCCTTCTCCTCCTGCTTCTGCTATTGCTGCTGCTTTTTTCTCTCTTTCAACAAAACCTTTTTCTATCTGCTTGGTATCCAAAGTCATAGATAAATTCAAAGGTTCATTTTTAGCTAAATTAAAGGTAACCTTATCTGCCTTTTCTTTAATAGACACAGAAAGTATGAGACCTTTTTTGGTATTTCCGCTGAATACTTTACTAAAATTGTCAAAACTGCTGGTTTCATCCACACAGACTTCCATAACAGCTTTTCCTTTTTCCACCAAAGCTCCCTCGTAGTAGTTACAAGAAACTCCTCCTACTTTTCCTTTGTTATTAGTTTTAGTAAAATCAACCTTAATGTCTACATCTTCCATACTTAGAGGACTCATTGCTATGGTTCTGTCCACTGGATCTATTGTCGTCCAGAAAGGAGATTTTTTACCAAAAAACACATAGTAACTACCGATAGCATACGGATAATCTCCTATTCTAGGTTTAACTCTCAGCATACCATATGATGAGGAATGATAATACTCCAAAGTGCCCAATTCATCCAGAATCCTTCTAGCTTCTTTACCATTGGTCACTTCCTGTTCGTAGACTAATTTTCTATCAAATTTCACGGTTTCCATCTGCCCGAAAGCAAGCGAAACCACGAATAAACCGAATGTAAAAAATAGTTTTTTCATAATATTTTATTTTAATCTGTTTCCTTTAAAAAATTACTCAACTAAATTAAGGTTTTTTCAGAAACAAATAAAATATTTTTTCGTTTTTCTAACAAAAATCATACTTATTCCCTCGGTAAAATAGGATTTCCTTTTATATCTAAAACGAAGTGCTGACCGCTTTTGTCTGTTGCTAAGAAATATACAGTGGCTTTGTTTCTGTCTATTTCATCATATTTTTTTAATTTTTCCGATGAAGTATAAATTATTCTATAGATTTTATACTTTTCCTGCGGTTTTATCAGCCATTCTTGCGTAACCAAATCTACCACACCTGATTTTTTAATCTCATTAGTATTTTCACCATCCTTTTGAACACTATATCCTAAAACTCCACTATATACTTCTTGTAGTAATTCTCCATAAAGTTTCTTTTTCCCCGATATAGTCACCAAACCTTTTTTCCCCTCGAAATCTTCTACATAGAAAACATTCTCTCCTGTCTCTCTATCTTTATAATAAATATCTAATATTTCTTTAAAACGAAAACCTTCCTTCTCCTCTCCTTTTTGGTTAATAAGTACATTAGTTTTATCTTTTTTAATAATTATGATATAATATTCTCCTTTATACAATATTGGGTTTGATATATATTCATAATCCTTATTATAGGCTGTCATTCTTCCTTGTTCATCTACCTGAAAACCAAGCTCATCTGTTTTTTCAACATCAAACCATTCTCGTTCTGGAATAGAACAAGCTATTACAAGTGGCAAAATATCATAATTTGTATTAATCACCATTCCATAGTTCCACTTCCCTATATTTATATCAGCCATAAATTCAGGATTAAAAGTGCTTGGTATTCTCATCACAAAATCTGTAAGAATTTTTCTGGATTTCACATCCATCAATGCCCAATCCTCACCATCTTTGGAGTATGGAACTAGGTCTGTAGGTTTGTAACCTTTTATTTTATCTACAATATACTTTTGTACTATCTCTTCTTCGCTCTGTGCAAACCCCAATGCACCTATACCAAGCATCATGGCTAATAAAATTCTTTTCATTTCTTATTCTTTTTTATTTTGTATGCAATTTACGGATTTTTTGCTGTTTCTCTGTCAATTTTAAAGCATAAAAAACACCTTTTAGAAAGGTGCTTTTTGGGTTAATTTTTCGGCAAAATAGGATTTCCTTTTATATCTAAAACAAAGCGCTGACCGCTTTGGTCGGTTGCTAAGAAATATACAATGGCTTTGTTTCGGTCTGTTTCATCATATTTTTTTATTTTTTCTGATGAAGTATAGATTATATCGTATATCTTATACTTTTCCTGCGGTTTTATCAGCCATTCTTGTGTAACCAAATCTACCACGCCTGATTTTTTAATTTCGTGAGAATAATCATTATCTTTCTGAACAACATACCCTAAAACAATATCGTTTTTAGTAAAATTATTCATTAGTTCACCATAAAGTTTTTTCTTTCCTAATATGGTTATTAATCCCTTTTTACCATCAAAATCCTCCACATTAAAAACATCTTCTCCGCTTTCTTTATCTTTATAACCAATATTTAACATATCTTTGAAATAAAACCCTTTCTGTTCCTCTCCTTTTTCGTTAATGAGTGTCCAACTGCCATCCTTTTTAGAAACTACGGCATAATATACACCTTTATGTGATACTATATCCAGTATGTATTTATATTTAGGATTACTAGCAGTTTTTTTTCCTGTTTCATCCATTTGAAAAGCAGGTTTATTTATTTTTTCATATTTCTCATACCCTATTTCTGGTGGCAAAGTTTCTCTTCTTGACTCTAGCTCCATCGTATAATCTGAAGTGACACTCCCTTTTATATACCTTTTAACATACATACTGATAGATAATTTTGGTTTAAAAGTACTTGCCCAATTCAACACATAATCTGTAAGTACTTTTCTAGATTTCACATCCATCAGTGCCCAATCCTCACCATCTTTGGAGTATGGAACTAGGTCTGTAGGTTTGTAACCTTTTATTTTATCTATAATATATTTTTGCACTATCTCTTTTTCGCTCTGTGCAAATCCCAATGCACTTATAAAGAGCATCATGGCTAATAAAATTCTTTTCATTTTTCTTTTATTTTATGTGCAATTTACGGATTTTTTGCTGTTTCTCTGTTAATTTTAAAACATAAAAAACACCTTTTAGAAAGGTGTTTTTTACTTATTTCTTCGGTAAAATAGGATTTCCTTTTATATCCAAAACAAAGTGCTGACCGCTTTGGTCAGTTGCTAAAAAATATACAGTAGCTTTGTTCCTATTTGTTACATCATATTCCTCATCCTCCATCATTATTTCTGATGAAGTATAAAGTATACTGTAAATTTTATACTTTTCCTGTGGTTTTATCAGCCATTTTTGTGTGGATGTATCTACTATACCCGATTTTTTTATTTTCTTAATATCATCGTTATCTTTCTGAAGACTATACCCAAAAGCACTTTGATGCCCCTCTCCAATGACATAAGACCTCGGTTCATTCATTAGCTTACCATAGAGTTTTCTCTTCCCTGATATAGTTATAAAGCCCTTTTTACCATCGAAACCTTCTACATAAAAAATTTTTTCGTTTGGATTTTTATCTTTACAAAGATAGGAGTCTTTTATAACTCTAAAATGAAACCCTTTGAGTTCTTCTCCTCTTTCATTAATAAGAACATCACTGTTATCTTTTTTAGTAGCTATAGCATAATACTCTTCTTTGTAGAGTATTGGTTTTAATATATATTTATATTTTGTCTCATCAACTTCTATCTTCCTCTTTTCCTTTACTTGAAAAGGTGAGTTATCAGCATCAACAGTCTGGACTGCTGCGACAGGATAAATCAACCCTACTTCTGATTCTAATCTATAATCTGAATAAATTATCTCACTTTCTTCACCAGATTCTCCATATAATTTAACATAGATATCAGGATTAAAAGTACTAGGTTCATTTAACACAAAATCTGTAAGGATTTTTCTGGATTTCACATCCATCAGCGCCCATTTTTTGCCGTCTTTGGAATATGGAACTAGGTCTGTAGGCTTGTAGTTTTTTATTTTATCTACAATCTGTTCCTTTATTATCTTTTCAATATTTTGTGCAAAGCCCCATACACCTATGAAGAGCATCACAGCTAATAAAATCCTTTTCATTTTCTTTTTTATTTTGTGTGCAATTTACAATTTTTTAATTTGGATTTTAAGAAACTTTTTTGTCTTATAATAAACAAAGGACTTTTGAAATTTCAAAAGCCCCTAAGAAATAGTTTCACTATTTTTATTTATTGGATTTCCGAGAATTATCCTCTTTTGTGATGTAGATACCATCATCCAAGGTCGTTTGTATAAATTCATAACCACAATAAACACAGTGAGTTACACCATCTCGTTTGGCTCGTCCTGCACCACAGTTTGGGCAGTCCTGCGTATCAATCTCGGCAGTGTGTTTCGGCTGGAAAATATCATCCCCATATTTTTTCTGAGCCTGAGACCTTTGTTTCATTCGTTCCAGAAAAGACATTGCTTTTCCAGAAGATTTATTTTCGTCCTCCATTGGTTTATTATTTTAATAACTGATTATCAAAGACTTGATAATATTTCTGCTTTCTTTTCCTTATATTCGGTTTCATCTATAAGCCCACTCTCAAAAAGCGTTTTTAGTTTTTGAAGTTTGGCTGTGGCATCATCTTGAACCGAATTTTGTGGCTGGTTTTGCTGTGTTTGCTGCTGCATTGCGCTTATCATCACCCCCATAGCCATGCCCTCCTGTATTCCCGAACTTATATTACTACGATCATTTCCTATCGCGATCGCTGTATTAAATTTCTGGAAACGCTCCATATCGCCTATCATATTCATATTAGTCACCTTGTCATAGAACTCCGTAACCTCCTCTGGAAGAGTCGCAGAACTCACCATAAATTGAGTAACTTCCACCCCAAAATCAGCAAAATAAGGCTCTATAAGAGGACGGATTTTTTCGCTCAAAGCAGTCATATTTCCAGCCAAATCAAGAACCGAAAGCTCTGCATTAGAAAGTACCTCACCGAACTTCGGTGCGATGAAATCCCTCAGCTGGTTTTCAAGCTCAAAGACCGTAAGCATCGGGTAAGTGCCCGCATATTCCTTGAAAAACTTCGCTACATCTGTGATGCGCACATTATACGAACCAAAAGCCCTTACACGAACCTGCCCAAACTGCGGATCTCGCATAAGAATAGGCGCTGGAGTTCCCCATTTCAGATTTACAAACTGCTTGGTAGAGAAATAATATACATCAGCCTTGAATGGACTCTCAAAGCCATACTTCCAGCCTTTAAGCTTGGATAGAATCGGAATGTTTTTAGTGGATAATTCATGCGTTCCTGCTGGGAAAACATCCGCTGCCACACCTTCATTCAGGAAAAGTGCTGTCTGGCTCTCGCGCACAATGAGTTTCGCTCCGTTTTTTATTTCTTTATCTTGGTCTGGAACTTTCCACATTAGTAAATTTGGGTCTGGTTCCACCCATTCTATAATCTCTAAAAACGGAAGTTTTGAATTTGTATCTGCCATAACTTTATTTTTGTAGTGTAAAATTATGACATTATACTACACTCGCCAAAAAAACAGCGTCTACAAAGTGTCTACTTGTTTTTTAATACTTTGATTTTCAATACTTAAACAATATTTTGTAAAAAATCTTCCAAGTCTTTTTCCTTGTCCAAATTCAGTTTTTGTTTGATTCTGTATTTGGTCATTCGGATACTTTTTGGCTCTACATTAAAGATCGTTGCAAGTTCTTTGGTAGACAATTTCAAATGAATATACGCACAATATCTAAGGTCAAGAGGCGTAAGCTTGTTATCCGACAAAGCATTCAGCTTACTGAAAAACTCTGGGTGGATTTCCTGAAACTCCTTCACAGACTGGTCTAGCGCCTCCTCCATTCGCTTCTCTTGTTTTAGTATCGTGTCTATATTTACATCGGTTTCCTTGGCTTTTATACTCTCTCTGATTTCATCCAAAAGCTGATTTTTCCTCTCTATTTGGAGGGCATTTGCCAAGGCTTCCTTGTGCATTTGGTCATTTTTTAGCCGAAGTAATTCCTGCTGTTCTTTTAGGCGGGCTTGCTCTTCTTGTTCCAGTAGAATACGGAGTTTAGACTCTCTTTCCACTCTTATTTTTTGGATAGAGAGCAGACGGCGCTGTTTTTCTTTGTGCAAAGTCTGAGCCTGAGCTTCCTGCTTTTCTTTTTGGAGGCGAAGTTCTTTTTCCGCCTGCAGTTTCATTCTATTAGTATAGTTTCTACGCACCAAAATCAGCAAAAACACAGCCATAATAGCCAGACTAATGTAGAGATAATTTTGGATTCTCCTATTTTTTTCTCTCTCTTTTACTACTTCTATTTCGGATTTTATACGCTTGTTTTCGTATTGAGCTTCCAGCTTGTGGGTTTGTTCCTGCTGGTTTTGGTCGTATATTTTATCGTTATATTGTTCTTTTTGTTTTTTGAAAAATAGCGCTTTTTCAAAGTTATTATTATTTTGATACAGCTGAGAAAGAGCCTCCGAAATAGATGCCAAAGTATGATAATCTGGTGAGGACTGCTTCTCCATATCAGAATAGGCATCCACCAGTAGTTTTTCAGCCTTGTTAAAATCCCCTTGACGAATGGCTAGCTGCGCCAAAAGTCCATCTGCATTGGCTTTCACTGATGAACTTGCATCTCGGTTCAGGGAAGTCTGCTTGGCTATTTCTGTGTATTTTCTTATGCTGTCCGCGCTTCCTTTGGTCTGATAGTAGTAGTCTGCAATGTTGATATTGGTAATGGCATAAGTCTCTGGACTCACAAAATTAGGATGTTTATGATAAACCTCGGCTGATTTTTTGAGGTAAATCAATATACTATCCACATATTCTGGCTTTAGATTTTCTTTGTACAGAAGCCCCATAGATGTAGACATAGCCGAATAGGCATTGGACAGCAGATTGTAGTTTTTAACTTTTTGAGCCGTTTTCACAGCATCTCTGGCGTATTTATAAGCCTTGGCTGTATGGTCAAGACTCGCATGAGCCCCATAAAGAATGTAATATATACGAGGTTTTAGCAGGTCTAAATTATGTTTCTGCGCCAAATCCAATGATTTCTGAGAAAACTCCACCGCCAAATCCCTTACTTCCAGATAGTTATAATAATATGACTTAGTATAATATCCATAGGCAAGAGCTTCAGGGTGATTGATGCTCTGTGCCTCTGCCATGGCTTTTTCTGTATAAATCTTCGCTGAATCTGAATTAGAAATCGAAAACTGATACTTCACCATTTCTGAATAGACTTTGGGCAGTTCCTTTGCTGATTTCTGTTTAGCCTGTGTTTCAGCCGTTTTTATGGACTGGTATGCTTTATCAAACTGATGCCTTCCCCGCTGCATTTCGGCATTGGTAATAATCTGGTCTATTTTTGAACCTTGACCAAACATAAACACGGAAA
This sequence comes from uncultured Flavobacteriaceae bacterium, assembly GCA_963509715.1. Taxonomy (GTDB): domain Bacteria; phylum Bacteroidota; class Bacteroidia; order Flavobacteriales; family Weeksellaceae; genus JABCPE02. The sequence goes on along the minus strand of CAUPCB010000006.1, from coordinate 35,670 downwards.
AAACACCAAATATAAATACGATTTTTTTAACTATGAATTTCATCTCCTCCTTCATTGTTTTATTTTACCCAAAGAACCAATATGCCATGATGATAGATGTCGTAATCCCCACTAAATCAGACAACAGCATAGAAGAAATCGTATATCGTGTGTTTTTCACCCCCACAGCCCCGAAATAAACTGCGATGACATAGAATGTAGTATCCGAACTCCCCTGCAAAATCGCTGACAACCGAGCTGGGAAACTATCCACCCCGAAAGTAGTCATCGTGTCTATCATCATTCCCCTCGCTCCCGAGCCGCTTAGAGGTTTTATCAGTGCCGTAGGAAGCCCATCTACAAAGCGAGTGTCCATACTTAGGCTTTCCACCAGCCATTTCATCCCATTGATAATCAAATCAAAAACTCCGCTGGTTCTCAAAAGAGAAATAGCCACGAGCATTCCCACTAGGTAAGGGATTATTTTCACGCAGGTATTAAAGCCCTCCTTTGCACCATCTATAAAAGCATCAAAAATATTAATCTTTTTATAAACTCCACCCAGCACGATGAGCAGGAAAATCAACAAAATCAGTCCATTAGAAATCAGCTTACTCACGCCGTCCAGCTCTTCTTTGTTAAGTTTTACCAAGAAGAAAACCATCGCTCCTACAATGGCAGAAATCCCACCAATATACGCCAATAACACGGGCTGGAACAGATTGATTTTCTGTCTAATAGATACTATGATCATCGCTGCCATCGTTGCACAAAAAGTAGCAATCATCGTAGGCAAAAAGATATCGGTAGGCGTGGCAGAATTGAGAGAAGACCTCGTCGCTATGATACTTACAGGAATCAGCGTAAGCCCGCTAGCATGAAGACAAAGGAACATAATCTGGGCATTGGTCGCCTTTTCTTTATCTGGATTTAGGCTTTGCAGGCTGTCCATAGCTTTTAGTCCAAATGGCGTAGCTGCATTATCCAGCCCCAAAAGATTAGCACTGAAATTCAGCATCATCAGCCCAAAAGAAGGATGCCCTTTGGGAACTTCTGGAAAAAGTTTAGAGAAAAACGGCTGGATTATTCGGCTCAAAAGATTGATTCCGCCTGCCCTCTCGGCAATGTTCATAAAGCCCATGAACAAAGTCATAATCCCTATAAGCCCCAAACTAATCTCCACCGCTGTCTGCGCTGTGCCTATCACCCCGCTCGCCTCCTGAACTCTGTATATTCTTACTTTGTCAGTATCTTGATTTTGATAATGGATTTTATCTTTTATTACTAATTTTTCTTGTTTTAGTTTTTCGGAAATTTCAAGTGGAACATCAGCCAATGGCTTGGTTGCAATAGCCACTGTATCACCACCTTTGCCCACTACCATATCATTATAAATGGCTTTATAATTGTCCGAAAAAAGATATTTGAAACTTGCCACCGCAATAGCGATGATGATAAACATACTCCAAATTCTGCTCAATACCATGTTTTTGATTTTGTGGCTGTAAATATAGAGATTTTAAAAAAAATTTGTTTTTATTTTTAACCTTTTATGATTTTTATCATCTAAAAGAATATTAGCACTAAAAAGTTTTTTATGTCACATATTGAAATAACAAGGATTTTTGGAAAGAAAACCATCGGTTTGACCTTCTTTTTGGGAGCGACAGTAATGATGAACGCTCAAGAAAAACAAAGCATTAAAGGAAAAATCACTGACCAAAATGGCGCAGTCGTGCCTTATGCTTCCATAGAATTTAATAATAAAACTAATGCTGCGCTGAGTGATGCCTCAATGTCAGATGATAGCGGTAGTTTTGCTCTAAATTTGGCGAATGGGACTTATCAAGTCGTAATCGATGCAGTTAATTTCAAAAGAAAAACCTACGAAATAGAAATCCAAGGCGCTGCTAATATTGGGAATATTGTCCTAGAACCAGAAACCAGTAAAACTGCAAATAACTCAAAATCAATCAGTAGCGAAAAACAAATCGCTGAAGTAGTCATCACAGCAAAAAGTTCTGCGCCTTATAAAGTGGAACTAGACAAAAAAACCTACAATGTAGGACAGGATATCTCCTCAAAAGGAGGAACTCTGCATGATGTTCTGAACAATGTCCCTTCGGTGAGTGTGGAGACTGACGGCTCCGTGTCTATGAGAGGAAATTCTAATGTGAAATTCCTTATCAATGGGAAGCCTTCTTCTGTGCTGGGAATTACCGATGATATCAGCGCAGCACTGAAAAGTATCCCTGCCGACCAGATTGACAGGATAGAAATCATTTCTAACCCTTCTTCAAAATTCGAAGCCGAAGGAACGGCAGGTATCCTCAATATCATTCTGAAAAAATCTTCTTCGCTGGGCTTTAATGGGTCAGTGAACGGAAGCCTTGGTTATAATCCAGCTACAAGACTAAGTACCAATCTTTCTTGGAACTACGGAAAATGGACTTGGTTCGTGAATGGCGGCGGCGGATACATGAAAAATAAATCCGAAAGCTACTCAGATATTTTGTATAAAAATACAGGAGAAAGACTGATTACAAGCAGTGAAAACAAGCCTGAAATGAAAAACTATAATTTCAACACAGGTTTCACTTACGGCATTTCAGATAAAACTTCGGTAAATGCTTCATTCTCTGCTAATAGAATGCTGATGGATGGTTTCAGCCTTCAGCAGAACACCTCTTCTCTCACAGGAATCACATACAGAAAAAATGATGGACTTGATGAAAATAACAGCATACAAGTAGATGCAGGATTAGAACATAAATTCAATAATAAAGGGCATTTGCTAGAGCTGAGCGGTAGCTTCCAAAATACAAGCAACAACTCGGAAGGTAATATCTTTGATAATAGAAACACCTCTCACACCCTTTATCAATACCTAAATGTGGCTGATTTTTCTAGAAAAACTTGGATAGGAAAACTAGACTACGAGCTTCCTATTGGCGAAAACTCTAAAATAGAGGCTGGAGCTAGATATGACTATAATAATAATGATATCAATAACTCTTACCAAGGGGTTTCAGGAGGAAGTTTCATCACATTTGATGATGTTACTGGGAAGAATAACTACACAGAACAGCTTTTGGCTTTCTATGCTCAGTTCAAGAGTAAAATCGGAAAATTCGGGTATCAGCTTGGTGTAAGAAACGAAAATATCAATATTGATATCGAAGTGAATAACAACCTTACTGGACTTTCTACAAAAAGCAAAAAATACAACGAGTTTTTCCCTTCTGTATTCTTAAGCTATGATATCACAGAAAAGAGCCAGTTCTCACTAAATTATTCAAGAAGAATCAAAAGACCTAAATCTTGGGAAATCATTCCTGTGATGAGAATCAGTGGTGACCCAAATAGATTTATGGGAAATTCTGACCTCAATCCATCTTTTGTTAATTCATTTGAGTTCAGTTACAATTATTCCAGAGCAAAATGGAATATCAACCCTACGCTCTATTACCAAAGAACGACTGATGATATCAGTTCCATCACGGAGGAGCAGACCTATACCAACCCTGTCACAGGACAAGCGACAGAATACATCCTTTCCAGACCTTTCAATTTAGGAACGGAGGATAGATATGGTCTAGACCTTAGCTACAGCGTAAATCCTACAAGCTGGTTTAGAGTGTATGGTAATGTCAATCTTTACCGATACAAGAGTGAGTTGACTTATAACAACTCTACGATTATAAACGAAGGAAACAACCTAAAAGCTAAACTTACCTCAGCTTTTAAAATCAATAGAACCACAAATTTACAGCTTCAGGGAGATTTCCGCGGCGGACATAGAGATTATAATACAGAGAAAAAGAATACCTATGCTCTAAACATCGGTATCAGCAAGAATATCTGGAATAATACAGGAACTATCAGTTTCAGTGTTCAAGATGTTTTCAACTCCAGAAAGAGAAGAACTTACACAGACTCAGATACTTTCACGAGATATAATGAAATGCAGATGATGCCGAGACAGTTCTTGCTTTCGTTCTCTTACAGATTCAAAAGTGGAAATGTAACAGAAAGCAAAACAAAAAGAAAACCAGAGATGCAAGATCAAAACAATGACGATATGAATGAAGCTGGGTACAACTAGACATCTTTTTATCAATTATAGTTTTTACCACATCGGTACTTCGGTACTGGTGTGGTTTTTATTTATATTTAAATTTTAAAAACAAAAAAAGAGAGACCGATAAACAGCCTCTCTCATTTCTAATTCTGTAATTTCTCCCCAAAACTAAGGTCTCCCGCATCGCCCAGCCCTGGCGTGATGTAGCCCTTGGAAGTCAGCTCCTCATCTATCGCCCCTATCCAAATCTGCGCTTCTGGGTAAGCCGTTCTGATGGCCTCTGCCCCCTGTCTGCTGGCAATAGCCGCCACAATGTGTATCTGCGAAGGCTTTCCGTGGGTAAGCAGGTCTTTCAGGGCTTCTATCAGACTGGCACCAGTAGCCAGCATAGGATCTGCCACGATGAGCGGTCTTCCCTCTATATTAGGGCAAGTAAGGTAATCTTGTTTGATGGAAAAATAGTCGTTCATATCGTGTTTTCTATACGCCGCCACAAAACCGCAGTCCGCCTTGTCAAAATAGTTCAAAACTCCTTGAAACAGCGGAACTCCAGCTCTCAAAATCGTAGTAATCACAGGCTGAACAGCGATTTCTCTCACCTTGATTTTATCCAAAGGCGTGGTAATTTCCACCTCTTTGTAATCCAATTTTTTACTAATCTCAAAGGCTGCGATTTCGCCTATTCTTTCCATATTTCTACGGAATTTCATTCTATCGGTCTGAACTTCTACATTTCTCAGTTCATTTATCCAAGAATTAACCAGCGAAACCTCGTTAGAAAGTATATGTATCATAATTGTTTAATTTTTTCTATATTATTAAAAATATCCCCCTCCTTATAACAAAAGGAAGAGGACGAAAACTATTTTTGTCTGAAATAAACCTCAATAGGCACTCCAGTAAAATCAAAATTCTTACGCAATTGGTTTTCTATAAACCTTTTATAAGGTTCTTTCACATACTGCGGAAGGTTACAGAAGAACGCAAACTGCGGCGTCACCGTAGGCAGCTGTGTGCAGTATTTTATTTTGATGTATTTCCCTTTCAGAGCTGGCGGCGGCGTGTTTTCTATGATAGGAAGCATGATTTCGTTCAGCTTACTTGTCTTAATTCGTTTTTTACGATTTTCATAGACTTCCACTGCGGTTTCCACAGCTTTCAGGATTCTTTGTTTTGTCAATGCCGAAATGAACAAAATAGGCACATCGCTAAACAAAGCTATTTTCTCACGAATTTGGTTTTCAAACTGCTTCATGGTATTGGTTTCTTTTTCCACCAAATCCCATTTATTCACCAAAATTACTATTCCTTTTCGGTTTTTCTGTGCTATCCCAAAGATGTTCATATCTTGGCTTTCCCAGCCTTTGGTAGCATCTATCATCAGGATAACCACATCAGAATTTTCTATCGCTCTGATGGAACGCATCACAGAATAAAACTCCAAATCCTCACTTACTTTGGATTTTTTACGCATTCCTGCCGTATCCACCAAAATAAACTCGTGCCCGAATTTATTATAAACCGTCTCTATGCTGTCTCGCGTAGTTCCTGCGATATCCGTTACGATGTTTCTTTCATCGCCTAGTAGAGCGTTGGTCAGTGTGGATTTCCCTACATTAGGTCGCCCAGCGATGGTTATTCTTGGAAGCCCTTCAAATACATCTACATATTCCGTAGTAGGAAAATCCCTAACGATATCATCCAGCAGCTCGCCCGTTCCGCTTCCTGTAGCAGAAGAAAGCGTATAATATTTTTCTATTCCGAGTTGATAAAATTCTGTAGCAGGAAGAAGCTCCTTTGATGAATCTACTTTATTTACAACCACATACAGCGGTTTATTCGCTTTTCTAAGAAGCTGATAAATTTCTTGGTCGGTATCGGTAAGCCCCTCTTCTACATTGACCATGAAAACGATAGAAGTAGCCTCATCCACTGCCAGCTGCACTTGTTTTCTGATTTCTTCCTCGAAGATATCATCACTTCCCACATCATATCCTCCCGTGTCTATCACGGTAAATTCCACGCCGTTCCAGTCGCTTTTTCCGTAATGGCGGTCTCTGGTAACCCCCGCAGTGCTATCTACTATCGCTTCCCTGCGCTCCAAAAGACGGTTAAACAATGTGGATTTCCCTACATTAGGTCGCCCTACTATGGCTAAAATATTTGACATAAATTCTTTTTAATTTTTCTATTCTGCAAAGATACCATATTTATATTAATCCTTAAAATAACTGTAACACCAAATACAGCCTTCTTTAAACACCTCCAGCAGATTGGCTTCCACGGATCCTTTCTGTTCTTTCTCTTTATCAGTGAGCTTTTTCTTTTCTCTATAGCTGTCGTAGCGTTTCAGTTCCTCAAATCTTTTAAAAATCCCTGAATAGAATCCGTCATCTTTATCCAAATCAATTTTGCTAACAAAAGATTCTAACTCGTTTTTTATAGATTCATTTTTATAGTATGATTTTATAAAAAGCCAATCAAAACTATACAAAATATAGTCATATTCCATGCTATATTTTTTGTATTTCCTTTTTTCTTCTAATGCCCTCTCTTTAGCCAAAGCAATGGCTTTATCATATTCTTTTAGGTAGCAATAGGCTTGTATGGCTTCTTTAGAAACTCTCCTATATCCTGCAGGTTTCTTTTCATAGTAGGATATAAACTCTTTATAATGAGCTCCTTCGTACAAAAAGCGCATTTTGAATACCACAAAAGGTTCTAAATCCCCATATTTGGATATCATTTCATCTATTCTTTTCAGATAATGAGCAAATTCCTCCTTGCTGTGCGTATTGCTATCTCCGTAATCAACATTAAGTTGCTTGAAACTCTCCATCCAAGGCTTGGGCTTATGGTTGTAGGCATATTTAGGAGTATCATACATCAGGTCAATAGCCGAGAGCTGTTTATAGGTTTCAGGTGTAACTCCCCAAAGCAAATACTTATGAGCTATTTCGCGTAATATGTAGTATTTATTAAACTCTTTCATGCTGAAGCTTTTGGAACTATAAGAGCGTTTACTCAGTATATAAGGTTTGAACAGTACTAAAGAATCTATTTTCCCTACATAACCGCCGCCATTCATACCTATAACATCTTCAAAATCAATACGATAAGTTTTATTCTTATAGGTAATAACAAGCCCTTGGGTCTTTGAAAAAATATCGGAAGCTGGTAATTTTATCATTTTTTTTCCATCGCTTCCTACATAAAAATTACGCTCAGAGGGTATATCATACTCGGCGACGATATTCGTTATACTGTCCAGTTTTAAAAGCTTTATTTTTAATTGTTTAACATCAATAGGCTTTTTGTGTTCATCATATACATTCAGCACATGCAATCCGCCTCCTCCCCCAGGCTGAGCTGCGAACTGAGCGGATAAAAACAACAAAATAAAAACAATAATATTTCTCATAATTTTTAATTTTCTATAAACAAAAGTAAACTTCCTTTATCGTATTTTATGGATATTTCATCGGTATCTGCCCTGTTTCTCGTGCCTATTCTCTCCATCAGTGAAAGACTCTCTCCCCTCAGTTCCCAGTGAAGCCCTTGGGTAAAGATATTTTCAGCCACTGGAAAAGGAAGCAACGAAACCATTTTTCCTTTTACTTTCCGAATGGTAAAATCATTTGGAATAAAAAAATAAGTGGAATAATCATCAAAAAAACTAATTTCCAGTTTTTCCCTAAACAAATAAGCTGTATGAATATTCCCCAAAAAGTGGTCTTGCTCGCGCCCGCTTGCTCCATAAACATCCACTTTTTTTATTCCTTTTTCTACGATGATTTCCAGCGCTTTATGAAAATCTGTTTTATTTTGGTCTGGTGTATAGACAAATTTACCCTGATATATAGCCTCATCCGCTCCCGTGTGAGAATCAAAATCCCCTGAAATAAAGGTAAGTCTCTCCAATGGGAAATTTTTCTCCTTTAAATAATGAAAAGCCCCATCCGTACACGCTATCAGCTGATAATCAGCCAACGAAGGCAGTGTTTTGGGAGGCTCACCATTGATAAAAAATAGTATTTTCATTATAATATTCCTTAGTAAAAAACTTACTTCTCTTTTTAACTCTAAAAAATGTCATCTATTATTTTAAAGTTAAAAAAAGAAAAATCAATTTTTTAGGAAAAATCAATTTCTATTAAATATTCCATTTTGATTAATGTTATGAATTAAATATTGTATTTCAAGAGGCTTTTCCCAATTTCTATGGATCATTCTATGGCAATTTGAGCAAACTGGCATCAAGTTTTGAATAGCTTGTTCTAATGTATTATCCATATCACTACCTTCATATGTAAAAATTGGTTTTATATGATGTATTTCAATAAATCCTCTCCCTATTTCTTCTCCATAAAAATCAGCGAAATTAAAAAAACAACAATTACAACTTATTCTACCTTCATCTGTAAAATATTGTATTGCATAATCTCTTAGTTTTTTAGATCGTTCATATATTGCAATTTCTGTGATTTTTTTTAATCCTTCTGTAATGATAATATTTTCATCAAAAATTTCTATCTTTTTTTTATCTTTATTTTTCTCTACTATTTTTAAATTCTCTGCCAAATCAGAATATGAAAAATCATTAATCAAAAGATATGTCAAAATATCTTTATTTTGTTTTAAATGTTCTTTCCCTTTATCAGTAATTTCAACATATCCTTTTCCAGAATCACTCTTATACTCAGCATAACCATATCTTTCAAAAGTACTATGCGATTTTAAATTCCTAACTTTTTGAGAGAATTTATCATCATTTCTACCAAATAAACCTTCTAAATCTTCTCCTACAGGTCTCATTATATCACGAAGTTTTGGAATTAATTCAGATGTAGTAATTCTTCCGCCATTCAAATTCATTAAATATAATGATGGTAATATAAGTTCCGTTTCTGTAATTCTTTGTTCCATTAGTAATTCGTTATTAAAAGATGCTCAACATTTTTATCATTTCTATTCATAAAGCTAACTAAATATCTTTTATCAAAAGATTTGATGTTTAACCCTTTATTATTATATAAATCAAATATAAAATCTGTATTTTTTATAATCATCATCCATTTTGCTTCACATTTATTTATAAGATAACTTGCTAGTCTCTTTTGATCTTCTCTGGTAAATTCATTTTTAGTATAAGTACTAAACTCACTATCATATGGTGGATCAAGAAATATAAAATCATTTCTTTTAGGTTTATACATTTCAAAAAAAGTTTCAAAATCTTCATTTTCTATAATCGTATTATCAAGTAACGATTTTAATTCTTTTTTTTTCAAATAATCTACTTTTTTTTGAAAATTTTTTCTGTTATATGCAATACCTCCATAAGGAACATTAAATTCTCCTTTTGAATTATATCGAAACATACCACTATATGCGAAATTACGAATAAATAGGAAAATAGCAGACTTAAAAGCGTTGTTTATATTATATTTTTTTACATTATTATAAATATGCCTAAAATGCATATAAAAAGCACTTTTCAATGCTGTTTCTATATTATCTAAAATATTATTATCAGGGAGAATATTTTTTTCCTTTTCAATTTCTTTCATTCGTTTAATTTTACGAATAAGATTCTCCCTAATTTCTTTAATAAAATTTTCACTATTAAAATCAAAAGTCCCCAAAAACATTCCTTTAAATTGTTCTGAATGAATCAGAATAAATTCAAATAAAATATCTTTAAGTTTATCATAATCTATCTTACCTGTTGAATATTTCTTATAAATTTGTATAAAAAAAGAAGCGTTATTTTGAATTATAATTTTTAATATATCCCAGTTATAAATTATTTCTTCTATTGCTTTGAAAAATAATTCTCTATCTCCATTTGTAAAACTACGATATAATGTAATAAGCTCTTTTGATTTATCATTGATAAAATATTTATTCGCTTGAATCGATGTATAAACAGCTCCTCCTCCAACAAAAGGCTCATAATAATCTGTAAACCCTTCTTGTGGTAAATTAGGTATTATATATTTTAATTCTTGCTCTTTACCTCCTGCCCATTTTAAAATAGGATAAAGTCGTTTAGAAGCCACATAATTTGAATGTTCGAACTCCAAATAACTATCTTGTTTTATCGTTTTTTTAATAAATTTACTCATAATCCAATTACAGCATCTATATGAAATACTTATATATAAAAAATATTAATCTCGAATAAATGATTATACAAATACAATCAACTTTTTTCATTTTTTAAATAAGCTTTAGTTTTTCTTGAAAAAGGAATCTACAAATTCTTCTCCGTTGAACAACTGTAAATCCTCCATTCCTTCGCCCACGCCGATGTATTTCACAGGAATTTGGAACTGGTCTGAAATCCCGATAACCACACCGCCTTTCGCTGTTCCATCAAGTTTGGTCACAGCAAGTGCATTTACTTCTGTCGCGGCTGTAAACTGCTTCGCTTGTTCAAACGCATTCTGCCCTGTAGAACCATCCAAAACCAAAAGCACCTCATGCGGAGCATCTGGAACGATTTTCTGCATCACTCGTTTGATTTTAGAAAGCTCATTCATCAGATTGATTTTATTATGAAGCCTTCCTGCTGTATCTATAATGACTACATCTGCACTCTGCGCAACAGCCGACTGCAATGTATCAAACGCCACAGAAGCAGGGTCGCTCCCCATTCCCTGTTTCACAATAGGAACGCCTACTCTCTCACTCCAGATTACAAGCTGGTCTACTGCCGCCGCACGGAAAGTATCCGCCGCACCCAGCACCACTTTTTTTCCTTGAGTTTTGAACTGATGGGCTAATTTTCCTATCGTAGTCGTCTTCCCTACGCCATTCACACCGACTACCATGATGACATATGGTTTCTTGGTTTCATCGATATTTCCTGTTTTAGAATGTGGATTTTCCAGCAGTAGAGCAGAGATTTCTTCCCTTAGGATTTTATCAAGTTCAGCCGTATTTACATATTTGTCTCTGGCTGCCCTTTCCTCTATTCTTTGAATAATTTTGATAGTCGTAGCCGCTCCCACATCCGATGCGATGAGGATTTCCTCCAAATCATCCAAAACCTCATCATCTACCTTGGATTTTCCTATGACAGCTTTGGTAATTTTATCAAAAAATCCTTGTCTGGATTTTTCCAAACCTTTGTCCAGAGTTTCTTTTTCTTCTTTCTTAAAAATATTTTTAAACCAATTCATCTTCTATTTTTTAAATTCAAAATTATTTCCCCAAATGTAAGTATTTTTAGGTTTAATAAAAACAAAAACTACCCAGAAAATTTTGGGTAGTTTTATATTTCTTTTGCAGAAATGATGTTTATTTTTTCAAATAAGCATCTACTTCATCTGCATTCATTACTTTTTCTTCAAAAATGTAAGCTCCAGTTTTAGGAGATTTTACCATTTTTACTACTTTTGTCATCTTTTTAGATGAACCATCTTTTAGGGACGCTACTACTTTTTTTGCCATCGCTAATAATCTTTATAGTTATTTAATCTCCTTATGAACTGTATATTTCTTTAGAACTGGATTGTATTTCTTAAGCTCCAATCTCTCAGTAGTGTTCTTCTTGTTTTTAGTAGTGATATATCTGCTCATTCCAGGCATACCGCTCTCTTTATGTTCTGTGCACTCAAGAATAACTTGAACTCTGTTTCCTTTCTTTGCCATTTTCTTAATTATTTAATAAATCCATTTCTAACAGCTCTTTCCAAAGCTTCTTCGATCCCAATCTTGTTAATAACTCTCAATCCATGAGCAGACACTCTCAATGTGATGTGTCTATCCTGCTCTGGAAGGTAAAACTTCTTCTCAAGAAGGTTGATTTCGAACCTTCTTTTCGTCTTGTTGTTAGCGTGAGACACATGGTTTCCTACCATTGCACGCTTCCCTGTAATTTGACAAATTCTTGACATATCTATATGCTCTAATAATTATTTCTACTTTATAATTTTGCAAAATAACAGCTTTTTTTTCGAACTCGCAAATTTTTACCACTATTATTTTTTAATTTTTCTAAAAATTGAAATTATAAACATACTGAACATCATCACAATAGAAATTTTAGACAGCAGGTCGCCTATTTTACTATAAATAGTCTCTTTTTCATACAGTTGAACATCGGCTGTCAGTGCATTTTTCTCATTGTAAAGCGTATGCGCGAGGATATCGCCACGGGCGTTGATATGCGCAGAAATCCCACCATTAGCCGAACGAGCGACTTCTCTTCGGTTTTCTATGGCACGAAGTCTGGCATACGCCAAAAGCTGCTGATGCCCCTGCGATGCGCCCCACCAAGAGTCATTGGTGATGACACCGAGGAAGTTTGCACCGTTTTTTACATAATCAGTCACGAACTCGCCATAAATACTTTCATAGCAGATGATGGGCGCGATTTTCCCTTTGTTGTAAGGATTAGCAAAAACCTTTCGTTCCTTGTCCGTTCCGAGCGAAGCAATCGTCCCACCGAAATTCAGCATAGCATCGCCCAAAATAGGTTTGAGGACATTCATATAAGGGAAAATTTCCACACCTGGCACGAGTTTTCCTTTGTGATAAATCTGAATTTCTTCCTCTGGAACAATCTGCAATGCCGAATTAAAACTATCCGCCCAAAAGCCCTGCCTGTCGTAAAAAGTAGCACTTTCTGGCTTTTCTTCATCATTATTATAAATCTTATGAGTAGAAACACCGCCCATAAAAACTGACTTCGGATGAGTTTTCAGGAAATTCTCCACCATGTGGATAGACTGGCTGTTATGAAGCCCTTTTTCCGAAAGTCCGCCATAACCTGGGAAAGAAGTCTCAGGCGAGAGATAAAAATCTATTTTAGAGGAGTTTTCTGCCAAAGAAAAAAGCTCCTGTACTATCTGAAGGCTGTCTTTTTGGTATTTTTCGTGATAAGGATCTAAATTCGGCTGAAGCATCATAACGCGGACTTTTCCGATTGGTTTTTCATCAAACTGATGATATTTAAATAAAGAAATTATCATGGGCACGGCAATCAGCCCCAAAACCACGACAGAGGTTTTAACCAAAAACCTTTTCTCTGCCCACCATATTTTAAGAATATAAAAAATCAAGACATTGAGCGTTAAAATCCAGAAACTTCCCCCCGTAGCTCCCAAAGTGTCATACCATTGTATGAGCTGAGGATAATCTGCAAAGGAGTTTCCGAGGTTCAGCCAAGGCCATGTAAATTCCCACGCCATATGGAAATATTCAAAACTCATCCATACAAACACGAAAAAAGCTAGTCCCCATTGGAGTTTTTTGCCTTTTTTATACCAATGAAAAAGCTGAAAAGCTGTGGACATCAGCAGGGAATTGACCAAAACAGGGAAAACCACCGCCATAAGGGCAGGGCTGCCGTCTGGATTTTGTGAATTATAAAGCCAACCTGTAGTTATGATATTCCAAATGATAAAAGCAAGATACGAGCAGCCAAAAACTGCCCAGCCTTTTCTTTTTATATCCGATTGAGAAATGTTTTCTTCCACGAATAACAAAGGAACAAACGCCACAAAAATAAAAAACGGAATGCCATAAGTAGGCCACGAAACCGACAGCAATATGCCCGACAAAACCGCGCAAAAAAGATTTTTCATACTTTATATTTTCAAAGGCAAAAATACTTATTTTTGCTAAAATCTCGGTTTTTGTATGATTTTTAGGAAAATTTATCGCATTTTCATCTTTCCTTACACTATTTTTCTGCTGTATCTGATGTTCCTCGGATTTGGGAGAGAGCAGCACGAAGCGAATATTGTAAGGCTTTTACCATTTGTTTCCACGGTTTTTTTTGTTCAAAATACCACTTCTTGGGAAAGCATCATTATCAATCTTTTCGGAAATATCATCATGTTCATTCCTTTTGGATTTTTAGGCTGGCTGAATGCGAAATATTTTAGTTTTAAAAAACTTATTTTGGATTTTTTATCAGCTTTAATCATCGTGGAAGCCCTACAATACCTCACAAGGCTCGGTGTTTTTGATATTGATGACTTGGCGCTTAATTCCCTCGGCGTATGGATAGGATTTCAGATGAGAAAATTCATTGATAATTTTAAGTTTTAAAGAATTTTCAAAGTTTTATTTCTTACTAAAAAAGATGTAAATTTGTGTCCATTAAAATATAATGAAATGAGATTTAGACTACTACATTTTGTTTTTTTCTTTGTGTTTATGCACACTTTCGCACAATACAAACCGATAGACACGGCAGACTATGTGCAGAGAAAAGAATTTCTAAACCAGCTGAAAACCAAAAACGAAGCCCTGATAAAATCCCTAAAATCCAGATACACAGGAAAAACGGGAAAAGAACTGGAAAAATTCTACCAAGAGTTTTATAAAGATTTTGAGAAAGAGATTAAAGACAAGGATTTTTCTTTTAATTCTAATTTTAAAATTAAGCTGGAAAAAATCCTATTAAACCTAAAAAAGAAAAATCCACAAATCCCAGACAACCTAAATATTTTAGTTGCCAAAAACAACACTCCGAACGCCTACTGCCTTGCTGATGGGACTTTCGTTGTGAATATGGGACTTTTTAATGTACTGGACAATGAAGCGCAAGTAGCAAGCGTCCTCAGCCACGAACTTGCCCATTATTTACTGGAACACACGCTGAAATCTTTGGTCAATGAAATCAATGAGGACAAAGACAGCCGCTCAATAATGGAAAATCTGAAAAAAGTATCGGTAAATAAATCCAAAAAAGCCTTTGATATCGTAAAAGATAATCTCTATAAAAAGCTCGGAATCAAACGAAAAAGAGAAGTAGAAGCCGACTCGCTGGGATATGTCCTTTTCCGAAATTCTGACTACGAAAACACCGAATTCTACAACACTCTGAGCAACCTCAGCAAATATGACACGATTTCGCCGCGAGAACTAAAAATAGAAACTTACAAAAAACTCTACAACCTGCCCAGCCAGCCCTTCAAAGACAGCTGGATGACAAAGGAAGATTTTGGGAATTATAATTACGACCATTACAAAGTAAAATTAAACAAAGATTCTCTCTCCACGCACCCTGAATTAGCCCAAAGGATGGAATTTATCACAAAACAATTTGCTGAACTTAAAAACAAAAAAGAGGCAAAAAAGGGCGATGAAGAATTTGCTAAACTCAAAAATACTGCCCGAATGGAAGTCCTGCCCAACCTATGGCACTCCGAACAATACGGACGAGGAATCTACGCCGCTATGCAGTTTTTACAGGACAAAGAAGAGGAAAACTACTATCACGAATGGCTTGGGAAATTGTTTGATAAAATCTACACTGCACGAAAAAATTACAACCTAAACCGCTATCTGGACAGAATAGAACCCAAAGAACAAAGCGAAAGCTATCAGCAATTTTTGAGTTTTATGTGGAATCTAAATTTAGCAGAAATCAAGAATATCGCAGACCACTATAATAAAAAAGGAGCTTCTTAGAAGCCCCTTTTTTGTTAAAAATTTAATCTCTCCAAACGGATTTTATTGAATTTTTCTTTCTCATTGTATTCACGGAGGAGAATATAACCCTCTTTCCCGATGTATGGTACTACAAAATAATTGTCTTTCTCAGAGATTTTTACATTTTCTTGATTGAATTTACCATCGATAAGCGTATTGATGTACAAATTCCAATTCTTTTCCTTCGTTTCTTTATCTTTTTTAAAGTCTCTGAAGAAAAACGCCACATCTTTGCCGCCGTTTAGATATTGAGAGAAAAGATAGTCAGCATTTATGCTCCATTTGGTTTTATCTTTTTCAAAAACTCTCACTTCTTTCAGCTTAAAATCCTTATCTGTAAAGGCATACACCATGTCTTTTGTCGCTGAAGCGGAATAAGCTCCCTCAGGCCTCCATTTTTCAAATAAAATCCCTACACTGCCGTCTTTTAGGAAGAAGAAATCTCTTTCCAAAAGATAATATCCCATTCCGACATGGCTGAATTTATTGATTTTTTGTATAAATGGCTTAAAGTCTATGAAATAGATATTTTTAACATCCACTCCAAAAGTTCGTTTATCTAAAACAAGCCTTGTCAATCCCACAGACAATAACGCTTTTTCCTTTTCATAAAACCTTCCGGAAATGATTATTCTATCATCAAATGTTCTATCATTATCCACCAACCTTCCACTCGAATATAGAGCCGTAATTTCATCCATAGTCTGTTCATTCAAGCCTGTAATCGGTGTTTTGGCTTTTATACTTCCTGTCTTTATGTCCAGCACTTGGAAGAAATAAGAAAACTCCTTTTTATTCTTTACTTTTAGAATAGTGTAGATATGTTTATCATCTTTTTCAATGATTCTGATGGCTTCATATTTTCTTTCAGTTCCATCCGTATTATACTTGTATTCCCAAAGCAGTTTTTTATTGTCATCGTATCTTTTTAAACTATGATTTTTGCCGTAAGTTTCGTAGTCATCATATTCCATAACGATGAAACCGCCTTCTTTTATTTCATAAACACTAGATACATAAAGAAATCCTTTTTCTCTTCGCTCTTTTCTTTCTTCTTTTTTTTGGTTTCGTACATTTTCTGGCTCTGTTACTTCTTTGAAAGCATTATTCTCATATTCGTAATATACTTTTTGTTTGATGGTGTTATCCTTTAGATTCACCTCCATTGTGCGCGGATAGAAGAAGTCTCTTCCCTTTACTGCATCATAATCAGCTCTTGGATAAAGAACCAGATTTCCTCTAAAATCAATCGCCCCGAAATAGTTTGCCGCCGTGATATCTCCTTCAAACTCTTTGTTGGAAACTGGATTTAGGTTTTTATCCAAAAAGACATATTCAAATTTTTTCGTTTTATCACCAGACTTGCCATAGCCGTAGATCGCCACATATCCATAGAGATTTTCATCTTGGTCAAATAATGCATTGAACCCTAGATAATTTCCTTTGGCTATAGCAAATAAATCTCGTGATTGTGAAAAAGCAGTGAAAACACCGCAGAAAATCAAGAATGTAAATAAAATTTTTCGCATAATTTTTTCTTGCGAATGTACACATTTTCCACCAAAATAGAAAGATGAGTTTTATCAATAAAAAAGACCATCCCGTAGGACAGTCTCTCTCGTTTTAAAATGATTATTTTATTTCTTTGGTGGATAATTTTTCAATATTTCAGCAATGATTTCTGGAATTTGCTTTTGCTTTGACTTCGGCGAATCTACATTGATTCCGCTTCCTTTTCCCTGCCAAACGAGCTTCCCTGTCTTTGCATCCATAAAGTTAAAAACTAGTCCTCCTTGGTTGTATTCATTGGTATAAGTTCTTCCTAGACCCATTCCCCAGCCGAGCCAGCTGCCCCAGCCCCCTAAATACACATTAGGCGTCACATAGGTATCTCTTACCAACTTATGATTTGCCTTGACCTGAATCACCAAATCTGCCGCTTCATTACTCTGGGATAATCCCTTCTCTGCCAGCTGTTTCTGTAATTCATCCGTCACTCTGCTTTGGTCTATATCATTCAGTTTCAGCTCTTCCAAGTTTACAGAATAAGTCTTGTACTCAGAAAAGTTAGCCTTCGGGTCATAATCTGACACTACTCTAAACGGGCTGCAGGATACTATCATAATCCCCATCCCTACTAATAGAAATAAATACTTTATTCTGTTCATATCTTTATTTTTTTAGTGTTATACAAAATTTATTTTATTTTTGTTAAATGATAATAGTGTGCCAAACTTTGCTCAAAAATACAAAAATTTTAGGAATTGCTATTTTTCCCTTTATTATTTTAAAAGATAAAAGGCTGAAAAATAACCACACCCTTATCAACCACGAAAAAATACACCTTCGGCAGCAGCTGGAAATGGGCATTATTCTATTTTACCTTTGGTATCTAGCTGAGTTTTTATATTGGTATATCAAACTAGGAAATGGAGAAATGGCGTATGAAAAAATCAGTTTTGAGCAAGAGGCCTACTGTAACGAAAATTCGCTCAACTACCTAAAAAACAGAAAATTCTGGGAATTTTTAAAATACTTAAATTAGTCTGACTTAAAAAAATTTTAATCCTTTAAAAAATTCTCCAAAATCTTCTTTCCACAAGGCGTCAATACACTTTCTGGGTGAAACTGCACTGCATGGACATCATATTTCCTATGTTGTAATGCCATGATGATGCTCTGTTCATCTACAGCCGTGATTTGTAACTCTTGAGGGAAATCATGAGAATCCACCGCCCAAGAGTGGTATCTTCCTGTAATGATTTCAGAAGGTAAACCACTGAATATATTTGCATTATCCTCAATGATAGCCGTAGAAATCCCAACTCCATGATAGACATTATTCAAGTTAATCAGCTTTCCACCAAACGCCTCTGCAATCGCCTGTAAACCAAGACAAACGCCTAAAATAGGTTTCTTTGGCGCAAATTCCTTTATCACATCCAGCAAAATCCCAGCTTCACTAGGCACACCTGGCCCTGGTGAAAGGATAATTTTATCATATTCTTCTACTTCTTCCAATGAAATTTCATCATTTTTAAAAACATAGACAAACTCCTTCCCTACAATCTGCTCCACCATCTGAACCAAATTGTAAGTGAAACTATCATAATTATCAAACACCAATATTTTCATGCAATTTTTAAATAAAAAGACTTTGACAAAGATAAGCCAAAGTCTCTTTTAATATGGTTAAAAAAGTAATTTTTATGGATTTGTAGACCAAAGAGCCGCTGAAGCCAGCATTGCTCTCTTGTTTAGCTTCAATAAATCTACGACCAGCTCCGCGAAATCCTCTGGCTGAAGCACCTTTTCAGGGTTTCCATCCGTGATTTTCAGGTCTGTTTTAGCCATATCCGTTGAAATCGTACTTGGCGTAAGAGTTGTCACACGAATGTTCTGTTTACGAAGTTCAAACATCATAGATTCTGACATTCCTATCAATCCAAATTTAGATGCAGAATATGCCGAAGTAAGCGCATTTCCTTTCAGACCTGCTGTTGAAGAAATATTCACCACATCGCCTGATTTTTTCTCCACCATCCCTGGCACCACAGCTTTCACTACATAGTAAGGCCCAAAAAGATTGGTCTTCACGATGTCTTCCCACTGCTCATCATCCATTTCTAAAATTCCTCCGAAAGCCGCTATTCCGGCATTATTGATAAGAATATCAAACTTCCCGAAATCATTTTGTAATTTTTCTAACGAAGCAAAAACTTGCTTTTTATCAGTTACATCAAAAACTGAATAAGATGATTTCACGCCTTTGCTCTCTATCTCAGTAGCTACGGATTTTAGATTGTTTTCATTTCTACCCGTAATAGCTACATTTACACCTTCTGCCGCCAGAGCCAAAGCTACAGCTTTACCTAATCCTCGCCCTCCACCTGTTACAAGGGCTGTTTTTCCTTTTAAATTTTGCATAATATTAATAATCTGCATCAGGAGTAGTTACCCTGATTAGTTTAGAATTAACGAACTCATATATTCCCTCTATAGACTGCTCTCTACCATATCCAGAGTTTTTCGTTCCTCCGAATGGAAGTTCTGGAGAAATCCCTGTCACATGGTTTATATAGACCATTCCTGTATCTATTCTTCTTGCGATTTTCACTGCTTCCTCTACATCCGTTCCGAAAACTGTTCCACCAAGACCGTATTTAGTATCATTAGCCAAATCTACGGCTTCGTCCATATTTTTCACAGAATAAATCATCAGTACTGGCCCAAATATTTCATCTGAATAAGCGTCCATTCCTTTTTTTATATCTGTCAAAATAGTAGGCTGCATAAATGCTCCTGGACCTTCTATTTTTTTACCTCCTGCCATTAGTTTTGCTCCTTGTGCTACGGCTTTTTCTACTTGAGATAAAACATCTTCTCTTGCCTTCACACTACTTAGAGGAGCCAACTGAGTTTCTGGATCAAGAGGATCTCCCACTTTAGCATTTCCAAACAGCTGAGTAGCCTTTTCAAGGAATGCTGGATAAAGGCTTTCTGGAACGATAACTCTCTTTGGAGAAACGCACACCTGCCCTGCATTCCACAGTCTGCCATTCACAGCAGTTTCTACAGCTTTATCTAAATCAGCATCTGGCATAACGATGAAAGCATCACTTCCACCAAGTTCCAAGATTGATTTTTTCACATTTTTCCCTGCTGCAGATGCGAAACTAGCTCCTGCTGGTTCGCTTCCTGTAAGAGCTGCTCCTTTTACTCTTGGGTCATCCAATATTTCTGACACTTTAGAACCAGGAACAAAAATATTAGTATAAGCACCCTTAGGCGCTCCCGCTTCTAAAAGAATTTTTTCCATCATTTCTCCAGCCTGTGGCACATTAGATGCGTGTTTCAGCACTATGGTATTTCCTACGATAAGGTTAGGCGCAGCTGAACGAGTAGTCTGATAGAAAGGGAAATTCCAAGGCTGAACGCTCAGAATCACACCTATTGGCTCATAAGACAAAAACGCCTTTCCGTGTGGTGTTTCCAAAGGCTTATCCGCCAATAGTTTTTCTCCATTTTCCGCATAATATTCAAAAATCCCAGCACAAAGTTCCACCTCTGCAATACCTTCTCTGTGAAGTTTTCCCATCTCGATAGAGCATAATTTACCCAACTCTTCTTTGCGCTCACGCATAATTCTTGCGGCATTATAGAGTACTTTTGCTCTTTCTGAAAAAGGCTTTTTACGCCATTCTTTAAAGGTTTTATCAGCTTGTGCGATAATTTCTGAAACCTCACCAGATGTCATCTCTGGATATTCTTTTAATACCTCGCCTGTGGCAGGATTTATAGTTTTAATACTTGACATAATTTTAAATTTTTAAATTTGTGTAAATATAAAAATTTTTATTTATATAAAAATTGATCTATGTTAATATTAGCCTTTTATTAAAAAATCTTTAACAGAATTGTTAAAATCTTGCGAATTATCTACTTGGAGCCAATGTCCCGCATTTTTAATTTTAACAATCTGGCTGTCAGGGAATTTCTCACGAATTAGGGTTTCATCTTCTGGAAGGATGTAATTAGATTTTTCGCCAGCGAGGAATAAAGTTTTCCCGCCGAAAACACCTTTCGCTTCGATATTTCCGACCAAATCAGCATATTTCTCGGAAAGGGTTTTTAGGTTAAATCTCCAGCTCAGTTTGTTTTCCTGCTCCCAATAGAGATTTTTGAGAAGGAATAAAAGCATGGCTCTGTCCGTAATATATTTTTCCAGCTGAAGTTCCACATCTTTACGAGCTGAAACAGCAGAAAAATCCACACTTTGTAACGCTTCAAAAGCGGTCTGATGATGCGGTCTGTAAGCCCTTGGCGCTATGTCTGCTACGACAAGTTTATTTACTCTTTCTGGATAAGAAATCGCAAACTGCATCACTGCCTTGCCGCCAAGAGAATGCCCCAAAAGATTAACCCTATCTAATTGATAATGATTGATATAGTTTAAAATATCCTCCGCCATTATCTGATGGGACATTTCGTCCGAGTGAAAACTTTTTCCGTGATTACGCAAATCCACCAAATGGCAAGGCATCCACTGACCAAATTCCCTTCCAAAAGTCCCCCAATTATCTGATATTCCGAACAATCCATGAAAAACCAACAGAGGAGTTTCCTGAATTTCCTGTCCGTAAATTTTTGAGTTTAAAATCATTTTTCTTCTTTTTCAAAAATTGATTATAAAGCAAAAAACCTGTAAATCAACCTTATTCGGCTGGTTCTATTTTATTTTTCTTGGAATAAATCATAATCGCCACACCTGCCAGCATGAATGGAATACTCAAAATCTGCCCAGTATTGAGCCCTGCAAATGAGATTACCTCATCTCCCTGCGGCTCTTTCAAGAATTCTACAAAGAAACGAATACTCCAAAGTATCACAAAAAACAGCCCAAAAAGCCATCCCTGCTGATATTTTTTACGAGTAAATTTATACAAAACAGCCAATAAAATAAATAAACAAACATACCCAAAAGCCTCAAAAAGCTGAGTAGGATATCTCGGAACTATGGCACCATATTCCATGCTCTGCTGTGGAAAAAGTATCGCAAACGGCGAAGTCTCGCTGGCTGGTTTTCCGATAATTTCAGAATTGAAAAAATTCCCCATTCGCACAAAAGCCCCTCCTAAGGCGATGACAATTCCTAATCTGTCATAAACCCAAAATGGATTTTTCTTAATGATTTTATAGCTATAATATAATGTAGTCAAAATCAATGCGATAGTAGCCCCATGGCTCGCCAGCCCAGAAAAACCTGTAAACTCCAGCGTAGGTTTTGTCCTGATGGGCAGGAAAACACTCCAAAAATCTGTTACAAACAGACTCGGTTCATAAAAAACCACATGCCCTATTCTTGCCCCAAAAATAGTTCCCAGCAATGTCCATGTAAAGAGCGGATCTATGAACTTATCATCTACATTGTCAATTTTGAAAATTTGTCTCATTATCAAAATTCCAAACCCAAAAGCAAAAACAAACATCAGTCCGTAATATCTCAGTTTAAAACCAAAAATATCGATACCTTCATTAGGATTCCAAATGCTAAACTCGGTATTTAGCCATACCATTTTACTCATCTGAAAATCCTGTTTTGTTAGCTGATTAGATTTCAAAATATATTTGTAACTTTTGAGTGATTCTGCGGACATTCCTTCCTCACCAACAGGCATAAAATTCTCATTAAGAATAAAATAACCTTTCTTTTTAAACTCCTCATAATATGGAGCCAAATACTCATATTCTCTCTGGCCAGACAGCTCTATATTGTATTTATTAAGAATAACCAAAACATCTGCATTCTCTGAGCCAAGAGCATCATAAACCTGCTTCATATCAGGGCTTACAAATATTTTTACGGGAGTGCTTCCCTTTTTAGTTACTATACTTCCGTTGGAAAAACCATTTTTGTATTCTTGCGAAAAGAACAACTGAAACGGCAACAATGCAAACAGAATAAAAAATCTTATTTTATCTTTCATTTTAAATTTACTTTCTTTTTTTAGGTGGAACTGGGTCATAGCCGCTGCCTCCCCATGGATGACAGCTCAAAATTCTCTTTGTTCCTAAAAATAATCCTTTTAGAAGACCGTGTGTTTTCAGGGCTTCCAGCATATACTGAGAACATGTGGGCTGATAACGGCAGTTGCTCCCCAGCCACGGCGAAATGGCGAGCTGATAAAAGCGAACCAGCATCACAAAAGGAAATATGATTATTTTCTGAAACAAAATTTTATTTTGGACAAAAATAAACTATTATAACAAGCAAAACAAAATTTTAAATGGGCAAAGCTTGTTGCTTTGGGATTGATTTTAATTTTTTATAACTGGATTTATTCCATCGTAGAGTATTTTTAGGGCGCAGGACACTCTGTCGCCCACTCTGTATCTACTACCTATTTCTCCTTCTTGGAAAGTCATTTTCTGAAAATCTTCTATATCCACCACTTTCAGGTCTTTGAAATCACATTCTGGAATTTCTACTATCTCAAATTCAGTCAAACTAATAGGCATAGCACTATGCTGTCTATATACATTAAGCCCTATGGACAAAGGTATTTCCTCGTATATTTCGTAAATCTGCTTTGTATTTTTAATATTAGGCAATGCAAATTCATTGATAAATTTGTCTAAAATTTCATCAAGTTTCAGAAAATCTCCCGCTCCCCTAAAAACTTCACCATCAGACACCAGCTCTATCCAGTTCTCTTCGCCTTTTTTAGAATATTGATATTCAAACCCTTGTAGAAAAGTATCCACTAAATCTATGCTGACAATCCAGCCAGGGTTATCCAGAGTTTCTATTTTTACTCCATATTCATGCTCCCAGTCGCTATTACAGTGATTTTTATACCATTCTTGTATCAGTTCTATATTATTCATTTTATTGATTTATAACATTTTACAACTTTCGGTTTTTATAATTTCCCAAATGAAAATCAATACTTTCATTGATAGGAATAAAATTGTAATTCAGCTCTCGTTTTATTTTCTCATTAGAAATCGGCGTAAAGCTGGTAACCGCCTCTATATTACTCTTGGTAACTCTCTTTAAACTTGGGATAAGCCACCCCAAAAGAACATTCAGCCAACACGCAAAATTCAGAATAGACTTTGGAAGGATTTTCGTTTTGGATTTTCCTAATTTTAGCCTTACTATATCGGACAAATCCTTATATTTTCTATTCTCGGAAAGGATAATATACCGCTCGCCGAATTTGTTTTTATCCATCAGTTCCACCGCTATTTTTGCCACATCACGAACATCCACATAGGCCGTCCCCCCTGAAAAAGTAAATGGATTTTTCTCAAAAGTAGTAAAAAGCTCTCCGCTACTGTTCCCCCAGTTTCCTGTGCCGATGATGACACCAGGGTTGATAATAATGGTATTCATCCCCTCTGCTGAACTTCGCCAGACCTCCATTTCTGCAAGATATTTTGACTGTGCATATCCAGAATGCTCTTCTTTTGGATTAAACTGCGAATTTTCATCAATGACCCCATTTTCATTCACCTCATCCAAAACCGCAATAGAACTCACAAAAAGAAACTTTTTCACTTGTTTTTCTTCGGCTATATAGAGCATATTTTTAGTGCCTTCCACATTGGTTTTGAGCATTTCTTGAGCATCTTTTGGGTGAAAACTCACTTTTGCAGAGGCGTGATAGACCTCCTCCACACCATCCAAAACTGCTCTCAGTGAATCCAAATCCCATAAATCTACATCCAGCCACTCTATCTGCTCAAACAGCCGCTCAGCATCTGCCGTATAAAAGAACCAAGATTTTTTGACTTCTTCTATATTGCTACTTTTTCGCTTGGCGGCTCTCACTTTTTTGCCTTTTTTGAGGAGTTCTAAAACCAATACTCTTCCTAAAATCCCTGTTGCTCCCGTTACTAAAACCATTCTAAATTCGGTATTTAAATTAAAAAGTGATAAACACAAAGAGGGGTATTTATCACTTCTATTTTTTATAACATTTTTAAGTTATTCACTTCCATTTCGGTGAGAATTCGCCAGTGTCCTCGTTTGATATTTTTCTTGGTTAGCCCAGCAAAAATCACTCTGTCCAAAGCCTCCACTTCATAGCCCATCTTCTTAAAAATTCTTCTTACCACTCTGTTCCAGCCGATGTGGATTTCTATTCCCACTTCATTTTTAGGTTTTCCTTCGATGTATGAGATGCTGTCCACCTCTGCTACTCCCTCTTCCAGACGAACTCCATCTGCTATCGTGCGTAGATCCTCCACGCTTAGTTTTCTATCCAAAGTAACATGATAGATTTTTTTCACTCCGAAAGACGGATGGGTCAGTTTTTTGGTCAAATGCCCGTCATTCGTCAAAAGAATAAGCCCTGTGGTCTGTCTATCCAGCCTACCCACTGGGAATAAACGATACGGCGAGGCATTCGCTACCAAATCCATCACGGTCTTTCTCGCTTTCTCATCTTTTGTCGTAGAGATATATCCTTTCGGCTTGTTAAGAAGCACATAAACAGGCTTTTCTGGAGTAATGCTCTGTCCATCGAAAACCACTCTATCTGTTTTCTGAACTTGGTATCCCATTTCTGTGACTACCTTTCCATTCACCTCCACTAGTCCTTGTGTAATCAGTTCATCGGCCTCTCTCCTGCTGCATATTCCAGAATTAGCGATGTATTTATTAAGCCTAATTGTATCTTTTTCAACCTGTTTGCTGATTTTGTCCAATTTTCTTTTCAGAATAAAGGATTTAGCCTTATCTTCCTGCTCATCAGGTTTTTTATAAAACTTTTTGGGAGCAGATGGTCTGTCCCTTTTCTCAAATTTATTTCTATTTTGGCTTCCTCTACTCTCTTCTCTGTTATCCCTTCTTCCCGAAAAACTTTTTCTATCTCTACTCATCTTGTTCTTAAATAATTTGTGCAAAGGTAATAAATTCTACCTTTCTTTTTGTCTGAAAATCAAAAATCAATACACCTTTATGAAAGATAAAATTTATCTCTGATTTTTTTGTGGAGATTTTTCATCTAAAATCTGTGTAAATATCGTAGTTTTGTGGTTTGGAAAAATTTACAGCATGATTAATCCCTACTATGCTCTTGCACAGAATTTTTGGTTTGTTTCTCCTACTATTTATAAAAGTCGTTTTTATAAAAAACTCATCCGTCTCAATAGGGAAAATATTTTTGAGAGAAATGCAGAACCAGAACTGCTTTGGCTGAAAGATTTCCTGCCACAGAAAGCTGTTTTTATAGAAATCGGGGCTGGCTGGGGAGATTATGTCTATTGGCTGGATTACATTCTTTTCCCTGAAAACATTCATGTTTTTGAGCCTAATAAAATCCTTTGTAAAAGACTCAAAAATCTTTTTCCTAAAATCAATTTTTATCAAAAAGCTTTATCCAATGATAATAAGAAGGCTGAACTGACAATTCCTATCCTCAACAAAGAAAAAATCCACAAGGAAAGCACCCTGCTGGACAACATTACAGAAGATGAGGACACAAAAATAGCCACACAAAAAGCAGAATGCATCACCCTTGACAGCTGGTGCCAAAAAAAGGAAGCGGAGAAAAAAGAACTGGAAAGGCTGGATTTCATAAAGATAGACACGGTAGGGCAAGAACTCTCTGTGCTGGAAGGCGCGAAAGAAACCATTGAAAAATTCAAGCCCGTTCTAATGGTAAAAATCGAGCAAAAATACCACTCCGAGCCGATTTGGAAAATCATTTCTAATATAGAAAAATACGGATATTCGCCGCATTATCTGCATCGAAAGAGTTTTTCTTTAGAACCTTTGACCGAAGATATTCTAAATTCTCAAAATGCTATCTTTGCCGAAGATTCTAGTAAATTTATCAAAAATATAATTTTCATAAACAACGGATAATGAGCGTAATACTCCGACAAGGGCTAAAATATTCGATTGTAGGATATCTGGGATTTTTGCTGGGAACGCTGGCAAATTTCTTTATTTTCCCAAATGATTTGGAATTTTATGGCAAGTTGAGATTTATTTTCCCAACGGCGGAGATGTTCGTTCCGATAGTGGTTTTTGGGATTTCTTTTTCTAATGTCAAGTTTTTTGCACAGACACAAAAAGACGGAAAACACCAGAACATGCTCTCCCTGTCCCTTGTAGGGATTTTTATCAACTTTTTTATTTTCGGAATTCTTTACTTTCTGATTTTCAATATTTTCCCTTCTTTAAAACAAAGTGAAAACTGGCAGGCAAAACATCTGATTTTTCCTTTGATTTTGTTTCTGTCCATTTCTACTGTTTTGAATAAGTATATTTCCAACTATAAACGCATCGCAATTCCGAACATTTTTGAAAATCTGTTTCCTAAACTTGCCAACATCGGTGCTTTTTGTTTGTTTTTCTTCGCAAAAGTCCCTGAAAATCTGGCTCTTATTTTCTTTATTTCTGTTTTCTTTATGGCAATGTTAGGTTATTTCCTGTATAACAATAGGTTAGAGAAATTTAATTTTGATTTTAGCACAGGTTATTTCCGACAAAACGGGCTTTGGGTTCAGATTTTATCATACAGCTTTTTTGGATTTTTGGGAAATATAGGCAGTTTTTTAGCTTTGAAAATCGCCAATGTGATGATTGGGGAATACATCGGCTTTGAGCAAAATGGGCTTTACAGCAATATTTACTCCATCGTTACCCTTATAAACATCCCTCAGATGGGGCTTTACAACATCTCTGCACCGATAATTAACAAGCATCTTACGGAAAATACCTTGCAGGATCTTGACCGCTTTCACAAAAAAACTTCCCTCAGTTTATTCTTTTTAGGATTGGTCTTTTTTTCGTGCATCGTGGTGGGATTTCCTTTCCTCACGGACTTTATGAAAAATGGAGAACTTCTTCGAACAGCAGAGCCTATTTTATGGATTATCGGCATGACTATGCTGTTTGATTTGGCTACGGGATTCAACAGCCACATTATTTCCATGTCCAAATTTTATAAGTACAACACCCTGTTTATGCTTATTTTAGCCGTGGTAACCATCGCTCTAAATGCTTTTTTCCTAAAATATACCGATTTAGGAATTTTGGGAATTGCCATTTCTTATGCTGTTTCTTTAACCTCGTTTAATTTAATAAAAATCGTGTTCAATTACCGCCATTTCAGGGTTTTCCCTTTATCCATCAAAATGCTGTGGGCAGTCATCATCTGCGGCTCCGCGATTATTTTGACTTCAATTTTCCCTAATTTTCAGTCTAGTTTCGTGAATTTGATTTACAAACCTACTTTGGTTTTGGTGGTGATATTCATCGGAAATCTTATTTTCAAAATATATCCTTTGAACCAAATTCTACAAAAGTATTTTCTGAAAAAATCTGAAAACAAATAAAAAAACGAAAGTAAGGCAAAATCGCCTTACTCTCGCACTTAGTGATTATGATTAGAAAAAATTGAATTCAGTTCTTTTTCTTTCAGCAGTCCCTCATGGGTCAGCATTTTTCCGTTTTCATCAGCAAAAACCCAGAACGGATAGGCAGGAACTCTGCCGCCAGCCAGCTCGTAAGCTATTTTATGCAGTCCCGAAGTCCCATTGGACACAAAAGTATATTTCTTCCCAAAAAACTCTATATCTTTATGGTATCTTTCAGGGTTTATGCTTATAAAATAAACGCTGTCCCATACGCTCTGAGGAAGTTTTGATAAATTTTTCTTTTGCACTCTGCACACTCCGCACCATTCGGTGGTAAATAAAACAACCACAGGTTTAGGATTTTCTTTTCTTAATTTCTCCACTTCCTCAAAACTACTCAGCACTTGAGCGTGAGAAAAACAGGACAACACAACCGCTAAAAAAGCGAATTTTAGTTTCATATATTTTATTTTATCGTGTATCTTATTCCTAGGAAACCTCTTATTTTCTGCATCGGAGCGTATCCGTAGGATGGTTCAAACTCATATCCGTTCGGATTATTGGTTCCTGTATCTTTATCAAACGGGTCAAAAGGTCTTAGAATAGGGTCTTTTGGAGTGAAATTAAACAAATTTTTCACACCGCCATAAATTTCCAATCCATTGTCAAACTTAGTTCTCAGCTGAATATTCGCCAAACTATACCATGGCGAGTATTCTGGTCGAAAATCCTTCGGAACGGTGATAAGGCGCATCGGCCCATAAACTTCGCCCGTAAAATCTACCCCAAATTTTCTACTAAACTCATAGCTGAGCGCATAAGTTCCAGACCATTTAGGTGCGAGCTGCTCGTATTTTTTGTGCGTTTCGCCCCCTTCTTCATACTTTTCAAAAACATCCATATAGGTTGCCCCTATATTTAAGCTCAGCGGAATACCAAATTTTATATTCGCTCCCAATGAAATCCCTTGGCTTATCGCATGCCCTTTCAGGTTATCATAAATGATTTTATCGCTATCTGTCTCTGTATCAGCCACGATTTTATTCGTAAAATAGGAATAAAAAGCCGTAGCATCTATATCAATATAGCCGTTTCCTGCGGTTATTTTTTGAGTAAAATTAATATTTCCGTTGATGGATTTTTCAGGTTTAATGTCTCTAATGACCGTTTCTCTGGCATTGGTAAGCGATTTATGGTCTTCGGTAAAGACATTCACCACACGGAAACCAGTCCCAAAACTCGCTCTAATGCTGGTCGCAGGGCTTGGGCTCAGCTTATAAGCCAGCCTCGGAGAATGAATAAATCCATGATTTTTACTGTGGTCTAATCTGTACCCCAGCAAAAGTGAGTGTTTGTCATTAAAAGTCCATTGGTCTTGTACGAAAAGCCCTGGAAGCCAGTCGCTGGTCGGGTTATTCGTTCCGTCTGTGTTTTGCGTTCCTATCGTACTGTCATCGTAGTAGTTATGGCGCAAAGTAGCTCCTGCTATCAAGTCATGCTTTCCAAAATTTTTATTCCAATAAAACTGCCCAAAACTCGTGCGCTGTGTCGCATCAAAGGCTTCTGTTCCGTATCTAGAATCCTGATTATGATAATTAAACGAAAGCTGTAAGAACAACTGCTCCACCGTAGGAAGCTGATAAAGCCCTATCGCCTCGAAGCGGTTGGTATAGATGCTTTCGCCATAGACTTCATCGCCGCCTCTATGCTGTTTCTGCCACTGGAGCTGCCCTCCCAGACGATCTTCATAAAGGTATCTTGCCATAAAGGAAGCCATTCTATTGTCTTTTCGCTTAAAATTCCACTTGTTAAACACAGAAACTCGGTCTTGAAGCGTGGTATCCATGAAGCCATCATTATTCTTGTCAATTCTATTCGTAAAATTAAAATAATTCACGCTCAAGATAGACGCTGCTTTCTTACCAATATTGAATTTCGTAGCCAAATCCATATTCTGCTCGCCCCAAGAAGTCGTGCTAAAATCCGAAGCAAACTTCGGTGCGGTCAAAGCGTTTTTAGTGATGATATTGATAGTTCCTCCCATCGCTTCTGTCCCATATACAGAGGATGCAGGACCTTTCACGATTTCTATTCGCTCTATCATAGAATTCGGGATTCCACTCAGACCATAGACCGTGGAAAGGGAACTCACTATCGGCATTCCATCGATGAGAATCAGCGAGTAAGGCCCTTCCAGCCCATTGATATGGATGTCTCCCGTATTACAAACCGAACAGTTAATCTGCGAACGAATCCCATTAACCATAGAAATCGATTCTAAAAGGTTAGAAGTCGGATTTTTTTCAAAAAATTTCTTGGTGTAAATTTCCACTGGAACGGGACTTTTAGACTTGCTTATCGGTTTGAGCGTTCCTGTGATAATCACTTCATCTACATTTTTATCCTTGTGAAGGGAGTCTTGCTTTACATCTTGCGCATTCATCAAACCCATGAAAAACAGGGCTGATAATGGAAAAAGTTTATAATTTTTCATAATATAATTAGATTTAATTAGAAATAAATGTTAGGCAAAACTAATATTTTTAAATATACAAACCAAATTTTTATTTAAAATAATTCTAAAAAAGCTTTTTTCTTCATCAAGAAATATTTAAAAAAACATAATTTTAGGCTAAAAATTGGATTTCTTTTATCAAAAAATCTTAATTTCGCGACAAATTATTTTTATTAATGAAAAACTGGACATTTAAAAAATGGAATAACATATTAGGCTGGGCAGTTTTTGGGATTGCTTTGGTTACCTATCTATCTACAATAGAGCATAAATTCAGCTTTTGGGATACGGGCGAATATATCTCATCCGCTGTAAAATTAGAAGTTACCCACGCACCAGGAGCGGCATTGTTCCAGCTGGTGGGCGCTGTGGCGGCTATTTTGAGCTTTGGGAATGAGGCCTATTACTCACTGATTATCAATGCTATGTCTGCGCTATTTAGTGCATTTACGATTTTATTTCTTTTTTGGACCATTACACATTTAGTCCGCAGAATTTTAAATAAAGAAATGGAAGAACTCAGCTCAGCAGAAATGATTTCCGTGCTGTTTTCGGGAGTTATAGGCTCGCTGGCATTTACTTTTTCGGATACTTTTTGGTATTCTGCTGTGGAGGGCGAGGTGTATTCTATGGCGTCTATGTTCATCGCACTTGTAGTCTGGCTGATTACAAAATGGGAAAACGAATACCATGACAGCGACAGCCAGAGATGGATTATCCTGATTTTCTTTATCACAGGGCTTTCTGTGGGTGTCCATATGATGGTGATGTTGGCAGTTCCTGCGGTGTGTTTCATCTATTATGCTAGAAATTACAAATTCACTTGGAAAAACTTTATCATTGCCAATTTCATCACGCTTGGAGTTTTAGCATTTGTTTTTAAAGGAATTTTCCCTATTGTCATGAGACTTTTCGGAAAGAGCGAAATTTTCTTTGTGAATAGTGTCGGTCTGCCGTTCCATTCTGGGACTATTATTGCATTTATTATTTTGGTTGCTTTTTGTTATTACATCATCCGATATACTAGAAAAACGAAAAACAATCTATACCAAACTATCGCATTATCAGTAGTTTATATGATTATTGGATTTTCATGCTGGATGATGATTCCTATCAGAGCCAATGCCAATCCTCCTATGAACCTGAACAATCCTGATACTGCTATCGGTATGCTGGATTACTACAACCGTGAGCAATATGGTGACTGGCCTACCATATATGGACAAAACTACACCGCTCATCTAGATCCGCACGGAATAGAAAGAAACGAAGATGGCGGCTACAAAACCATAAAAACAGGTGATGTTTACGAAAAAAACAAAAAAACAGGAAAGTATGACAAAGTAGACGAACGCACCAGCTATGTATATAACAAGGAACATGTAAGCTTCTTACCAAGAATGTACAACTCTGACAGAACCGTAATGAACAACTATGTATCCATGTATGGAGCGCCTGATTTTGAGTTTAATTACTCTAATGAAAATATAGTAGACAATCCTCATGCAAAAAAAGCTTTTGATGAATTAAAAGCTAAGTATGAAGATGGAAACATCACTGCAAAAGATTATCTTGATGTAAAAAGCTATGATTTAATCAAAATCAAAAAACCTACTCTGGCGCAAAACCTGCATTATTTAATTGATTTCCAAAACGGATATTATTTCGCTCGTTATCTGATGTGGAACTTCGTAGGGAGACAAAACGACCTAGAAGGACACATGGAAAACACGAATGGCAACTGGATTAGTGGAATTTCTGCCATTGACAACATGATGCTGGGCGACCAAGACAACCTCCCATCAAAATTCAAAAACGAAAGTACTGTATACTTTTTCTTCCTTCCTCTTCTTCTTGGAATCATTGGTTTTGTTTATCAATCATTAAAAGATTTTGGAAGATCATATGCCCTGCTTTCTATATTTATCCTGATGAGCGTGGGAATTATTTTCTACACGGGTGTAAAACCTTTTGAACCAAGAGAAAGAGACTACGCTATGGTCGGCTCATTCTATGTTTTTGCAATATGGATAGGTCTGGGCGTGGCAGGTATTTTCAGTTTTTCTCAAAATAAAATAAAAAAGAATTCTTATAATATCGCTACAGGGAGCATTCTACTGGGAATTCCTCTAATGATGGGCTTCCAAAACTACACTCCACATGACAGAAGCGGTAGATACACAGCATATGATTATGCCTATTCTTCGCTGAAATCCCTCCCTAAAAATGGAATTTTATTTGTTTATGGAGATAATGACACCTACCCTACTTGGGCTATCCAAGAGACAGAAAGATTTAGAGATGATGTGAAAGTAATCAATCACACGCTTTTGGCTACTCCTTGGAACATAGACCAAGTGAAAAGAAGAACTTATAATGCGATGCCTGTTCCTTCCTCGCTGTCGCATGCCGAATATCGAGATGGAATGAATGACCAAATCTATCTGATGAACACAAACAGCTGGGCAAGCATCTTTGAAAACCTTGAAGAACAAGGTGTTCCAGTGACAGAATTGGCTTCTTTAAGAAAATATCTAACCCAAGAAACCATGACATTAAAAGAAGCTATCCAGTTCCTCCGTTCCAAATCAGAGGATAAGGACATGATTCTAAAAATGTTATTCGGAGAAGAGCAATATCATAAGTTCAACTTCCTACCTGTGAGCAAATTCGTATTGCCTGTAAACAAAGAAAATGCAGTAAAATCGGGAATTATAAAAGCTCAGGACACTCCACTTGCAGAAAACGAAATCATCATAAACTATGAAGGTTCTACGATGTATAAAAATGAACTTATGATGATGGATATTTTAGCCAATTTTGATTGGAAAAGACCTATAAGTTTCTCCTCTGGAGGTATTTATGACTCCAAAAATATATTTTACCTAAATGATTATTTACAATTTGATGGGTTTAACTATCGCCTTGTTCCTATCAAAACTCCTGAAAGAGAAGATGGAGATTTAGGGCGTGTAGATGCAGATGAACTCTACAAAGTTGTTAAAAATTTCCGTTGGGGAAACTTCAAAGACCTAAAAGTCCACTATGATGAAACGGCAACTTCCAACATTATGAACTACAGAACATCAGCTGGAAGAGCTGCAGAAGCTTTGGTTCTAAAAGGACAAAAAGCAAAAGCTTTGGAAGTTTTAGATCTGGCTTCTAGAGAAATTCCTGTGGAGAAATATAATGACCCTCGCTCCGTGAGTGCTATTATTTTCGGATATATTGCAGCTGGAGAAGAGCAAAAGGGTCTCAAACTAGCTGAGCAAATGAAAAAGGATATTTTTAGCGAATATGACTATTATCTAAGCCTCAGCAAACGAGAGCAAAATCTCCTTAAAAGACAGATGGTTACCCAGCCTATGCTCTACTCTATGGTGGTTCAGGCGGTAGTAAATGGCTACGAAATCGCTGGTAAAAAAGACAAAGGATACCAATATTTAGTTAATTCTATTTCGGTTATTGACAAAAGATTTGATAATTTCATCAAAAAATTAGAGATGATGGGAAAAGAAAAAGCTTTTGAAAAATCTGATGAAGTGCAGAATATCACGCCATTTTATCAGTTCCTTTTCCCTATTATGAAACCTTTTGATTCTACTTATGAAAAGGAAAAAACTCAAAAAATAACCCAAAAAGTCATAAGCGTAACCGAATAAAACCTACAAAAGCGAGTCTTACAGCTCGCTTTTTCTATTGGGTATTTTACCAAAATTAAACCTATATTTGTGAAAATTTAAATACATATATATGATACAGCATTTATCAAACATCAGCCACAAAGATTCTAAAAATTTCTTTCTAATAGCTGGTCCATGTGCCATAGAAAGCGAAGATATGGCGATGAGAATAGCCGAAACCGTTATCAAAATCACTGATAAATACAATATTCCCTACATTTTCAAGGGGAGTTTCAAAAAAGCCAACCGCTCTCGTGTGGATTCTTTCACAGGAATAGGCGATGAAAAAGCACTTCAAATCCTGAAAAAAGTAGGTGAAACCTTCAACATTCCTACCACTACAGACATCCACGAAAATGCACACGCCGAACTGGCAGCCCAGTTTGTAGATGTATTACAAATCCCTGCCTTTCTGGTTAGACAGACTGATCTTTTGGTAGCTGCTGCTAAAACCAACAAGGTCGTAACTCTGAAAAAAGGGCAATTCCTATCACCAGAAGCCATGAAATTCGCCGTGCAGAAAGTAAAAGACTCTGGAAATGATAAAACAGCCATCATAGAACGAGGAAATTCTTTCGGATATACTGATTTGATTGTAGATTATCGTGGAATTCCTATTATGAAACAATATGCTCCTGTAATTCTTGATATCACACACTCATTACAACAACCCAATCAAGAAAGTGGAGTTACTGGCGGCAGACCAGAACTTATAGAAACTATTGCAAAAGCAGGAATTGCTGTAGGAGCTGATGGAATATTCATAGAAACACATCCCAATCCTTCTGAAGCTAAATCCGATGGAGCAAATATGCTTCAACTTGATAAATTAGATAATCTTTTAGCTAAATTAACCAAAATAAGAGAAGCTATTATATAATTTAAACTAAATAATATAAAATTTTTATAAAATGATTTAATTTTTAAGCAAAATATATATTAGATTATCTAAAAATAATCTTATAAAATAATAAAGGTATCTTCCCAAATTATTTGGGAAGATATTTTTTTTAAATATCTATATGCAAATGTAATAAAATAATATCATAATAGAGCAATTTTATATAAATATTTTTCAATTA
>CAUPCB010000005.1:0-61726 GCA_963509715.1 uncultured Flavobacteriaceae bacterium | reverse complement strand
ATAACCAATCTTAGAGCTTTTTGTTTAGAAATTCTTCCAGCCATTCTTCGGCTTCATTTTCATTTGTTGGCGTAGGAACATCTACTTTTAGGCTTTCAGGCTCGCTGTTCTTTGTGGTCATTGTTTCGCCTTGTAGATTTACACAAAAATAACCTTTTTCTGTTTTTATTTCATGGAGGTTATGTGTTCCATAATTCGTAAAAGAAAACCCTTTGTTCATCAAAAATTCTGAAAAATTAAATGTTTTATTCATGATTATAATATTTTTACTTTACCATTGGATACTTCTGCTTTAAAGAGGATAATAACCTGCCCTTTGTAACTTGCTTTTGCTGTTATAATTTCTTTCCTCTTTTCTAAATCTAATTTGGTTTCTAATTGTGTTTTTATCTTAACCATTTTAAAACTTCTTCGGTTATAAATATTGGACTTTTCCGCTGTTTCAAACTTGCATATCCGCCAGAGAGTAACTTTTCAGGGTAATATCTTGATTTTAATAAAGAATAAACCTTTCTTCTATCCTGTCCTGTTGCTTCACAAAAGTCAGCTAAACTCATCGTTATTTTTGATGAAATGGAAACAAGGTAAGCGTATTTCATCGATTCAAAAACAGTCAAATCCGTTACTTTCCTATCTAAAATATCCTCCATTGTATCAAAAAGCGGTTTTTAAAATTTAAATTTCAATTTGTGGGGCTAAAATACTTATTTTAAAATAAATAAGCAAAGTTATTTAAAGTATTTTTGAACCTAAATAAAAATCATAAATTCATGTTTGAACAAATCTTAAAAGGACTTAAAACTAAATACAAAGATTTAGGGTTAAGTGAAAATGTTTTGAAAGCTACCGCAGAGTTTTTGAGCGGAGCGGTCAAAGAAGAGAGCGAAATTGAAACCGCTGTTGCGGGGGTAGAGGGAATGTTGAAAGTCCAGCAGTCCATAGCAGACCAAAACAGAACCTACAAAGCCAAGATTGAAGAACTTGAAAAAGGGAAACCTGCTGAACCTGCTCCAAAAGAGCCAAAAGAAGAACCAAAACCAAATGAAGAGATGCCTGAATGGGCAAAAAAACTAATGGAAGGTTTCACGGCAGTATCCCAAAAAGTAGAGGGCTTCGAAAAGGACAAACAAAACTTAAGCAACGAGCAGAAATTGATTTCTAAACTCAAAGAACTGGGAGTAAATGAAAACTTCTACAAACTTCAAATCGCAGGGAGAACATTCCAAAACGATGAAGAAATAGAAACATTTGCTAACTCGGTAAAAGAAGCAGAGGCTGGCTTCCTTCAACAATTAAATGACACAAAATTAGGAGATGTAAAACCTCCAAGTTTTGGCGGAAAAGACATCAAAGCAGAAGAAATAAGCCCTGATGTTCAAGCATATATTAAACAAAAAACTCAAAACAATGAAGGGAATTAACACAGATTTCAGAAAAGGAAGACAGATTGTTGTCTTTGACCAAGTTGATGCTACCATTCCAGGCGGAGTGCATATTGACAAAACAGAAGCATCAGCAAGATTTACAGATGGAGTTATTCCAGCTGGGACAGTAGTAGTTCCACACACAAACGGAACTTATAAGCCTATAAAAGATGCATTGACTGCAACGAATGTAAAAGATGCCGTAGGGCTTACCATGTCAGACATCGTGATAGATGACTATCCATTAGTTTCTGTCGTAGTAGCAGGAATAGTGAGAGTAAATGCTTTGCCTGATAAAGAAAAAACAGGGGCTGCTTTCTTAAAGACAGCATTACCAAGAATTACTCAAATCTAAGGAGGTAAAAACTAAAAACCATTTAAAAAACTAAAACATGAGTGTAATAAACGCAAATACAATTATTCCAGAGTTTAGAGAGGCGGATATGGGAGCAATCCTTAATTCTAATCCGCTTGGGAATTTGCAGGTTTTCAATTTTTTCCCTACGGCTTTTAGCGCAGGGCTGACATTTGGAAATTTGGAGGGAGAATTAGGAGCAAAAGTAATGGCTGATGTGGTAGCATTAGACAGTAATGTTCCTTTAAAAGGGAGAGAGTTTATCGAAAAGGTTAAGGGAGAGATTCCAAAGATTGAAGTAGGTAGGTCTAAAAACGAAAGAGACTTTTTCCGTATCAATGAATTGAGAAACGCTGTTGCTCTATATCCTAACAATGCTAACATTAAAAGCCAGCTTATCAATGCTATTTATGATGATGGTGTTTTTGTGGTGGATGCTATCAATGCGAGATTGGAGCATATGGCAAAATCGCTATTGTCAAAAGGTCAATACATCGTAAAGGATGGAGTGAAAATTGACTTTGAATTGAAAACAGAAAATGCATCTTTGGACTGGTTCTTACCAGCGAACAAGGATACATTTGACCCAATTGAGGATTTCAGAAAAGCACAGGCAGAAGCACTTAAGAAAGGATTCCGATACACTACTGCGGTAATGGATTTGGCAACTTTCAACCAATTTGTGAAGTCTAAAAAAGTAGTTGCATTTACAGCATCTTTTGCACAAAATGCATTAGGAATTTCTCAAGAGCCTACATTGGTTCAGTTGAACACAGCTTTGGCTGCTCAGAATTTACCAACAATTACCATTTGGGAAAGTTATGTAAACGAAGAGGCGAAAGATGGAAGCATTACAGCTACCAGCGGTTGGGAACTTGGAAACATCCACTTGGCAACTTCAACAGATTTCGGTGCTACGCAATATACTATTTCGCCAGAAGCGGGAATCAACCTAAATGAAACTTCAAAAACAACTGTTAATGATTTCATTTTAGTGTCTGTATTGGGAGAAGCAAACCCAATGAGAGTGCTTACAAAGGGAACTGCATTTGCTACACCAGTGCTTAACAACACAAGACAGAAACTTATTCTGAAAACTAAACTTTCATAATGAATATAGGGGATTACATTAAGGAAAAATTAGCAACTTGGTCTGTGGATTTATCGGCGGACAGAATAGATGCTGAACTTGAAAGAGTGGGGCTTTCTTCTTCTGATGTGGTAGGGAGAGAGACTAATTTGGATTTGTTTTTCTACAATGTAATCCCTGACATTATGATGCAGCCAAGCAGTATTTCAGAGGGCGGTTATTCTGTTAGTTTTGATAAGGACTTAATCAGAAGTTATTACAATTTTCTTTGTGGGAAGTTGGGAAAACCTAACATGTTGGAGCAAAACAACAACATAAAAGACATTACAAGCAGATGGCAGTAAAGCAATATCCATACAAACTAAAAGCGCTAATTCATTCTGAAGGATATTTTGATGAATCTACGGCAGAATGGACAGAAGGAACATCAGAGTGGGTAGATTTTGGAGTTTGCCGTGATGAAGGCTCAACATTCAAGAAACAAACCGAAGATGGCGAGTTTTACATTCAGACTTCTGTAATATATGCGCCAAAATCTATTAAAAACATAGACAAAGGCACAAAAGTGCAGGTTTGGAATGGGGAAGAATTGAGATTGGAGGGTAATGTCGTGAATTTTACAAAAGACCAATTACACGCAAGGATATGGCTATAATACCAAGATTTAATATGGGGGATTTTGAAAGAATGTTCCAGCATGCAGAAGACCATGCAGAAGAGCAGTTTATCAGAATTCTTAAATGGGTAGGCGAAAAGGCTGTAAATGAAGCGAAAGAAAATGGAAACTATCAAGACCACACGGCTAATCTTCGTAACTCTATCGGATATGTGGTTTCAGTAGATGGTCAGGTTGTAGATGAGAACTTTAACGCTTCTAAACACGGCACAGAGCCAAGTAATGAAGACCCTTTAAAATATGGCAGAACTCTCGCTGTTGAAGTTGCTCAATCCAAAAGAGGAATTTCCCTTGTGGTAGTAGCAGGTATGAGATACGCCTCTTATGTAGAGAGCAAGGGTAGAGTAGTTTTAACCAGTGCAGAGCAGTTTGCTTCCCAATATCTGCCTAATTTATTAAAACAATTAAAATGAAGAAGACAGTATTAGATGGCAAACAATGGATTTTAGACCTGCTTTTAAAGGCTGGAATAAACAATGTTATCAGTGGTAAAATCTACAAAGATAAGCGCCCTGCTGGTAGCCAAAAAGAGGATATTGTGATAAACTCCCTTACAATGACTAACCATTTTTTACAGAATGGGGTTTTTAATGTGAATTGCTATGTTCCGATGATTGAAATAAAGGCAAATAATGGGATTGTCCAAAAGCAGAAGAACGCAAAGCGCCTTAAAGAAATTTCAGATGCTGTTTATTCTGCATTGAGCGAGGTTTGGGAAGAAGAATTCAATCTTGAAGTTGTTAATCATCAAGAATTTGAAGAAGATAATTTTAACTACTATAATTTTAGAATAAGCCTAAACGCTTATTATTAACCAATAAACTAATAATCAATATAATATGGCAAAGGAAGTAAATATCGGTATTGCTTCAATAAAAGTTGGAGATATCGCCTCTGATGGAGGTATGGGAACTGTTTTAGCTCCACTGGGAGAAACAGCAGAAGACTCTTGCAAACTGACATTTGGTGACCAAGAAGAAACGGCTTTCTATGTGGAAGAGCATGATAACCCTATCCATGTGGAATACAAACAAGGAGATGTTGATTTGACATTCAACATCTATGAATATGATTTTGACACTGTAGTAAAAGTGTTTGGGGGAAGCGTAGACTCTAATGTTTATAAAGCTCCTGTTGTGCCAGTAACGATTGAGAAATCACTGGAACTGAAACCAAGAAAAGGGAAAACATTTAAATTCCCAAGGGTGTCTATCACGGCTAAATTTACTTCTGACATTGGGAAGAAAAACCTAATGGCAATAGAGGTAAAAGCAAAAGTTTTAAGCCCTAAAAAAGAGGGAGAGCCAAGATTTACGCTAAGCTAATTGTTTTTTTAATCTTTCTTTAAAGCCTGTCTGCGAGTTTATCAGGCAGGCTTTTTTTAATGTAGATATGAACGATAAAAATTTAGAACAAGAAGAAATCAACCTGCTTTTAGATAAAGGTTTTGAGATAAAGGTTTGTGTTTTAGGAATCAAGAAAACTTTTAAATGTAAAAAGATGAGTTTAGGGCGAATGCTCAAACTCTCAAACATATTTATCAAAATGGAAATAGATGAAGAACTATTGACATCAGGGAGTTTTCAGGAACAAATCGCTATGCAGTATCAGGCAGTAAGCAAGAACACAAAGAATGTAGCAAAAGCAATGGCGGTGTGCTTTGCAGATAATTTTCTTGTCAGAAAGTTTTTAGAATGGTATTTCCTGAAAAACTATACACCTAACGAGCTTTTAGAATTTGCTCAAAACCTTTTAAAGACTGCTAATTACGCAAATTTTATAACCTCTATCGCATTGATGAACGGAAACCGACCGACCAAAGCAAATCCGATAGAGAAGAAATAAAATCTATCTATGGCATTATGGGGCAGATATGCCATCATTACGGCTGGACATTAGATTATCTGCTTTGGGAAATAGACTGGCGTATTGTTCAAAGAATGCTGATAGATACTCCATCTTATGACTCGGAGAAAAAGGAGGGGAAAGAAGTAATAAAATACGAAGAACAGACAGCGGAAGAACTGGAAGAGTTATTCAATATGTATAAAAACTAATAATCAATGAACACAAATCAAGGGGCTTTATATTTCGGTGCTGGAATAGACATGAACGAATGGCGCAGAAACATCACAGAGATGCGACAAGATATTTTAGGTCTTACCCAGCAGACACAGAGGGAAACCCAGCAGATGGACAGCGCTTTTAAGAATCTATCAATAGGTATTGGGGCTTATTTTTCTGTTCAGGCTTTACAGGGCTTCACTCAACAGCTCATCGGTGTAAGAGGAGAGTTTCAGAAAACTGAAATAGCCTTTGGAACGATGCTGAAAAGCGAAGAGAAAGCACAGGCTCTTATGGGGGAAATGGTGGATTTGGCAGCAAAAACGCCATTTGGATTAACAGATGTTACCGATGGAGCAAAGAGGCTTTTGGCGTTTCAAGTTCCAGCCGAGCAGGTGGTAGATACACTTCGTAGAATGGGAGATGTGGCGGCAGGACTTAATGTTCCTATGGGGCAGTTAATCCATGTTTATGGGCAAGTAAAGGCACAGGGTAAATTGATGACCAACGACCTATACCAGTTTATGAACGCTGGTATTCCTATGACTGCTGAATTAGCAAAGGTAATGGGTGTTGCTGAAAACGAAGTAAAAGACCTTATTTCTGCTGGAAAGGTAGGGTTTCCAGAGGTTCAAAGCGTTATCAACAACCTAACTAATGAGGGCGGATTGTTCTTTAATTTGATGGAACAGCAGTCGGCTTCATTATCTGGACAAATCGCCAACTTGGAGGATGCTATTGAGCAGATGTATAACAAGATAGGCGAAAAGGCAGAAGGCTTTTTATCCAGTGGGATACAGGGTATAACTTTCCTTGTAGAAAACTATGAAAAAGTAGGCGTAGTATTAGCAGGATTGGTTGGGACTTATGGAGCGTATAGAGCAGCGGTAATTACCCAAGTTGCGGTAATGAAAATTGCTAACATTCAAGGGGTATATGATGTTGCTACACGACATTTACAGATAGGAGCGACAATAAAACAAATAGCCCTACAAAGCCAACTAAACGCCGTTATGATGGCAAACCCTTACGCTTTTGCTATCGCTGGGGTAGTAGGGCTTATAGCGGTATTATATAGTTTGGACACTGCATTAGAAAGTGGAGCGGAGAAACTTCAGAAGATTAACAAAGAAACCGATGATTATAAGAATGAGGCTCAAAATTTAATTGGGACTATTAAGAGCGAAACTGCTACTATCTACGAAAAGCAAGAAGCATATAAGAAACTTTTAGAGATTGCTCCTGAAACTTTCAAAAATATGTCGCAGGAGCAGATTATGGCAATGAATCTTACAGAGATTCATAAAAAGCTCAACGAAGAATTAGAAAAGAATCAGGGCAAAAAAATAGAGGCTACTCTGGAGGACATGAAGAAAGAGATGGATAGCCTTTTGAAGTTAAAAGACTTAAATGTAGATGATGCAGATGGAAGAATATCAGGCAGAATAGAAGAATTAAGGAAAGGTATTGCTGATATAGAAAGGGCTGAAAAGTCACGAGCAGAGGCTATTATGTCCCAAAATGCTCCATTAGAAGAGCAGTTAAACTACTGGAAAGATGAAGAAAAGAAGATAAATGATGTTATAGAGAAAATAAAAAAAACACATCCTGAATTAGACACTGCAAAAGCGAAAGCAGGGGAAATTCCTGCGCAATTTGCAAAGATGCAGACAACAATAGATGGATTGGATTTCACAGGGCTTATATCAAGGCTTAGATATGTTCAAGGTCAAGCAGGGAACATTAAGAATGCTCTGCAAATGGGGGGCGAAGGTGCTTCTGAAAAATCTAAAAACGAATACAACAAAACTGATTGGGAAAACCAAAAGAACAAAGCGCAAGAAGAACTTGCGCAGCTGACAAAAACAGATATAGGTTCTTCAAAATGGAATGAGCTTTCTTCACAAATAAAAGAAGCAGATAAAGCCCTTGAAGCGTATAATATCAAAGTTGAAAAACCTAAAAAACTAACCAAAGCACAAATAAATGCTCCTATTAAAGGTTCTTTAGGTCATTTAGAAAAGGAACTTTCGGATTTGAATGCCAAAATTTCCAACAAAACTCTTATTTCTGATGCTAAAACACGAGCAACGCTTCTTGCAAAAAGGGAAGCGCTGGAAAAACGAATAGCAGAAGTCAAAAAACTGTATATCAAAAAATCTTTTGATGAAGAGATTACAGAACTGGAAAGACAGTGGAAGGTTCGCTATCAGATAGAAGCAAAATACGGAAAAGAAACGGCTAAAAATCAGTTTTCTAACCTGAAAGGGAAAAGTTATTTCGATGAGATTAAAAGCAGGTTTGATGCTTTGGACAAAAAGCAATTATCAGGGATTAAATTATCCGA
Organism: uncultured Flavobacteriaceae bacterium; assembly: GCA_963509715.1. Classification (GTDB taxonomy): domain Bacteria; phylum Bacteroidota; class Bacteroidia; order Flavobacteriales; family Weeksellaceae; genus JABCPE02. Next base: position 53,770 of record CAUPCB010000005.1, on the reverse strand, counting down.
TGATGAAATAAACCAATGGCAGAAACTAAAAGAGATTTTGGATTCCCTTACAGGGGAGAAAGACCCTTTTACAAATTGGAAAGAGAGTTTAGATGAGCAGTTAAGCAGTATGTCTACTTTCTCTGAAAAGATAAACAAAATAAAGGAGGAAATAGAAAACCTCACACCAGAGCAAAGAAGTCAGGGTTATGAAGCAGAATTGCGAAACAGGTTAGATGAACAGGAAAAAGCATATAAAGAGGCTTACAGCCAGTTTTTAGAAGAGCATCAGACTTACAAAGAAAAGGAACTTGCGATTGTCAAAAAATACGCCGACCTGATGGCTAAAGCGCAGACCGAAGCGGAACAGAAAAGGGTAGAAGATGCTAAAAATAGGGAGCTGGGAAGTTTGTCTATGGATATGTTTATGAGTGGTGATGAATGGAAAATCGCTTTTGGAGAGTTAGAGTATTTCTCACAAGACACACTCAACAGAATTTTGGCTCATTTCAGAAAGTTTAAGGAAGAAAACAAAGAAAACCTTTCGCCTGATGATTTAGACAGGTTAAAAGATGGCATTGCAAGGCTGGAAACGGCTACTACGAGAAATCCATTTAAGGCTTTAATCAATTCTCTTAAAGAGTATAAAAGTGCTTTGGCTGAACAAAAGAAAGCCAAAGAAGAGTTTGATAGGGCGCTGAATAGTGGAAACATTGATGCTATCATTAAAAAACAAAAAGAACTTACTGAAGCGGAAAGAAGAACAGCGGAGGAAAGGAAAAAATTAGCCAATGTTTTGAATCAAACACAATCTGCGTTCAATGATGCTATTCAAGGGGTTAATGATTTGGCGGATGCTTTTGGGGGAATGAGTGATGCTGCAAGAGATGCTATGGAAGACATTACCAACATCGCTAATTCAGGGATAGACTTGGCAAAAAACATTGTTAGTGGAAATGTTGTGGGCGCTGTAGCATCAGGTATCAAAATGATAGGCTCTATTTTCAAGGCTTTAAGTGGAGATAAGAAAAAAGAAAGAGCCATCCAAAGAGAACAGCAGGCGCTGAACAGACTGAAAACAGCTTATGAAGAACTATCCCACGCAGCAAACAAGGCGTTTAATGCAAGGCAGTATTCCGACCAAACCAACTTAATCAAGAATTTAGAACAGCAAAAAGCAAGTCTAAATAATATGATTGATTCTGAACGGAGCAAAAAGAAAACCGACTGGGGGAAAATTTCAGAATGGCAGGGGCAGATAAGTGCAATTAACAGAACGATTTCTGACCTAAAAGAGGGAGTGATAAAAGATGTTTTGCAGACTGATTTAGCAGGTGCAGCATCAAAGGTAGGGGATGCTTTGGTAGATGCTTTTAGTCGTGGAGAAAACGCTGCTCAATCATTGGAAAAAGTAGCCAATGATATGATAAAAAATCTTGTGAAGAACCAGCTTAACCTGATGTTGCAGAAAAGAATGCAGGGAACTTTACAAAGTTTATTTAAGGCTACTGGGCTTAATGAGGACGGCACAGGAGTATTTAAAGGCTTATCCAAAGAAGACATCGCAAGATTTAAATCAGAGGTTAAAAGCGCAGGAGCAGGAATGCAGTCTTTTTTAGAGGGGTATAAGGAGATTTTTGAGGGAGTTGAGAGCAATGATGATAGTCTGAAAGGCGCAATAAAGGGGATGAGTGAAGAAACAGCGAGTGTTTTAGCAGGTCAGTTTAATGCCATTAGGATAAACACAGGCGAGATTTTAAAGAATCAAAAGCAAAATTTAGAGGCGATGAAAAACTCTGTTGATTCCCTTGTTAAGATAGAGCAGAATACATTTAATCTGTTTCAGATGAGAAAAGATTTATCTGAACTTAACAACAAGGTAAAAGGAGATGGAAGCCTTAGAGCAAGTGGAATTTAATAAAAACCAATAATTATGAATGACATCATAGAACACGCAAAAGCGCAGGGATTGTGTAACGAATGGTATGAGCAAATGAAAGCCAAGCCTACACTTAAAAACCTTTGCGAAATGTATTTCAGGGGTGATGATTGGGCGAAAGAACATGACTTCCCTAAACTAAAAGATTTGAGAAAATACCGAGATGAAATTATGCAGTATGGTCTTTATACGGACTTTTCAGGAATATTAGAAAACATAACTCATCTGGCTGTTTTCGGAGACTCTAATGTAGAATTGGTGTATAACAATTTTGAGGTTGCTCAAATCATCATCAGACACAATTCAAAGGTCAAAATCACAGCGAAGGACTATGCTATTTTGTCGGTTGATGTTTTGGACAATGCTCAAGTGGAAGTAGAAGAGTTTGATAATGCTAAAATCAGGATTTATAGAAAATGAGTGAAGTGATTTACAGCCTTAACGGAAAGTTTTTCAAGGATTTTGGAGTGTATATTTCAGATTCCAAGGGGCTTTTGGATAAACCTAAACCCAAAGCAAGAAAAACCTATGATTGGGCAGAACAACACGGCAGACAGATAGACCTTTCTCCTGCGAAGTATGATGAGCGAGAGATAGAGTTAAAAGGCTGGATAAGAGGTGAAAATTGGCATAAAACAAAGGCTGATTTTGATAATCTTATGTCTGAATTTGATAAGGAAGGTCTTGCTCGGCTGGTCGTAGATTTTGGGAAGGTTTTGGTTTATGATGTCTATTTGTCTGATAGTATAGAATTGAACAAAACGATAAGAAATGGCGAAATTATCGGCTCTTTCACTTTGAAGATAAAAGACCCTAATCCGATAAAGAAAACCTTTATTTTAAAGGGAAACGCCTTGAATATGGCTTTTACTTCGCCTGATTGGGTAGTTTTAAACATTGATGGCGTAGAGGAAAACCTGAAAGGCGTTGTCAATGTCAGCAAAACAATACCTAACAGGGTTTTATCAGGGCTGAAATATGCAGGAGAGAATGCAGAAACCACGCATTACATCACTATTTCAGGGAATGTAGACCAAATCACAGGATTGACAACAAACAGCAAAGAAGTTTGGAAACAAAAAGAAAACGAAAGCGAAAATGTTCCGATTCCACCAAAGAATACAGGGGCGTTTTCAAAAGGATTTAGTAAAGGATTTAGAATATAAAAACAACAACCAATGAGTACTATATTGATAATGGAAGAAATAAAAAATCTTCTTCCTGATAACAACAACGGAGAAATTACAGAGGCAAAACTTAGAGAATGTTTTAATAAGACTTTGTCTGAATTAGACAGGAAAGCAGACAATGGAAGGCTTGAAAGTATGCAGAGCGAAATCCAAAACAGAGCAAGTGTAGATGCTTCTAATATTGAAGCTGAAAAGTTTTACGAAGCAATAAAACCATTTATTCCAGCATCCAGTGGAGGGGGAACTGCTGATATATCAAAAGCAGAAGTTACAAAAATGCTGAATGATGTGATGATAGGTGGGGAAAATTTAGCGAAAAACACTTTAATTCCTTTGCTCAGTGCAAATGATACAGGGACAGGCACTTCTGTGGTTATGGAAGATGCTACAGGGAAGTTTACAAGAGTTACTCCAGCCAGTGGAAAGGCTGTTTCTCTGTATGGATTTAGAATAGAAGGTTCTAATGATGGTTTTTATTCCAAATCCATTGATGTTCGGCACTCACACTCTGGAGCTGTAATGATTTGGAACAAAAGTATTCCACCAAATAAGTGGACAAGGATAAAACTGGAAAAAGCCACAGACAGCGAATTTTTCTTGTTATCCATGACTACTCCAAATGTAGCATTGGACATCAGAAAACTGAAAGTAGAACATGGCACAAAGGCTACTGACTGGCGCCCGAATACTGATGAAATAATGGTTACTGTTTCGGCTTCAAAAATTGATAATGTATTTAATCACAATGACCTGACAATTATTGGAGAAAATAACGGGTCTAATGATAGAGCAATATACAATATTCCTAACTTGGATTCTATCATTGCAATTCTTGACCTTCATTTTATTTTTTCAGATGGAACAAGTGTAACATTACAGGGGGCAAAATCGGTAATGCTTTCCAGTGGTAAAAAGGGCATTCCTTTCCATAGCAGCGTTACAAACGGAAAGAATATTTCAAAAGTGTATTTACGAGCAATTTTAAAATAACCAATAAAAAATAAAATCATGAATCATTGTATTTCAGTAAAAACTAACAAAGAGTTTTTCTTCGGAGGAGCGAAGATAGGGTTTATCAAAATGACCATAGACAGTATTACCAATCTACCTAAGGAAAGGAAATACAACTTGGTTATTACTGACAGCTGTTATAAAGAAGTTAGCGAAAGGCAGCCATTTGCTCAAGAAGATGGAGGTGTAGAGATGAAAGATGTTGTAATTCAGAGAGAGATAGGTTCTATTGTAAGGGAAGACTTGTCTTTTGGCTACGAGCAGTTAAATGCTTTGGCTCAAGTTTTAAAAATTAACAAGAGCCAATTTGAATCAGAAACAGACTATATCAATGAACTATTCAGACAGGGGCTTTATGTAGTGACAATTCAAGAATGCAAACAGGGATTACTTGGGGTAAAAGGAAAAGGAAGATATCAAACGGAAGCGGCTGATTGGTCTATTGTAAGAGAATAAGATATGAAAGAGATAGTGAATTTTTTAGTTGGATTGGTGTTGTTCCTATTAGCATGGGCGCTGTTTCTTCCGATTTCGTTCTTCAATTTTTTTATAGTTGGTCTTAAATTCAAGGATTTAGGCTATTTCAAGAGTTCGGCGGTCAATTTAGACCGCTTCGGAAACTCTGAGTTCCGAACTCTTTTCAACTTAACTTTAAAGAAAAAAGAGGGCTATAAATTTGGAAACATGGAGGAAACTATCAGCTCAGTTTTGGGTAAAAACCAAAGGGATAACACACTTTCATTTGCTGGTAAGGTGCTGGTATTCGTCCTTGACACAATAGACAAAAATCACTGTAAAAAAAGCATAAAAACATTTGATAAAAACCAATAACCATGATTGTAATACAAAGAACAGGAACGCTGAATTTAAATAACAGAAAGCCCATTAGGAGGGTTACCAGTTCTCAACATAAGCAGGTGCTGCTTTCAGAAGATGTGATAGACGTCAAGGTAGAAAGCAAATCTCCTTTGGACTTCTATATAGGCGATAAGATAGAATATAGCGGTCGTTTTTTCTACCTTAACTCAATGCCGAAAGTTGTAAAAGAACAAGGTTTTTATTCCTATAACTTAACTTTTGAGGGGGCGCAGTATCTTTTGCGTAAGAAGATTTATTTTAATCTTGACAAAGCAGGTTTTCAGACTTCTGCGGATTTCCCATTGACAGGCGAAATAGATATTTTCCTTAAAGTATTGATCAACAATATCAATTTTGTGGAAAATGGCACTTGGATTTTGGGGGACTATCCTAAAAACACAGAAGGAAAAATGCTTACTTTTTCTAATGAAAATTGTCTTGCTGTGCTGCAAAAGATTTGCAAGGAGTTTGACACAGAATTTGAAATCAAAGAAGATGTAAATACTGGAACAAAGACCCTTAACATTAAGAAAATAGGAAATACCAAGGATTTTGTTTTTGAGTATGGCAAGGGTAATGGTCTTTACTCTATCAATAGGGATAATGTGGCTGATGATGTGGTTACAAGGCTCTATGTGTATGGGAGTTCAGACAATATTCCATCTAAATACAGGAATTATTCTGAAAAATTAAGAATGCCTCAATCACAAGGGGACTATCTGCAAGATGATGAGAAAATAAGGCTCTTTGGCATGAAAGAGGCGGTTAAAGTGTTTGAAGATATCAAACCGACTTTCAAAGGAATAGTTTCAGGGGTTGGAAGATTTGATGAAGCATCAAAAACACAGGAGATTTTTGTTTCTAATATGGATTTTGACCTTATGGAGAAAGACCAAGAGGGAAACACCAAGTATCTGATAGCAGGGACACCAGCAAAACTACATTTCAATAAAGGGAATTTAGCAGGATATGATTTTGAACTTCTTGCGCTTACAGGATACAACCACGCTACAAAATGCTTTAAGGTAAAACAATTTACAGATGAAAGAGGACAAAAATTCCCTGACAACAATACTATTTTCAGTTTTGAAGTAGGGGATGAGTTTACCATTACGGACATTGTAATGCCTGAAATGTATATTACAAGGGCAGAGCAGAAGCTTTTGGAAGCAGGTAAAAACGAATATGCCAAACTCTCTCAAAACAACACGAAATACAGCATCGCAATAGACCCTATGTTTTTGAAAAAGAAAGGGAACGAAAGTACTGTTTTCTTTGAAATTGGAGATTATATCCGTGTGGTAGATAATCCTTTAAAGATTGATAAAACGAGCCGTATTATCAGTATGACAAGGGATTTGCTAAATCGTTTTAGTTATACTTTGGAGATTGCTGACACCTATGAAGTGAGTTTTACAGCAAGTGTTCTAAATGATATTAAAGACACGAAAAAAGTGGTAAAATCTCAAACACAAGTTATCAGGGAAAATTATAAGAACGGCTACAAAAACATTTTGGAGTTGAAAGATAGTATTTTTGATACTGATGGACATTTTGACCCTGACCACATCAAACCGCATTCTATTGACACCAATATGTTAAGCGTAGGGGCGAGAAGCCAGAATTTTGTGCTGGAGGATGTGGTTTTAAATCCAAATGTAAATGGACAGCCAGCCAATGTTTCTATTAGTGGGGGGAGGCTGGTTCATTTCTCTATTGCAGAGGATATTAAGGTTTGGGAACTTTTACCATTGCAGCAACAGAATTTACTCGATATAGTGTATTATGTCTATGCCAAAGTAGAGAAAAATGGAACATCAGGAAGTTGGCATATTACAACAGACAAAATCAAGTTTGATGAGATGCCAGATTATTACTATTTTCTTTGTTATCTTCTTTACACACCAAAGGGAGGAAAGAGAGAGGCAGAGGCGATGTATGGTAATGTAACGATGCACGGCGGACAAATCACAGCAGGGAGAATAAAATCCTTAAATGGGCAGACTTATTTAGATTTGGATACGGGGGAGATTTCAGGGAAGATTACATTCGTAATGCCTGATGGGACAACTACTTCCAATGTAGAGAAAGGAATGCTGGGGAATACCATTATAGAGGGTGGAAAAATCAAATCCACTCTTATAAATGTAGAAGAAATTGCCGTAAAAGCAGGGGAGCATGTAAATGCAGATATAGGGGATATTAAGAAAAAAACGGACAATTTTACATCTATTAAGGGTGGTCTTGTTTCTTCTAATATTATTTCTGTTGGGGATGATAAAGACAATCAGAATGCTTTTATTTCAGGGGTTACTGACAAAGGAGGAGAGAGTGTAAGGTTTGGAGCTGGTGCTGGTTATAAAAATAAAGACAATGCACCTTTTAGAGTCTTGGATAGTGGTAAGATGATTGCGACAAACGCAGATATTTCAGGCAAAATAGATGCTCAAGAGGGAAATATAGGCAATGTTAAAATACAAAATGGCTGGTTGGTTTCAGGAGACAGAAATACAAATTTTACCTCTATAAATGATAAGACATTTTTGGCGCGTCAAAAATATGATGATGAAATAATAGGGGCGGGATACAAAAATATTTCTATAGGGAGAACAACAGATATTACATCAGACCCTTATAATATAGGTGCTGCTATGAAAATAGAACATAATAGAACTCCTAAAATACCTCTTACGAATGATGAAAATGTAGCCTTGCAGTTAGAAGCGAAAAACAACCAAAAACAAAACATCGCTTTGGATATTATAAAAGGAGATATTCGTGTGCTTGGAAAAAAGGGATACACAGGTAGTTTTAGTATTTCAACATATGATGATTTCGGAAAAAATGTTGTCACTACAATAGAAGTTATTAGCGGGATAATAACTAATGTTAAAATAGAAAGAAGATAATAAAAACCTGCTTTTAAAAAGTCTATTTTTAGATATACTCTAAAAATGGGCTTTTTTTATTTAGTAGAGAAATAGGGAGTATTTATTTTTGAACTTAATACAATTTTTAAGTTTAAAATAATGAATATTAGAGAGTTTATATTGAACAACTTGGTGTTGCTGTATAAAGGCGGAGTTTTTGCGAAAATAAACGCTTCGTTCAAGTTGTGCATGTTTCCAGCGGTGGCTGTTTCGGCATTTGAGTATTTTTCAGGGCTTTACACCACAGACTTGTCTTTCCTCTATGGCGTGTTATTCGTGTTGATGATAGACCATGTTCTTGGGACTTACCTGCATTACTTTGTAGATAAGGATTTCACTTTTAAGGCTAATCTTTTAGGGCTGTTGAAGAAACTAACAGTTATTCTATCAGGGTATTCCATGCTTTTGATTATGCACGATGCACTGGATGAAGTGGAATTTTTGGATGTCTATTTCAAGGTAATGGTAAAATTGATGGTATTGCTTTATCCTCTTGGCTCTGCTTTGGTTAATATGTCCAAAGTGACAAATGGGGCATTTCCTCCGAGTGGGCTTTTGAAGAAGATAAAGAATTTTGAGAAGACTGGTGATTTGGAAAGTTTAAAGGAAAAAACAGAAAGTGATGAAAACGATAACTTTAAAGAATAGCATTCCCTTATTGGGGTTTGCTATGTTTTTGTTGTTGTTGGGATGTGGAGCGAGGAAAGTAAGAAAACACGAGGAAAAAGAGGAGCATAAGACCGAAATCAAAGAATCGGTAAAGAAAGATTCTGTTTCAGAAACGAAAACCGAGGAAACCGCTAATATCAAGACCCTTACGAAGTCTTTGGATTTTGCGATAAAGCCAATCGGCAGCGAGCCTGTGCAGTTTAGATTTTTATATAATGGAAACATTGTAGAGGGTAGTGCTAACGGAGAGGTCTATTTTAAGGACAAAAAGCAGGAAAAGGACTCTATCATAAAGATAATAGAGAAAGTAAGAGTAGAAGTAGAGAAGCAGGAGCAGAAGCAGGCAAAAGAACAGCACAAACAAACCAAAGAAGAGAAACAATCAGAACGAGCAGAAAGTTGGATCATATATTTAATTCTGATTATCGTGGGAATGTTCCTCTGGGAAAGGCTGGAAAAGGTAATTGATAAATTTAAATGATATGGCGGATATAAGAAGTTTGAGACCATTTATATTAAAATGGGAAGGGGGATTGTCAAGAGACCCAAAAGACACTGCAAGTAAGGTAAAATGCCCAACGCCTTACAAAGGAAAGACTGGTTACCACACGAATAAGGGCATAACTTATGCGGTGTGGCGTTCGGTATTTGGTTCGGATAAGGATATGGGGGTTTTAGAAATGCGTGATGCAGATTGGGATATGGTAATAAAAAGGCTGTTTTGGGACAGATGGAAAGCCGATGAAATCAAAGACCAAGCGATTGCTAATACTTTGGTGGACTGGGTTTGGGGAAGTGGTGTTTATGGTATTAAAATTCCTCAAAGAATGCTTAATGTTACAGCTGATGGCGTGGTAGGTGCAAAGACCATAGAAGCGCTGAATAACGCACCGAAAGACTTTCTACAAAGGCTCTATAAGGAAAGGGAAGATTTTTTGAATAGAATCGTAAAAAACAATCCTACTCAAAAGGTCTTCCTCAAAGGCTGGATGAACAGAATGGCAGACTTAAAAAAATGGAATGAAAAGTTTGCCAAGTAGAAAAAATACTCTATAATTGTAGTGGGTAGAATGCTATTTTTGGTTTATTTTTCATTATTGTAAGCAACATCTTTATAGGTGTTGCTTTTTTTCTAAATAAGATTTTTGTAAAACTTTAACATTTTCACGAAACTCTGTATATCAAAGTGTTTTACATAATGTTTTACAAAAAATCAATTCTAAATAAGGGGTGGAATGTTGTATTTATGAAAATAAAGAAATACCTTTGACAAGAAATTTAGAAAAAATGGGTTATATTATGAATATTTTAAAAGCATCTTTCTTATTGTTGGGAAATGTGTCTTCTGCGTATTCAGGTACATTTCGCTCATCATCTCCTGAAATCAAAAAGATAGAAGAGGAAATGAAAAATATAGACATCCCAACAGCAAAAACAGACAGACAAAATCTTAGACAAGATTGTAATAATGTTGTAAAAGATTACAAAAAATCCTTTGATAATAAAAAATCTAATGGCTAGACAGCAAAGGAAGCAGCAAATTGTAAAAAATGAACAGGGACAAGGGCATTTAGTAGAAGAAATTTTTGACGATAATCTTTTGCCTGACGCATCCGAAATAGAAAGGCTTCACAAGATAGACCCTGATATTTTGAATTGGCTAAAAAAATCCGCAGAAAAAGAACAGGAGTTTAGACATAAAGCTTATGATGAAAGAATTAGATTGGTAAAAGATGCCAATAGAGGAGACAGGCACATAAATAAATTAGGAGTATGGTTTTCTTTGATAATAGCGCTGTCTGGGATGTGTTTTTCGGCATTTCTTATACTTCATGGACATGAAATTCTTGGGAGTGTATTTGCAGGAGGAACACTTCTTGGCATGGTATCATTATTCTTGTCAAAAGTAGATAAACAATCTGAAAAATAAAAAAGCTTGAAACCTCTCGCTTTTTTGTTTACAACATTCCGTTATAAATTGTTCACAAGTGGTTTTGATTACAATATCTTGTTTTCTATATTTGCAAAACACAAAGACAGAGTTTTCACTCTTGAACAATTAAACAGAAGCAGTATCTTTATAGGATACTGCTTTGTATTTTTATTCAAATGTTCCGAATTTATCAATGTTTTGCTGCATTGTTATAATATCATGTTCGGTAGCGTAGATTTTTGTTATTTCAGCATTTGAATGTCTATTTGAAATTCTAACTGCATCAAGAGACATTCCATTTCTCATTTTATCATTGTTTGACTTAGATTTAAGCCAATACATATCGGAATCAATACCTAATTTGTCTTTTACTTCCTGTTTCCATAGTTTATTAGCGGTATTTAGCGCTAATGGATAAGGAGCAGGAACAAAGGTTTTTCCTCTATTGGTAGAATGAGGTGTTGTTATTCCAAATAGGTAGTAATCAGGGTTAGAAAGGTTTAATTTCATCAAATCATTTTTTAAATCATCAGGAATTACAATTATTCCTTTCTTGTCATTTTTCGTTATCTCCTCTGGAAGAACAAAAATCCATCTTTCTGTGTCTATCATTCCACATTTTAGCAGTCGTATTTCTTTTGGTCTTACAGATGTATGATATAGGACTTTTAGATAAGTTACAAATTGAGGTAAAAAATCTTTAAAATGGTTGATTATGCGTGTTTGTTCTTCAGGGGTAAGAAGTCTTTTTTCTTTGGTTTTCCATTTCTTTTTCTCAATAATTTCGGTGGGGTCTGTTTTGATGATGAATTTTCTTACCAAGAATTTAAAAAATACCTTGCAATTTTTCAGATGGTGATTGAAAAAATTATTGCTTTTCCCTCTACTTTCCTGCATAATATCCAAAATCATACTAATGTGGTAGGTTTCAAATTTGGATATTGGATAATCTTCCCACTTTTGGGATTTAAGGGTTTCAATAAAAAAGTTGTAATGTGTTTTATATTGGCTTAAAGTGGTTCTTTCTTTATCCGTAGAAGATAACGACTGATATGCTATTTTGTAGGCTTCAGCAATGGTATAGTGATTGTTTTCAGGTTGGGGCAATCCAGAAGCATCTGGCTTCCATCCTGATTTTATTTCTTTTTCAACAAGTGATTTGAGAACTTCTGCTTTTAGCATTCTGTCAGCGTAGTTGTCCTCTTTTGTTAAGCCTTTATAAAACTTCTTGATAACTTTACCAGCGGAATAGATGTATACATACCATTTTTCAGATAGGTCTGCTGGTGCATGAATTCTTACTTCGTAACTCATTATCCTATTATTTTTTTGTAGGGAGGCTGGATAATGAAAAACTTACTGTCTTTTACTATTTTTTACTATTTTTTTAGTAAAGAACCCATAAAACATTCATTTTAAATACTTTATGGGTTGTTGTGAACGCGGAAGGAGTCGAACCCTCAACCTCCAGAGCCGTAATCTGGCACTCTATCCAATTGAGCTACGCGTCCTAAATTTTAGTTTTGCAAATATAATACTTTTTTGCTTTCTTTGAACTATGAAATGGAAAAAAATATTATACATCACCTGTTTTTTTGTGGTCTTGTCGTGTAAGAAATCTGATAACCAATCAATTAAATCTTGGGAAGTGATTTCTGAAAATGTTCAATATAGTGAGCAAAATGACAAATTTTTATTAAAATCCAGAAAATTTGAGTATTCTTTTGAAAAAAATGAACTGCCTTTTTCCAAAGTGGTTTTGCTTAATAACAGCCTTTTGGGATATTTTTTAGAACTTGGGCAGGAAGAAAAAATAGTAGGAATTTCGGGAGTGCAGTATGTTTATTCAAATGAAATTCAGCAACTTGTAGAAAAAAATAAAATTCAGAATGTAGGCTCTGACCAAAAGTATGATATTGAAAAAATTCTTGAACTAAAACCAGATGTGATTTTCACGAATTACATAGAGGCTTTTGAAAATACATATAAAATCCTGCAAGATAATGGGATAAAAATCATTTTTTTAGATGAATATTTGGAGGAAACGCCTTTAGATAAAGCGGCTTATTTAAAGCTGTTTGGGAAGCTTTTAGGCGAAGAAAAACGGGCAGAGGAAATCTATGCTAAAATCAAAAATGATTATGAAAGTATAAAACAAAAAGCACAGAAATCACCTAATAAACCGAAAGTTTTGGCTAATGAAATGTATGGAAATCACTGGTATATCGCTGGTGGGAAAACTTTTTCGGCTAATTATCTGAAAGATGCAGGGGCGGACTATATTTTTAAGGAAAATCAAGATAAAAAATCAGTGCCGATTAGTTTTGAAGAAGTTTTTGTGAAGTCTAAAAATGCTGAATTTTGGGTGAATGCAGGCAATTATAGAACGAAAAAAGAACTTACAGCCATGAATGCTATTTATGAAAAACTAGATGTCTATCAGAAAGGAAAAATTTTTGGGATGAATAAAAGAAAGAGAGGAATGGCAAATGATATTTTTGAGAGTGGAGCAGTTCGTGCTGATTTGGTTTTAAGGGATTATGTGAAGATTTTTCACCCAGAAATTTTGCCCAAAGACACACTAGTCTACATGCAGGAAATAAAATAATCACCATCAGCGTTTGAAATATAATAAAATTTTAAGATGAAAAATATTTTTTGCTTTTTATTAGTCTTGTTTTTTCAGAGTTTTTTTTCTCAAGATATTTCTAAAAAACTAGACCAAGCGACCAAAAGTTTCTTGAATGAACCTGAGATGTATTCGGCTAATCTTTCTTTCTATGTAGCTGATGAGCAGGGGAATTTTATTTATGAATATCAAGGAAATAAGGGACTTTCTACGGCGAGTACACAGAAGGTTTTTACAGCGATGGCGGCTTTGGAGATGCTTGGAAAAGATTTCCGATACGCCACCAAAGTATCTTATACTGGCAATATAGAGGAAGGCAGGCTGTCAGGAGATTTGATAGTAAGTTCTAATGGAGACCCTACACTCGGCAGCTGGCGATACACAGGCTATAAACCTGAGGATTTCCAAAATAAAGTAATACAAGCCATTAAATCATTGGGAATCTATAAGATAGGAGGAAATTTGATAATAGATGACAGCTATTTTGATATTCAGACTATCCCTGGGGGCTGGCCTTGGAATGATATAGGAAATTACTACGGAGCGGGAGTCTGGGGAGTGAACTGGCGTGAAAATCAGTTTGATATGCATATAAGTGGAGGCGCTAATGCAGGGGCTTCTACATCTTTTAAGAAAATTGTAAATCTTCCAGAACAGGTAAAATGGGTGAACGAAACCCAGTCAGCAGGGAAGGAAACAGGGGACAGAAGCATCATCTACACGGCGCCGTATTCGGAGTTAGCCTATATCAATGGGACACTTCCCAGTGGAAAGACAACCGTGGTTTCTGGTTCTGTCCCAAATCCACCTATGCAGCTTGGTTTAGAAATGTATAATTGGCTGTCAAACAATGATGTAGAGCTTAAAGGAAAAGTAACTTCTGCTTCACAGCTTTTGATAGAAGGGAAGGAATATGCTCCTTTACAAGGGAAAGAAATCTTGGTGCATCATTCTCCTACGATGGATAAAATAGTCTATTGGTTTATGAGAAAAAGTGTGAATCTGTATGGAGAAACCCTTGTAAAAACTTTTGGAAAGGTTAAAAATAATAATTCTTCTTTTTCAAATGGTGTGAAAATTCTAAAAGATTTTTGGAAAAGTAAAGGAATCCAAGCAGCGATGATAAATTTTGCTGATGGAAGCGGACTTTCGCCACAGAACTATGCCTCTGCAAGGGCGGAAGTTCAAGCTTTGATTTGGGGTAAAAAACAAAGTTGGTTCCCTATATTTGAAGAATCTATGCCCGTGTATAACGGCATGAAAATGAAGAGCGGAACGATAAAAGATGCCAAAGCCTATGCAGGATACCACACATCAAAAGAGGGCAAAAAGTATGTTTTTGCGGTGATAGTGAATAATTACCATGGAAGTAATGTAAATGCAAAATTGTTTAAACTTTTAGATATATTGAAATAAAAATGAGGTATCTCACTTCATCATTTGTCCGTTGGCTTATATTTTTGTTTCTCACTCTTGCGGTGGTGGTTTTGGCTGCTTCTTCTACTATGCTGATAGACAGGCTGAAAAAACAAGAAATTCAGAGGATAGAGGTCATAGCTACGGCTATGAAATTCATGCAGGATGAGCATATCAACGACCCTGAAACACTGGAGCTGATTTTGGCTATTTTAAAGGATAATAACTCTATTCCTATAATTCTGACAGATGAAAACTATGAGCCTATTTTAGCCGAGGGAACTTATAGAAATATTCCAGATGAAATCGTAAAAGACCCTAAAAAACTCAATGCTTTGATTCAAAAAATGGGAAGAACTTACAAGCCTTTCCTTATCACAATGCCCAATGGCAAGAATCAGTATGTGTTTTACTCAAACTCCCTGTTTCTGGATAGATTGGACTATTATCCTATAATTTTAGCAGGTTTGATAGGCGGGTATTTGTTGGTTTGTTTTTGGTTTTTTAGAACAATAAAACGAACAGATGAAAACTATCTCTGGGCAGGGCTGGCAAAGGAAACTGCGCACCAGATAGGAACGCCTCTTTCGTCTATGATTGGCTGGGTGGAAATTTTGAAAATGGAAAATGCTGATAACGAAGGTGTTTTGGAAATAGAAAAAGATGTCAAACGGCTGATGGTAATTTCTGAAAGATTTTCTAAAATAGGGTCTGTCCCAGAGCTGAACGACCTCAATTTATCAGAAACGATTCAAACGAATTTTGATTATTTAAAAACGAGAATTTCGAGCCAAGTGGATTTTGTTCTGTATCTTCCAGAGCGGGAAGTTCTCATTCCTCACAGCAGGATTTTGATGAGCTGGGTGATAGAAAATTTAGTAAAAAATGCCGTAGATGCTATGAAAGGCAAAGGGCGATTGGTGATTTCGCTGGTGGAGAAGGATAATCAAATATTTATAGAATTCAAGGATAATGGCTGTGGTATGACAAATTCCCAAATCAGAAAAGTCTTTAATCCTGGGTTTTCGACCAAAAAAAGAGGCTGGGGGCTGGGGCTTTCTCTGGCGAAGAGGGTGATTAATGAATACCATGGCGGAGACCTGCGCATAGTTTCTTCCGAGGTTGGGAAAGGAACGATTTTTAGAATTAATTTATCAAATAATAAATAAATGAAATCAAATTTGAGTTTGAAGCTTTTTTTGGCTTTTGAACGGTATTTTATTGAAAATGATGAAGTTATCTCATTGGATAAATCATCAGAATTTACAGATGTGATTGTAGGAATAGGTTTTCTCCCACATGATATGTCTGAAAATACAGATTTTAAGAAAAAAATATTAAAAAAATATGGTTTTTCTTCGGCGACAGCTTTGGCAGAGGATTTTAGGAAGCGAGTTCTAAATTTTGATGAACCTATTCCGGAAAATTTTGAAAAAGATGGAATAGGGTATGTTTATACGGTTATTTCTGGGTATGATGTTTTCTATAACCGTATGTATATGTTTGGAATTCATTGTTTTAATGGTGATTTTAATGTCACTTATTATGATTTAGAAAATGATGCAGAGACTGAGGATTATTATGAAGAGCATGAACTTTATTCACAGGCGAAAGGCTACCGATGGCTGGATCCAGAGAGCGATTACTATGAAGATGTTTTGGCGTGGGAAGCGCTGAATAAATTAGCAACGGATATTTATTTTCATTTGGAGGATAAATTAGATATGAAAATTGATATAAAGCCAATTCCAGAGGAAGAAAAAGTAGAGCCAACGCAGGAGCATTTGGCGAAATTTCTAGCTTTTTGTGGAGTGGAGCAGGATGTAATAGATGAAAACAAAGAAAGATTATTAAAGGCTTTAGAAGAATATACACCTGATGAATACGAGGGCGTATCGGAAGCCATGGCTGAAATGATGGAATATTCTCATAAAATCCAAAGGGCAGAACCTGTGATAGAAATTATAAGAGAATATGGTGTCTGCCGTTCTTCTGACTGGAAATTTTATGCAGAAGAATTAGAAGAATATATTTTGGATTTAGCTGATTTTTCTGACTGGAAATGGGAATATCCCGCAGATACTTATAGTGCAGATTTATTCCCGTATATGAGAAAACAGCTTTATCCATATCATCTTTGGTTGTGCCATCTTGATGAAGGAGCGGATGCGTATTTGTTTCTGCTGTTTTCAGAAAAAGATATGCCAGAAATTATGAAACTGGCAAGAATACTAGACTTACCGCTGAAAGCGTATTTTAAATAAAGAAAATAGAAATAAATTAACTTCGGGAATTGGATTTTTATCCTTTCCCGAATTCTTTTTCCCATTCTTCGGCAGCCTCTGAAAGGGTCTGGTAGAACTCCTCTCCGTATTTTCGGATGAGTGGTTTTTTTAGGAACTGATAGACTTTTACGCCCAATTCTTTTCCCAGAGTGCAGGCATCAGAGCAGATGTCCCATTCGTGGTAGTTAATCGCAGAAAAATTAGAATATTCTGTGATACGAATAGGGTAGAGGTGGCAGGAAATAGGCTTTTGCCATTCGATAACGCCGTCTTCATAGGCTTTTTCTATGGCACATTTGGTGTAGCCTTTTTCATCAAAAATCACATAGGCACACTCTGCATTATTCACCAAAGGAGTAACCGAATCTCCTTCGAAATCAAGTGTATAGGTGCCTTGCTCCTCGATGGCTTGGATTCCTTCTGGGCGGAGATAAGGCTTTATTTTAGGGTAAATTTCATCTAATATTTTGGTTTCGTCTTCATCGAGAGGAGCTCCTGCATCACCTTCCACACAGCAGATTCCCTTACATTTAGCAAGGTTGCACACGAATTCTTCAGAAAATAAATCCTCAGAAATTAGTTTATCATCTATTTGAATCATATTAAATCAATAAAATTAGGGTTAAATTTGTCTAAAAGACAAGAAATTATAATAATCCAAAGTCCCAGCTCCTGAAGCCAAGGGTATTTTATAAACCTTAAAAATCGGCTCAAGATAATGCTGACAGGAAATATAACCAGCAGCAGATATTCTCTGTGAGAGCCCATGTAAAATACCAAAATCAGGATTTGAACCAGTAGGAATGACAACAAGAAAGCGTATTTAAACTTACTAGTCGGGCTTTTTTTATTCAAATTCATAAAATGATCTCCCACCGCCAAAATACACATTACTAAAATGGGAATTAAGCTATAAAAAGAGGAGAAATCTGTAATTATTTCATTGGAAATCAGTGGTATATAGTCTTCTGTAAAGACATCTATTTCAAGAACATACATCAAGCACAAATATCCAGAAATTACCATAAAACATCCCAAAATAAGCTGGAAAATATTTAGAAATATTTTGTCTGATTTGGTGATGATGTGGATAATTACGAAAATAAAAAGCGTCCAAGTCGTCGGCAAGAAAATATAACTGACACCCAGAATGCTACCGACCAAAAGGAAAGAATCACTTCTGATTTTATCATTTTCACTAGTGAAGAAAAATAATAAAATAGAACTTGTAAATAGTGCCATAGAAATCCCTATATCCAGATTTCCATCATAAAATGAAAAAATAAAAATAGAGTACAGAAATAGAGGCAGATGGGTCTTTTTATTTAGTGAAATTTTATTAAACAAAACATAGCCCATAGCCATTCCTACAAAGGCTGTAAAGGTGGAAAAAATGTTAGAAAATTTAACTTCTAAATCGTTTGAAACTAAAATAAAAAGTAATAAAGCTCCTATGTAAGTAGGAACTGAAAATAAATTGGTTCTCTTTGATAACAAACGAAACATTTTTTCTATTTTTTGCTTTCTAAATCAGCCACATATTCCTTGATAAGCTGGTCATTACTTCTTGGACAGATGAGCAGAGCCTCCTCAGTATCTATCACTATATAGTCTGTAAGTCCATCGACCACAGCAGTTTTTTCAGGGTTTTTGAGTCTGATGATATTTCCTTTTGCGTTATAAACATTGCAGTTCTTGACGATGGTATTGTTGTTCTCATCTCGCTCAGCATTTTCAAACACAGAAGTCCAAGTTCCCAAATCAGACCAACCCAAGTCAGCAGGAATCACATAGACATTATCGGCTTTTTCCAAAATTCCGTTGTCTATGGATATTTTCTCTACATTAGGATAAATTTCCTCTATGTATGGCGCTTCTTTTTCGGTGTTATATGCCTCTGTTTTAAACTGTTCTGCCATTTTTGGAAGATAGTTTTCAAAGGCTTTTTGGATAGATTTCACATTCCAGATGAAAATTCCAGCATTCCAAAGATATTCTTTCGTTGCTAAGAATTTTTCTGCTGTTTCTAAATTAGGCTTCTCAGTGAAAGTTTTTACTTTGCATATTTCAGCAGACTTTTCTTCTGAAAACTGAATGTAGCCATAGCCTGTGTCAGGGCGCGTAGGCTGTATCCCGAGCGTGATGAGATAGTCATTCTGGCTCGCCTTTTCAAAAGCAAATTCTATCTTTTCACAGAAAGTTTTTTCTTTTAAAATTAGATGGTCTGCGGGCAGTACAACGATGTTAGCATTTGTGTTTATTTTTGCTATTTTGTTGGTTATGTAGATGTTACACGCCGCAGTATTTCTCATCATAGGTTCTCCGATGATGTTTTTCTTGTCAAGTTCAGGAATTTGAGCAGATGTCAGTTCTAAATATTCCTTATTGGTTACCACAAAAATATTTTCCACAGGGACAACCTGCTTTATCCGCTCAAAGGTCTGCTGTATCATAGTCTTTCCCGTTCCTAGAATATCATGGAACTGTTTAGGAAATTTAGCCGTACTCATAGGCCAAAAACGGCTTCCGATGCCGCCCGCCATTATCACACAATAGTTATTATTTGGATTCATTTTCTTTAGTTAGTTGTTATTTTGTCCGCTCCACTCTCGCACAGGATTTGAATAAATACATTCTCCCTGTACTGAGATTTTTGCAAAGGTAACGCTTTTTCTTCTTTTCTTCTATCTGGTAAATGTCCGTTTGATAAATAAATTTTTCTCCAATGGGCAAATCCTCCACATAGGCTTTATTATCAGAGTGTTCACTGTCAAAATATTTTACCAGCTCTGGACTGGACATGAAATTGGCTTTCGGATTTTTAGCAAAATTTAAAATCAAAGGTTTCAGCTCCTCGGAATAAATCGAAATACTCTCCAAAAGCATTTTCTGAAAGGTCATCTTCCATTCTTTTCCATGTGGAAGAATATTTTTCTTTTCATGAAAAGCTACTAAATGAGCGATTTCATGCGTAAAGACAAAGAAAAAAAGCTCTGGTTCCAGCGTTCCATTGATGGTTATTTGGTGGGAGTTATTATGCATTGATTTATAATCTCCTAATTTGCTGTGTCTGTTTTTTGTGACTTTGATATGACACGCGTGCCCTTCCAGCCATTTTTTTAGGTAGGGCATGCTGTTTGGAGGCAAAAATCTTTCTAATAACTCGGTAGACATCTCAAAATCAATTAAATAAATCTCCTATCACTCCATCTTCTGGAATATCCGTTTCTTCCTGCTGTACAGGTTCTTCTTCCGCCTCTTCCTGCGGTTCTGGAATTGTGATATTTATGGATTTTATTTTCTCTTTCACGAACTGATTTCCCATTGCTTTTATTCCTTTAATGGAGATAAAGTCGTCAATATCAATGGTTTCCGGCTCTTTTTCCTTTCCGTTTTTATCTTTTGCAAAGATAATTTCCGCCGTGCAGCCATCGCTGGTTCCCACAAACTCTATGAAGGATTTAGGATGCTCACTCGGCATAAAGTTCTGAATATTAGCCGTGTTTTCTAATAAAAATCGTTTGATGAAATAAATATCCTTTTCGCCGTCATAATAAATGCACGAAACAGCCTGTTCTGGATTCCATTTTTCCAAAATCAGATAATCATCATCAAAACGATTCATCAGGTCAAATGAAATCAGTTTTGCTTCTCCTTTGGTATTGATAGTCAATATTTTATCATCACCTTTAAAGCTGCCGAGCAGAACTCCTCTGCCTTCCACATTCAGCCTTCTTACACTTTCATCAAACCAAATTTTTCTCGGAGCCAGCGTGGAGATGCCTTCTTCTTTTAGTTCTATTTTTTTAACGGCATATTTCGTTACGAGATTTCCTTTGGAATCACGCCCTTTTATTGCTAAATCAGAGAAATCTATATCGATTCTGTTTTTTCTGATTCTGGCACTAGGTTTTAGTAAAACACTGATGATTTCTGCCTCTCCATTTGGATTTGCAGAAAAATACAGCACTTCCGAACCTTTTACATCAGAAGCAAGTTTATACTCGTTATTTCGGATAACTCCCGTTACCGAGAACCTTTTCATGTAATATGGGCCGTCTTTTCCCTCGCGGTAGACCATATTATAAACGGTTCTCTTGTCAGTCTTTTTCCATACGCCCACATGCAGAATATCCTTTCCGATGAAGGTTTTCGCTTCCACTTTGGTCACCTGCATCGTTCCATCTTTTCGGAAAGTGATGATGTCGTCCAAATCTGAACAGTCAAAGACATATTCATCTTTTTTGAGCGAAGTTCCGATGAATCCTTCGGCTCTGTTGATGTAGAATTTCTCGTTTGCTACCGCTACATTAGTCGCATCTATGTTGTCAAAAATACGAATTTCCGTACGGCGAGGCTTGTCTTTTCCATACTTTTTCTGAATGTTTTGGAAATAATTTATGGCATAATCCACCAAGTTTTCTAAATCATGTTTCACCTGCTCCATTCTGTCCTCTAGTGCAGCGATGTTTTCCAGCGCTTTATCTCTGTCATAGCGCGAAATTCTCATGAAAGGAAGCTCTGTCAGTCGGGCAATATCCTCCGTAACTACCTCACGCATAAGGTTTTTAACGAATGGTTTTAAAGCAGTATCAATCGCCGAATAAACTTCCTCTTTGCTGGTTTTACCTTTGATTTCTTGGTAAATCTCATTCTCGATGAAGATTTTTTCTAAACTCGCAAAATGCCATTTTTCCTGAAGTTCGTGCAGTTCTATTTCCAGCTCTTTTTTCAGAAGAGAAACCGTGTGGTCTGTGTTGTATTTCAGTATTTCCGAAACTGAAAGGAACATGGGTTTGTCTCCCACGATTACGCAGGCGTTCGGCGAAATAGAAACTTCACAGTCCGTGAAAGCATACAGGGCATCTATCATCATATCTGGCGAAACATCATTAGCCAGTAAGATGTTGATTTCCACTTCATCAGAAGTATTGTCCTCTATCTTTTTGATTTTAATTTTGCCCTTTTCGTTAGCTTTTAAAATGCTGTCAATCAGGTCACCTGTATTTTTAGAAAAAGGTAACTCGGTGATGCATAGAGTATTTTTGTCTTTTTGAATAATTCTGGCTCTTGCACGGATTTTCCCGCCTCTTTTTCCATCATTATAGTTGGAAACATCCAGAAGCCCTGCCGTAAGGAAATCAGGGTAAAGCTGGAAACTTTTTCCTTTTAGATAAAGAATAGAAGCATCCAGTAACTCATTGAAATTGTGAGGCATAATCTTAGTAGAAAGCCCCACACCGATGCCATCCACACCTTGTGCAAGGAGCAGCGGGAATTTCACAGGAAGATCCACAGGCTCGTTGTTTCTTCCATCATAGGATTTTACCCATTCCGTGGTTTTAGGGTTAAAAACCACCTCCAAAGCGAAAGGTGTAAGCCTCGCTTCGATGTATCTTGCCGCCGCTGCCGAGTCTCCTGTGTAGATATTTCCCCAGTTTCCTTGGGTGTCTATCAGGAGTTCTTTCTGACCAATCTGCACCATGGCATCCGTGATGGAGGTATCCCCATGAGGGTGGTATTTCATGGTATTTCCCACGATGTTTGCTACCTTGTTGTATCTTCCATCTTCCAGCTCGCGCATAGAATGCATGATACGGCGCTGAACGGGCTTAAAACCATCATAAACAGATGGAATGGCACGATCCAAAATTACATAAGAGGCATAATCAAGAAACCAATCTTGATAAAGCCCAGATATTTTTTTTAAAGTTTCTTCTTTATGTTCGTTTTCTTGCATTTATTTTGTGTTTATCAGTCTGATATTTTGGTCGTTTAACTTGGTTTGAAGCCATTTTTTCAGCTTTTCTTCATCTAGTTTTCCTTTGGTTTCGTAGATGATGGTATTTTGTTGTTTACGCGAATCTTTTTCGTAACTATTTAATTTTCCGATAGATATGTTTTCTACCTCTGGGAAAATGATTCTGAGTTCTTTGATGAGCTGTCGGTCATCAAATTTGTATTCATTCAGCTCCGAAGTAAGGTTTTGGATGATGATATCTTTTTCAGAGAAATCCTTGTTCTGCTGGTTGATTTCAGCTAAAATTTCACTTTTTAGATTAGACGAATTATTTTTTATCAAGAGTTTTGTATCCTTGATTTCGTAGCTGTCGGCAAGTTTTTTGTTAAGCGCTTGAATTTCAATACTATCCATACGCTGGTTTAGTAAAACCAATTCTATGGTTTTTGGCGTATCATTTTGATTTATTTTCTTATAAATCACGGTGTGTCCTCTGTCTGTAAATTCGTTTTTGATGAAATTTTCTACATTTTTTGTGTATTTATTATCACTAATGAGACGGTAAGCCAAGAAAATACTTGGAACAATCATAATAGTAAATAAAATATAGATGGAATATTTTACTTTTCTGTCAAATTTTTTATCCTGAGTAGAAACAGGTTTGTATTTAAGGAATTTAACAATAGTAAATGTAGCAATGGCGATGAAGAAGCAGTTGATAGAATATAAATATAAAGCTCCAGCAAAAAATTTAAAATTAAAAGTTGCCAGCCCAAAACCTGCCGTACAAAGAGGCGGCATAAGCGCTGTTGCAATAGCTACCCCAGGTATAGGGTTTCCTTTTTCCACACGGGTGATAGAAATTATCCCTACAATTCCACCAATGAAAGCAATTAAAACATCATAAATATTAGGTGATGTTCTGGCCAAAATCTCAGACTGAGCCTCTTTAAAGGGACTGAGAGTAAAGTAAATCGCAGAGACTAAAAGACTCACGATAGTAGCCGTAAGCAGGTTTTTTCCTGATTTTTTTAGAAGAGTCAAATCATAAATAGCAAGGGCAACCCCAATTCCTACGATAGGTCCCATAAGTGGAGAAATCAACATGGCGCCGATAATCACGGCTGTGGAATTGACATTCAGACCGATAGAGGCAATGAATATAGCACAAGCTAAAATCCAAAGATTAGCCCCTTTGAATGAAATGTTTTTTAAGACATCTTGTAAGACTTTGTCTTGTTTTTCTTCTCCTTCGTGTAAGTTAAATAAATTATGTTGTTTCATACTATCTATCGTCGTTATCGGTGTTTTCTTTATTGGCTTTTATTGTTCGTTGCAGAGAAAGTTTTAAATCCCTTATTTCACTGCTTGTAAGGTAGGAAATATCGTATTTTAGGATACTTTCTTTATGTTTTTTACTCGTGATTCTTATATACAATCTTTTGAATAACAATGCGTTTACGATTTCAAAGGAAACAAGTTTGTATTTTGGAAATTCATCTTTTGCTTCTTTTCCTAAAAAAGGAATGATAGAGTGGTTTTTAAAGTTGAGAGCTTCTCCATCGCTATCGTATTCGAATATCTGGCGACCTCTCAGGAAGATAATCACCAACCCTGAAACTCCTATCAATAAAAGAGAAATGCTCGCCATTTTCCCGAAAACAGGTAGTTTGATGATGTTCAAAAAAGTCATGCCACTGCCTATTATGGTAAAGAGAAGGGAAAAAGTCAGTAAAAAATTGTATATAGGCGCTTTTTTTCTGTTGCTTAATCTCATGATACAAAAATAAATTGTTGAATATTAAATTTTACTCTGTTATTGCTTCTTCTACTACTAAATTTTCAAGGATAAAGTTCTGTCTATCAGGCGTATTTTTTCCCATATAAAATTCCAAAAGCTGGTCTATCGTGGTGTCTTTACCCACGACCACAGGCTCAAGGCGAATATCTTTCCCGATGAAGTGTTTGAACTCTTCTGGTGAAATCTCTCCAAGCCCTTTAAATCTTGTGATTTCAGGGTTTTTTCCTAAATCTTCTAGAGCCTTTATTCGCTCTGCTTCAGTGTAGCAGTAGCGGGTTTCTTTTTTGTTTCTTACTCTAAACAAAGGCGTTTGGAGAATGTACAGGTGTCCATTTTTAATCACATCAGGGAAAAACTGAAGGAAGAAAGTAATCATCAGAAGTCTGATGTGCATACCATCTACATCAGCATCGGTAGCAATGATGACCTGATTATATCTCAAATCTTCCAGACTTTCCTCTATATTTAGAGCGGCTTGTAAAAGGTTAAACTCCTCGTTTTCATACACTACTTTTTTGGTTAGTCCGTAGCAGTTGAGAGGTTTTCCTTTTAGTGAAAATACGGCCTGAGTTTCCACATCTCTACTCTTTGTGATAGAGCCAGATGCAGAGTCACCCTCTGTTATAAATATTTGAGTTTCAGTCTTTCTGGCTGCCTTTTGGTCGTTGTAATGCTGTCGGCAGTCTCTCAGTTTTTTATTGTGAAGAGAAACTTTTTTGGCTCTTTCTCTTGCTAATTTTTGAATACCCGAAAGTTCTTTTCTTTCCCTTTCAGAAACTAATATTTTACGGTGAATAGCATCGGCAATTTCAGGGTTTTTATGAAGGAAATTGTCCAGTTTGCTCTTCATATAATTATTGACAAAAGTTCGGATGGTTTCCAGCTCGTTGCCATTCGCATCCTGTCCCATAGTGGTGGAGCCTAATTTGGTCTTGGTCTGAGACTCAAAAACAGGATTTCCAACATTGATATACACCGCACCAATGATGGATTTTCTAATATCAGCAGCCTCAAAATTTTTCCCAAAAAATTCTTTGATGGTTTTCACAAAAGCCTCCTTAAAGGCATTTAGGTGAGTTCCTCCCTGCGAGGTGTATTGTCCATTGACAAATGAAAAATAGGTTTCTGACTGGGATTTATCCGAATGAGTAATCGCTATTTCCATATCTTCATCCTTTATGTGGATGATAGGGTAGAGGATTTCGCCGTCTATTTCTTCTTCTAATAGGTCTTTGAGTCCGTTTTCAGATTCGAAAACAGAGTCGTTATAATAGATTTTTAGTCCTAAATTTAGATAAGTATAATTACGAAGCATACGCTCCACATATTCATTTCTAAATTTATAATTTACGAAAATAGTGCTGTCAGGAATGAAACTTACCTCCGTTCCGTTCTTTTCTGTTGTATCAGTTTCCTCGGTTACTTCCACCAGTTTACCCTCATGAAAGTGGGCAGATTTGGTTTTCCCATCTCGGACAGATTTTACCTGAAAAAAAGTAGAAAGGAAATTGACAGCCTTGGTTCCCACACCATTCAGACCGATAGATTTTTTAAAGGCGCCGTCATCGTATTTCCCACCTGTATTCATTTTGGAAACCACATCTACGATTTTTCCCAAAGGAATTCCACGACCATAGTCGCGCACAATGACTTTTCCATCATTGATTTTAACATCTATTCTCTTCCCAAATTTCATTCGGAATTCATCGATAGAGTTATCCAAAACCTCCTTTAATAGGATATAAATCCCATCATCCGCCGCAGAGCCGTCTCCCAGTTTACCGATGTACATCCCTGGACGAAGGCGCACATGCTCGCGAGGCTCGAGGGTTCTGATGTTGTCTTCTGTATAGTTTGTCTGTTGTGGAGTGTCTTTCATAAAGTTTCCAAAAAAGTGTAGCGACAAAGATAATAAAATATGGCTTTAAAGAAAAAACCATTGTGATAAAAAGAAAAAACCACCCAGAATATTGAGCGGTTTTGTTAGTTTATTTTGCGGAAGTTTTGTTCCATATAGGGTAGAAAGAACATTTTTGATAACGCTTGTCTATTGATATGAAAGTATCAGGAAGTTGTTCTTTAGCCCATTTTTCTAGCATTTCGTTTTTCTTCTTGTTGAGAGCCATAGTCTTCACTCTTTCAAAATCAGTAGCAAGGTCTACTTGGTGAGCAGGAATGACATCTTCTATTTTTATGAAGATTACTGCTTTTTTTCTATTGTGCTCATCTTCAAATACATCTGTGATATCTCCTTTGTTATAACCTGCGATGTGGTAAGAGATAGATGGAGAAAGGTTTAGTTTTTCCTGTTTGTAGCCTCCATCTTCGCCAAGGATTATCCCTGCATTGTATTTTGTGCTTTTGTCATCAGAATACTTTGTAGCAGCTTCTTTGAAAGTGATTTTTCCGTTTACAATTCTTTTTCGGATGTCTTCCATTTCTTTTTTAGCTGCTTCTATTTCCTCTGCATTTGGAGTATTTTTTATAAGAATATGTCTAGCATCGTATATCTTCCCTGATTTTTTCACAAGCTGGATGATATGATATCCATATTCTGTTTCCACAGGGTCTGATATTTCGCCTTCTTGTAAGTTGAGAGCCGCTGCTTCGAAAGGTTTTACCATTGTTCCTTTGGAAACATTTTTGTAAAGCCCACCATTAGAAGTAGAACCTTCATCTTCCGAGTGGATTCTGGCTTGAGTTTCAAAGTCGTCTCCATTTAGGATATCTTGTTTGATTTTCTTTAGTTTGTCTATAATCTCTTGTCTGTGTTTATCATTTAGTTTAGGATACATCACGATTTGAGACAAGATAATTTCCTCTTTTACCTCTGGTAATTGGTATTTGTAAGTGTTATAGAAATCCGTTACTTCACTCGGTGTGATATCTGCTTTTTCGGTAATTCTAGCAAATTTACTTTGTCCATAGTAGCTGTCAGAATCTATTTTTTCTATCATACTCTTCATTTCAGCCGAATTTCTGAACTTATATGTATCCAGCATTGCCTTTTCAGAAGGGAATTGGCTAAGAATTTGGTTGTATTTATTATTAACCTGTTCTTTTATTTCCTTGCTTCTGTTGGCAATTAGCGTGTCTTTTTTCGCATGGTATACTAGAAGCCTATTGTTTAGTAAGCTTTCTACGGTTTCACAGTTGTCACCAGAAAGTTTCTCGCCCATTTGTTTTGCATGGTTTTCTTGCTCTGTGATGTCTGATTCCAAAACGATTTCATTTCCAATCACAGCAGCGATACCATCCACAAGCTGTCCTTTTTGCAACTGTGCATTTATTTGAGTGGATAATAGTACGATTCCCAGCAGTAATGCTTTTTTGATATTTTTTATCATATTTTTACTAAAATTAGTTCGACAAAATTAAATTTCTTTGTGAGAAAATCTAAATTTTTTATTATAATTATTTCTTAAATTTTCAAATCTACCTCAAAAGTGGTAAGTTCTTGGAATTTTTTGATTCTTTGTTTCAGAATCATAGGAGAGACCTCTAGAAGTCTTTCCGTTCCGAATTTTTCTACAGTAAAAGATGCCATCGCAGAGCCTACTATTACAGCAGTTTTCATGTTTTCAAAGGAAATGCTTTTTGTGGCTGCTAGATGCGCTGCAAATCCTCCTGCGAAAGTATCTCCCGCTCCTGTAGGGTCAAAAACCTCCTCCAAAGGCAGGGCAGGAATAGCGAAAACTTTCCCTTTACTGAATAATAATGCTCCATGCTCACCTTTTTTGATGATGACATATTTAGGTCCCATTTTATGGATTTTTTGAGCGGCTTTTGGTAGGGAATATTCTCCAGAAAGCTGTCTCGCCTCTTCATCATTTATCGTGATGACATCAGATTTCGCAATGACCTCCATCAGTAAATCCCAAGTGTGGTTCATCCAAAAATTCATAGTGTCTAGAATCACCAGTTTAGGGCGGCAAGACATACCATTTAGAACTGCCAGCTGTGTGCTAGGGTGAAGATTTCCTAAAAGCAGGATGTCATAGTTTTTACAATGTTCAGGAATTTTTGGTTCAAATTTTTCTAAAACATTCAGTTCCGTAGCCATAGTATCTCTGGAATTCAGGTCATTATGATACTTTCCTGCCCAGAAAAAAGTTTTTTCATTAGGGAAAATTTCTATTCCTTCTATATTGATATTTCTGTCTGTCAATAAATCCAAATATTCCTGTGGAAAATCTCCACCAACGACAGAAACTAGACTGACATTAGCATTTAAAACGGAAGCGGAAAGCCCTATATAAGTAGCCGCACCACCTAGGATTTTATCTGTTTTTCCGAAAGGAGTCTCAATAGCATCAAAAGCTACAGTTCCTACTGCCAAAAGATTCATTTGATTGTAAGTGTATGTATTTTAATTATTTATGTTTCCACTCGAAGGATTCTATCATGTGCATCAAGTCTTTCTTGATGTATTCTATCGCAGGTTGCAGAGAATCTGGTCTTGGTCTAGATTTAAAGTATAAATTAGCCGTTACGAAATGACGAGTGCTGTCCGTGATATAGATTTGGATATTGGACGCAGATTGTCCTTTTAGTTCATAAAAGTTCCCAAAAACTCTTTTTTCTGGATAAGAAAAAGATTTAGTATCTATTGCAGAAGCTCTGATGGTGTGTTCATAGACCATTTTTTCTACTTCTTTTATATGTAGATTAAAATCATTTTTGATAGGAAAATAGGTTACAAAAATATTGGCTCTCATTGTAGGATAGACTACATTGTACCAGCAAGCCTGCTTTGCTTGGTGTATTTTTGCAAAGTCTGAATGCTCAAATGAAAACGAACATTCCGAAGAGAATGGAATATACTTAGCCTCTGGATACTCTAGCCGAAGCTCTCCCTTTGGTTTGGGCTGAACATCACTACTACACGAAACGAGAAAAGTAAGTATAAAGCTTAAAAATAAATATCTAAACATTCCGCAAAAATAAGAATTTATATCAAATAAGAAAGAGAAGAAATAAATAAAGTAATTTAGAATGATTAAAAATAAATAAAAAAGTATAAATTTGTAAATTCAAATTTAAAAATGTATCAAAGAAATGAAGACAGCATCAATTTATCAAGATTTAGAATTTAATGAAAATAAGCCAGCAATAAAGGCGATTTTGGAGACAGATTTTACGAAAGAAATCAGAATCCTAATGCGAGAAAACCAAGAAATGAAAGAGCACCAGACACCTTTTCCCATTGTGGTGGAACTGCTGGAGGGAGAAATTATTTTCGGAGTAGAAGGGCAGAATTATGAGGTTAAAAAAGGAGATTTATTGACTTTGTCGGGAGGCGTTCCACATAATCTCATTGCGAAAAAAGAAAGTGTTATTCGTCTGACGCTTAGTAAGTTAGATTCATCAAAAAGAGTAGAGGGCGTTGCCGAAAAATCCTAAATCATGAGCAAAGAACGAAATATGAACACCAGCCAAGGTCATTGGATTTTGGCAAAAATGGGCAAACGAGTGCTGCGCCCAGGAGGGAAGGAGTTGAGTATGAAGATGATAGAGGGACTAAATATCAGCCCAAATGATGATGTGGTGGAGTTCGCTCCAGGACTGGGATTTACAGCAGGAATTACACTTGGTAAAAATCCTAAAAGTTATACAGGCGTAGAACTGAATGAAGAAGCGGCAGGAATTCTCAAAAACAGGCTGAAAGGAAAGGATTTTAAAATTATCATCGGAAATGCAGCGGAGTCCACCTTGGAGAGTAATAGTGTGGATAAAGTCTATGGAGAGGCGATGCTTACAATGCATGCAGACCACAGAAAATCAGAAATTATCTGCGAAGCCTACCGAATTTTGAAACCTGGCGGATTCTACGGAATTCATGAACTTGGGCTGACACCAGATGAAATACCAATGGAGAAAAAAGCTGAAATCCAAAAGGAATTGGCACTGGCAATAAAGGTCAATGCTCGCCCATTAACCGTTTCCGAATGGACAGAGCTTTTAGAAAAGGAAGGTTTTTCTGTCGTGAAAATAGAAACCAACCCGATGCATTTATTAGAACCTAAAAGAATGATAGATGATGAGGGATTTTTCCGAACGCTGAAAATTTTCTTTAATATAATGACCAACCCTGCTGCTAGGAAAAGAATCCTCGCGATGAGAAAAGTTTTCCGTGATAATGCACAGAACTTAAATGCCGTGGCGATTATCGCCCAGAAAAAATAACAAAAAGCCTATGAAAATAGGCTTTTTGCTTTATATAGGTTCTTGTTTTTTATTCAGAGTAGTGTAGTAACTGCCTTTGTTTAGGAGTTCTTGGTGAGTTCCCATTTCTACGATTTCGCCCTGATGCATCACGATGATTTTATCAGCTTTTTCTATCGTGGAGAGCCTGTGCGCTATGATGATGGAAGTCCTGTTTTTAGTGATTTTTTCCGTCGCTTTTTGAATTAGTTTTTCGGATTCGTGGTCTATGGAAGAAGTCGCTTCATCCAGAATGAGAATTTTAGGATTTACTAAATAAGCCCTTAGGAAAGATAGTAACTGTCTCTGTCCCAGTGAAATGGAAGAACCTCTCTCGCTTACGATGAAATGATATCCATTGGGCAGTTTTTCTATGAAATCATTAACCTCTATTTCTTCCGCTGCCTTTTTTATTTCATCTAATGTGATATTTTTATTCCCTAATGTAAGGTTTTCTGCAATGCTTTCTTGGAATAGGAAAACATCTTGCAGAACCACGCCTATTTGGCTTCTGTAATGGTATAGTTCATAATCGTAGATATCGGTATCATCTACTAAAATTTGTCCATCGGTGATGTCGTAAAGCCTTGTAATTAGGCTTATTATAGTAGATTTTCCTGCGCCAGTAGCACCTACAATGGCCACCGTTTCGCCTGGATTTACAGTGAAGTTGATCCCTTTCAGGACTTGCTGCTTTTCATCATAGGCGAATTTTACATTTCTAAACTCTATTTTTCCTTCCAAAGATTCTTTTTTGATGGTTCCTTTGTTCGGAGTAAGGTTTTCTTCCTCGTTCATGATTTTTAGAACTCGTTCGGCTCCTACCAGCCCTCTTTGGATATTGTTAAATCTATCCGCTATCTGTCGTAATGGTCTGACTAATAATGAAATAAACTGAATGAAAGCGATGATGTCTCCTGCGCCTACTTCTTTGCCATTGATAACATTATAGCCCGCATAAACCAAGATGGTGCCTATAAATAGCGAAGCGAGTAAATCCACAACAGGAAAGAAAAGAGAAAAGTAAAATACCGTTTTCAGTAAGGCATTTTTCAGTTCTATATTGATTTTGTCAAACTTATTAAACTCTGATTTTTGTCGGTTAAATACTTGGATAATGGACATTCCTGCCAGTCTTTCCTGCACGAAGCTGTTTTGGACAGAAGTAAGATTTCGTTCTGTGGAAAAAGAAACTTTTAGTTTTTTCTGAAAAAATCTTGTGATAAGATACATCAGAGGAAGCATCAGCAGGACAATGTAGCTGAGTTCCTTATTCACCATAAACATAGTCCCGATGACCATCACCACACGAAGAACATCGCCAAAAACCATCAGAAAACCATCCGTATAGACCACTGCCACGGTTTCTACATCTCCCACGGCACGAGTGACCAAATTCCCAATCGGAGTTTTGTCAAAAAATGAAGTTTTGAAATGAATCAGCTTTGCATAAAGGCGTTCGCGGATGTCCCGAATTACCGATTGAGCAATGAAATTAGAAAGATAATACAGCATCACTTGCAGGAAAGTTTCCAAAAGAACCATCCCTAATAGCAGATAAATCCCGTTCATCAGCTCTGTTCGGCTTTTTTCTTTGATGATGACCAAATCCACTATTTCTTTGGTAAGAATAGGTCGGTAGGTGGAGATAAAGGCCACCGCAAGGGAAATAAGCAAAGTGATGATAAACCACTTTTTAAATTTTAGTCCGATGAAAAATAATTTTTTTATGATAGTGCTGTTGCTCATATTTCGTGTAAAATGCAAATAAAATTATAATTCCCTGTTGCTCAGGTATTTGTAATGATTCCAAAGTAGCCTAATCTCGTGATAGTCAAAATCATCAGGAAGGATTTCTTTCCATTCATTCAGGCTGTTTTGCGGCTGAGCGTTAAAAGTTTTCTCAAAAATACTTATTTTTTCGGAACTTATAATTTTAGTTAAATCCAAAACGCCCTGATCAGCGAATTTAGTCAAATGCCCTACGATGGTGCTGGGCGCGAGGGCTCTTTCTTTCGCTATTTCATCGATGTTTTTACCTTCTTCAAAGAGTTTATAGGTGATGATGTGAGTCGGGATTTTTGCGATTTTTGTGCTGATTTTCTCATCTTTATCAGCATCAAATAACTTGGTTTCTAAGAGTTTCGTTAATTTCAAATCATTTAAATAATCTTCTGTATCACTTAGCCAGATTTTGAGAAATTCATTATGTTCTTTAAGACCTTTTTCGTTTTTTGTCTCGGAATAAAACTGTTTCAAAGGCTCAAAAACTTGGTCTTTTATTTTCTCAAAGAAAAAATGGACTCCACCTTTTGCTTTCTTTTCTATTTCCTGCCATTCTTCTTGTCCGTGTGTGAATTTGGTTGCTTTTTGAAGCAGGATTTTCTCAAATTTTTCACAGACTTTTATTAATTCTTTTATGTTGGTTTTCAGTGATATATATAAACTTTGAGTTTTCTCTTCGTTGAGTTTTTTGGAGTTTTTAGCAATATCATACCAATCTTCCAGAGATTGTAAGAACCAGCCGCAATCGGTGTATTTCAGGACTTTTTTGATGCTGTAATGGTATTTTTCAGCCTCTATGATTTGTTCTATTTTGTCATTCGCCTTTGTATCTTCCTGAAAATGAGATATTCTATCATCTTTGAAAATAACCGAAGGCGTGATTTTGGATTTTAGATAAATTCCTTCTAAAGTCCTGCATCGGGAAAGCGCCACATAGACCTGCCCAGAGGTGAAACTCTGCCCAGCATCTATGATAAGCCTGTCAAAAGTGAGCCCTTGGCTTTTGTGGATGGTAACTGCCCACGCCAAACGGATAGGCAGCTGCTCAAAGCTTCCTGTGACTTCTTCTTTTATCTGTTTGTCCTCCCCCAGAGTGTATTTTTTCTGTTCCCAGACTTCTTTTTTTATTTCCAGTTCCTCATCGCTTCCATCCAGAATTGCAAAAACTTTATCTTCTGTGAGGCGTGATATTTCGGCGAGTTTGCCGTTGTAATATTTTCTGTCGCCAGAGGTATCATTTCGGATAAACATCACCTGCGCGCCGACTTTTAGTTCCAAAGTTTCATCATTTGGAAACATATTTTCCTTAAAATCTCCGAAAACAGAAGCGTTATAGAAAAATGAAGGCGTTTTTAACTCGCTGATTTTCTTTTGGTTAATGCTGTCCGCCATTTTGTTATGCGAACAGAGATGAACGAAAGCTTCTCCATTAGGTTCAAAATCAGGGAAATATCTTTCATTTAATTTATTGAAATCTACCAATTTGCTGTTTCCATCACGAATCGCATTCAGCAGGTCTAAAAATTCTTTATCCTTTTGTCTGAAAACCTCGGTAAGCTCTATCGTGAGCAAATCCATTTCCTCCAAAGCCTTTGCATTAAAGAAGAAAGGAGAGGAGTAGTACCGCTGAAGAACATATTCGCTGTCTTCCCGAATAACAGGCGGAAGCTGGAATAAATCTCCCACAAAAAGCAGCTGCACACCTCCAAATTTCTGCTGATTTCTTCTGGCTGTCCTAAGGGCAAAATCCATCATATCTAGGACATCGGCTCTGAGCATAGAGACTTCGTCTATGATGATGATTTCCACCTCGCGCAGGAGTTTTAGTTTGTCTTTTCTATATTTGAAATGAGGGAGCAGATCCGAGATGTTATTCGCAATATTGGCATCTATCCTGTCTATCGTAGGAACGAAAGGTCTGAGAGGAAGCCCAAACATAGAGTGGATGGTGACACCGCCGGCATTGATAGCCGCGATGCCTGTGGGAGCCACTATGATATGATTTTTCCGAGATTTTTTCACGAAATCATTCAGGAAGGTGGTTTTTCCTGTTCCCGCCCTTCCTGTAAGGAAAACATTACGATTGGTATTTTCTATTAAATCAAATAAATGCTCATTCATCGGCTCGTGTGGTGTATTTTGCTAAAAACAAAACGAATAGAAATTGGTTCTATTCGTTGAATTTCTAATGAAATTTATTATTGCCTTTATAAACAATCACTTCTGCATTCTTTTCTTTGACCAAATCTACGAAATTGATAAAATGTTCTGACTGGTTATGCAGGTTCAGGGCATCTTGGCTTTCCCAAGTTTCACTCATGATAAAATGCCCTTCGGTATCTATATCTTCTATCAGATTGTATTTGATACAGCCTTTTTCTTTTTGGCTTTCTTCTACCAAAACTTTCAAGCTGTCAAGGATTTCGGATACTTGTTCAGCCTTGAATTTTATCAATGCAATTACTTCTAAATTCTTCATAAAGAAAAAATTTTATCTTTCACAAAGATACTAATTATCTAGGAATTTCTATATTTTCTAAAATTTGTCTGATGATTTCATCCGTGGTAAGCCCTTCCATCTCTCTCTCAGGAGAAACCATCACACGATGGCGAAGCACTGCATAGCTGGCTTCTTTTATGTCCTCTGGAGTTACGAAATCTCTTCCTCTTATCGCTGCGAAAGCCTTGGAGGCCGTAAGAAGAGCCAAACTCGCTCTCGGTGAAGCACCTAAATATAGGAATTGGTTTTCACGAGTATTGATAACCAGTTTTGCGATGTATTCTATCAGATGAGGCTCTACAATAATCTCTTTTACAAGGTTTTGGAATCTTTTCAGCTGTTCGCCTGAGATTACAGTATTGATGGCTACTGTTTTGTCCGAAGATTTGTCTTGATGCTGGTTTTGGATAATGGTAATTTCCTGCTCCAGATTAGGGTAGCCTACATTTATTTTAAATAAAAATCTGTCCAGCTGAGCTTCTGGAAGTCGGTAAGTTCCCTCTTGTTCTATCGGGTTTTGGGTAGCCACCACCAAGAAAGGAAGTTCCATCGCATAGCGGGTGCCGTCCATGGTGATTTGTCTTTCCTCCATCACCTCAAAAAGTGCAGCCTGAGTTTTTGCAGGAGAACGGTTAATCTCATCTATAAGGATGAAATTAGAAAAAATAGGTCCTTTTTTGAACTCAAATTCAGAGGTTTTCATATTAAAAACAGATGTTCCCAAAATGTCCGAAGGCATAAGGTCTGGTGTGAACTGTATCCTGCTGAAATCCACAGAGATAGTCTTAGCAAGGAGCTTGGCTGTGATGGTTTTTGCCACTCCTGGGACACCTTCTATCAGGACATGCCCGTTAGAAAGAAGGGCAGCGAGGAGATGTTCTATCATGCTCTCTTGTCCTACGATGACTTTTCCTATTTCGGCTTTTATTTTTTCTAAACTTTCGCGGAGTTCTGTCATATCTATTCTTGACTGGAACTGTGTAGCGGGAGTTTCTGGGTGTTCATTTTCTATATTTTCCATTTTTTATGATTTTAAAATTTTATCTAAAACTTCGTTTATTTTCGCTAAATCAGAGTGTTTTACTTGAATATGCTGATTTTGTATTTTGTTTATTAAATCTACAGCTTCCTTTATCAGCTCTATGTTTTTTCCTGTTTTTAGGTGTAGTTTTTTGATGAAATTATCATCCAAATGCTGGGTATCAATCATTAAATCCAGCCTAACTTTATTGAGGAAATATTGGATTTTTTTCAAGGCCATGTCGTGCGGTGTTCCCTCTTGTAGATAGAGGTTTCCGATACTTTTCACGAACTCTACAGACTTGTTTTTCAGTGGTTCTATGATAGGGACTATTCTCTGTTTTCTTCTAATATTAAATAACGCAAAAAGCAGTAATCCCACTAGTAGCAGCTGCCATGCGTGTCTGAGATTGTCATTCTGAAGGATAAATCTCAGCGGTGACTGGGATTCTCTTTTTTTATTGTAGTTTTCTGTAAACCAAATAGTTTTGTTGTTCGGTAGGTATGAGAATACATTTTCTACATACTTATGCCCTTCGGGTTTTAGGAGATAATAATTGGTCAGAATAAGCGGCTCCGAATGAAGATAAAAATTACCTTTTCCAAAAGGAACTTGGATAAAATTAAAACTTACTTTCTTCCCATCTTTTTCGATGTAACCTAAAATTTTCTGACCGGAGTTTATTTCTTTAAAACCTGTTCCAGAAGGCGCTTTATCTATCAAGATGCTGTTTTTCATTTTTTTGTCTAATAGATGGAAAGTCAGCTTTTTATCATCATCAATGTCATTCAGATATTTGTAAGATATATCTATGGTGTCAGGTAAGGAGTAGAAGACTTTATCGATAACCAATACATTAGCACCTTTTTCTGTTTGTTCTAAGATTTTTTTCCAAGACTCATCATCAAAATGTTTGTTGAAAACCAGAATGTTATGAGGAGGAAGGTTAGGGTTTTGTTTATAATAATTAAACGGCGATTCCTCCACACGCTCTACATTTTTGAGAAGTCCATTTACTTCTTGGTTGAAAACATACAGCCCAAAGGGAGTTTTCTTATGAATGTCAAAGTTTTTCCGCCAGTCTATGACCTCGGTTTTATTGACTTCCATCAGTCCCAGTATCACCAAAACGATGACAAGTATTATTCCATAAATTCTAAATGTTTTGTTCATTCAGCTTATATTTTTTCATGAAAAACTGACCATTTTTCTTTCATTTTGTGGTAAGAATTTTCATCAATTTCAAATTCCCCATACCATACATAATCAAAGATTTTAGTAGCATCTCGAAATTTTCCTTGCAGTTGTTTTTCTTTGATTTCGCTCATGTAGTCTCGGTTGGTTTTTTCAGGATTCCACTCTATGATGTTTTTGTCCGCTAATATCTTTAAAATCCAAAGAAACTGATACCTCACCGCATATCTGAAATCACCATTTCTTTCATAGCCTTTGATGCTTTCCTGAAAGTTGATTTCATGGATATTTTCATGAAGTTCATTCACTTCTATATTGATTTTTTTGTTTTTCTTTCCAAAGAAGAAGCTGCCCTCTTTTGTGATAAGGAATTTTATCAAGAAATAAAGCACAAAACCTATGATGATAATGGCTAAAAATCTCATTATGCTTTCCGCGAAATCAAAAGGTTTATTAGAATTGATACTTCCAAAAATAGATTCTAAAAGTTCTATGAATTTTCTTTGCAGCCTTTCCCAGAGAGATTCTCTTGGTTTGGTGGCAGTATAGTCATACTCTTTGGACTTATACTTATTTTTATAGTTTTCTGGAAAAGTTTTAGGGAAAATTACATCATCGGTTTCCTTTATGGAGTTCAGCAAAGAATCCATTTTCCGCTCCTCATAGGCATTATTATCTAATATCTGCTCAGGAACATTATCTAGTTCTATTTCATCTGTTGAAGCCTGCCCGTGAAAAAGCTCTAAACTGCCGAAGAAAATTAAAAGTGCAACAAACTTAAATCTCATTCCGTCCAATAGTTTCGATTTCAGATAAATCCATTTTTCTATGAAGGTCAGTGCGGTTGTCATAGTACATCAGTCCAGCGTTTACATAAATCAAATTATTCGCTAAAAAACTAATGAACATCACCACTGCATAAATGATAATCAATGCAAAAGCTGTTCCGTTGCCACTATCTGAATCATATGCATCTCCTACACTCAAAGCCCCTAATATAGTGAAAAACATAGGGATAAAGGTAAATATAGAGATTACCGTTTGTATGATAAAATATGTAACTACTGTAGAGCCCCAATATTTCCAAAAAGGTGATTTTCCTTCTCTGTTCGGATAGTTAAACTGAGCAGAGATGGCATAGGAAAGAGAACCAAAGAAGCCTCGTTCCGTGTGGAAATAATCAAACAGAAGAAAATTGATAGTATTCATCACGATAGGAGCTAAAAAGAAAATCAAAATCAGTCCTATCAGTAAGAAAACCAATAAGAAACTGATACCAAAAACTATCAGAGCCAAAGGAAGAATGATAAATAATAATCCTAAAAATAAGATAAGAATTTTCCCTGCATTTTTCTTCAGGTCGTTCAGTATTTCATCGGTTTTGATGTCTGGATTTCCCGTTTCGCTGACTCTTTTCATGTATAGCACAGGGAAACAATAATTAATAATAGCCGCCGCCAAAAACAATATGAAAATCAGTGATGTTATTAAAATCAAAGTTCCTATATTCTCCTCAAAATATTCCTCAAAATATCGGCTTTGTCCTTCCATATTAGAACCAAACATCTGAGAAAAAAACTCGCGGTAGCCCACTACTGCCAATACCATCATCAGTATCAGTATCAGACCGTTTATCAAGAAATAATTCTTGAAATAGTTCTTCCCGTAGATTTTGAAGAAAGCAAAAGAATCGGAAATCAAACCACCGAAATCTCTTCTTTTATAAAATTCAAACATTGTTTTTTAATTTTTTATTAACATAATAAGGATATACAAAATAATAAAAACTAATGAACGCCAACATTCCCAAAATCAAAACAGAATTGAAAATCTCGTTCATTTTCAAAGCATAGCGGGTGACAAATCCTTCTAAAATTCCTGCAATAATAGTAAAAGGAATGGTGCTGACAAATATTTTAATGGCATTTTTTGCTCCTATTTTAAAGGAATTAAACCTAGAATAAGTTTTCGGAAACAAAATAGAACTCCCCAGCATAAGCCCTGCCATAGCCTCTACTACCATACTGAAAATCTCAAAAACTCCATGAATCCAGATGCCTCTCATACTGTCTTCCAGCGCCCCATGCTGATAGAAAAAATACTGAAAAGCCCCTAGCATAATGCAGTTATACAAGAAATAAAGCAAAGTTCCTAATCCTGCGAAAACTCCTAAAATAAATAGGTAAGCACCCACACGGAGGTTGTTTAGGATAATAGCAACAGCACTCCCAAAATTGGAGCCCTGCTGATAAACGCCCACAGCATTGCCTTTTTCTATGTTTTCTATGGTCATATTTACATAGCCTTCCCCTAAAATAAGCTCCACAAATGTAGTGTCATAATGAGCCGAGAGAACGCCTATCCCTGTGAAAATCAAGAAAAAACAAAAGGCGTAAAGCAAGAATTTATAATTTTCATACACCAAAAGAGGAACTTCCGTTTTGAAGAAATATAAAAGCCTATTTTGCTCTATTCTCTTGGTTTTGTAGATTTTTTGAAAAATCTGACTGGAGAGATGGTTTAGATAAATAGTAGTGTTACTTTTCGGGTAATAAGTCTGTGAAAAAGACAAATCATTGACCAAGTTTATATACAAAGAAGACAGGTCATCTGGATTTTTTTTAATTTTTCCATCAATAACCTGCTCTATTTCCAACCATTTTTCTTTATTTTGCCTAATAAAAAAAACTTCTCTCATAATTCGGCTAAATTAGTAAAAATATGTCTAAAATTGCAATAAATACATCACAAAATGTAAATATTAATTTTAATATTGCCAGCATAGGGGATAGAATATTGGCTTTTTTCATTGATATGATTATCAAAGCAGCCTATATGATTGTGCTTTTTATCATTTTATTTAAAGTTTTAAGTGTAGATAATGTATTTAAAAATTGGGATGAATGGACTGTGATGGCTTTTTTTGGGATAATTACCCTGCCGATTCATCTTTATACTTTGGTCTGTGAGAGCCTGATGGAGGGTCAGACTTTTGGAAAGAAAATAATGAAAATCAGAGTAGTGAAAATAGATGGATACCAGGCGAGTTTTGGAGATTATTTTGTGCGCTGGATTTTCAGAATTATAGATGTTTTTTCTAATGGGGGAGTAGTGGGGCTTATCACGGTCATTGTCTCTAAAAACAATCAAAGATTCGGAGGAATGGTCTCTGGAACAGCGGTGATTTCACTTAAAAATAAAATCAATATTTCTCATACGATTTTGGAAAATCTTCAGCAGGATTATGTTCCTGATTTTCCGCAGGTTGTGCTATTGTCTGATAATGACATGAGGATTATAAAGTCTAATTATCAAAAAGCGGTGATTACCTATGACAAGATTATTTTGCATCAGTTATCTAATAAAATAAAAGAAATCCTTAAATTAGAAATAGACCACAGGGAACTTACCGAAAAGCAATTTATAGATAAGATTATCAAAGATTATAACTACTATACAGGGAAAGAGTAATTTTTCTAAATTTATATCTTGCAAAATCAAAAAAATCGTATTATATTTGTCTCGCATTAGTCAATAATTTTGAAAATGTTATCAAGAAAGGTGGAGAGATTAGACTCTGTGAAACCTTAGCAACCCTCCAAATACTCACGGAGAAGGTGCTAAATTCTACTCGCTAAAAGAGGGAGATAACGAACACTACATTTTTCAATAAAGTAGCATTTTCAAGAGTAAAAAATTAAACAAAATTGGAAAGTTCGCTGCTTAATCATCTTAAAATAGATAATTTCACTACTCAGAGCGGGGTGTTGTATACTGATTTCCCGCTGAGTTACCAAGTCTTTGGGCAAAAACTGCATACAGCGCCTGTGATTTTGGTCAATCACGCCCTTACAGGAAACTCTAATGTGGCTGGCGAAAAGGGTTGGTGGAAAACCCTCGTGGGGTATGGGAGTGTGATAGATTTACAGAAATATACCGTTGTCTGCTTTAATGTGGCGGGGAATGGTTATGATGGTTTTTTCATTGACAATTATAAAAACTTTACCGCAAAAGATATGGCGAGGCTTTTCGTTTTAGGGTTGGAAAACCTTGAAATAGATGAGCTTTATGCCTTGGTGGGAGGTTCTGTCGGTGGGTCTATCGCTTGGGAAATGCTCTGTATAGCGCCTTATTTGGCTAAAAAATTCATTCCTGTGGCTACGGATTATAAGACGACAGACTGGCTGCATTCACAGTGTCTGGTGCAGGAATTTCTGCTCGAAAGCGAAGACAGACCACTCGAAAAAGCCCGTATTCATGCGATGCTCAACTATCGTACACCAAAGTCTCTTAACCAGAGGTTTAAAAGGGAGCAGGACGAACAGAAGAATATTCTAAAATCTCACGACT
This sequence comes from uncultured Flavobacteriaceae bacterium, assembly GCA_963509715.1. Classification (GTDB taxonomy): domain Bacteria; phylum Bacteroidota; class Bacteroidia; order Flavobacteriales; family Weeksellaceae; genus JABCPE02. The sequence goes on along the minus strand of CAUPCB010000005.1, from coordinate 12,336 downwards.
GGCTCAATTATCATGGAACAGCCTTGGATAATAGGTTTGATATAAAGGCGTATCGGCTTATGAATCAGCTTCTTAAAACTATTGATGCTAAGGAAGAAGATTTGCTTAAAATCAATTCGGAAATACATCTCATAGGAGTGGATTCGGATTTACACTATCCTGCTTTTGAGATTAAAAATTCTTATGATTTTCTGAAAAATAATGGTAAAAATGTGTATCATCACGAGATAAAATCCATCCACGGGCATGATGCCTTTTTGATGGAATATGAACAGCTAAACGAAATTTTAGGTAAAATTATTTAAAAATCAACACGATATAATATGGAAGAAAATAATGTAATCACGATTTACAAAAATAAAGCGATAGTTAATTTCGAAGGGAGAGATTTCTTAGGGCAGATAGGGATAGATTCTCGTATTTTTAATGCTTTGCAGAATGCGGGAGTCAGTGTAGGGGTGATTTCTCAGCAGGCGATAGAAAACGGAATTTCTGTTTTGGTGGATGAGCATCAGGCAGAAACGGCGGTGGAAAGCCTTAGACAAGAATTTGATAAGGAACTGAAGAGCGGAATCGTTAGTCAGATTTATAGTATTGATAATCTGGCTGTTATAGGTCTGGTAACGGACAATTTCCAAAAAATCCTTTCGGAATTACAAAAAAATAAAATATTCCCTCTGCTTCTCAATCAGGTAGCGTCAGCAGGAAGAGTTAATTTGGTAGTTTCTGATAATCAGGTAGATAAGGTAAAAAATATCGTAGAAACTGAGATTTTTGGGAAAGTGAAAACTGTGCATTTGGTGCTGGTAGGGCATGGAAATGTGGGCAGTACGCTGATAGAGCAGATTTTGGATTCTTCATATGATATTCAGAATAGAAAGCGTATTCATCTGAAAATCATTGCGATAGCCAATTCTAAAAATATAGTCTTCAATAAAGGTGGTTTTGGTAGCGACTGGCGACAAAAAGTGCTTTTTGGCAGCTCGGAAAACACTTTGCAGGATTTGTTTCAGTTTGTGAAAGAAAATCAGTTTGAAAACTTGGTTTTAGTAGATAATACAGCGAGTAAAGATTTTGTAAAGAATTATCCAACTTTCGTAGAAAATGGTTTTGACATCGTTTCTTCTAATAAGATTTTCAATACTTTACCGATACAAGAGTACAGAAATCTGCGAAAAACTTTGGATAAAAACAAGAAAAGATATCTCTATGAAACCAATGTAGGAGCAGGGCTGCCGCTGATAGACACTATCAAACTTCTCCACCTTTCAGGAGAAAATATTACGAGAATAAAAGGTGTTTTTTCGGGGTCACTCAGCTATATTTTTAATAATTTTTCGGTGCGCGATGAGAAATTCTCTACCATTGTCAAAGAAGCGATGGACAAAGGATTTACAGAGCCAGACCCTCGTGAGGATTTGAGTGGGAATGATGTAGCTAGAAAACTGCTTATTTTGGCGAGAGAATTAGATTTAATCAATGAATTCAGCGATATCAATATCCAAAACCTTATCCCAGAGAATTTGGGGGAAATAGAAAAAGATGAGTTTATTTCTAGATTGGGAGAGCTGGATGCTGAATATCAGTCTATTAAAGAAAACCAAGAGCCAAATCATGTGCTTCGCTATGTGGGGGATTTACATGGAGATTTGAGCCAAGACAAAGGGATTTTGGATGTGAAACTGGTGTCTGTTCCTGCAAGTTCTGCGCTTGGACAGCTGAAAGGTTCGGATTCTATTTTTGAAATTTATACTGAGAGTTACGGAGAAAACCCAATAGTTATCATGGGAGCGGGTGCAGGTGCGAAAGTGACTGCAAGAGGAGTTTTCGGTGATATATTGCGACTTTGTTAATTAAATTTTAAGTTTAAATAAGATGAAAGAAATTCTTGAAAGAATAGAAAAGCAAATCAATATTTTGCAAGAAAAATATAAGGATGATTTTTTTGAATATCAATTAAATGATGGAGCGACTGATGAGGATTTTGGGAGATTAGAAGAAGTCTTAGGATACGCTCTACCAGAGGATTTTAAGGAAATCTACCGCATCCATAATGGAGAAAAAGAAGGCTATTGTCTAATGGGAGAAGAGTGGCTCACTATTGATAGAATTATAGATGAATATAAAATCTGGAAAGATTTATATGATGATGGTGATTTTTCAGAAGATGATAAAGACTATGGCTGCAGTCCAGAGGAAGGGATAAAACCTGATTTTTGGTGGAATCCCAAATGGATTTCTCTAACAGCCGATGGAGGAGGTAACGGCAAAATGATAGACCTAGACCCATCAAAAGAAGGAAAACGAGGGCAGATAATACAAATGTGGCATGATGATGCAGATCGCAGTATAGAAGCGCAATCTCTGAAAGATTTTTTTGAGAAATATGCACAAGATTTAGAGAAAGGACTCTATGTGATACACCCAGATTATGGAATTATCCTAAAAGAAGATTTGGATGAAGATGAGCTGGCAGAGCTGGAGGGAAAGTAGAATTTTTAATAAATACTTATTTAAATGAACACGGAGGAAAGGAAAAAACGAGAAGATAACTTTTTAGAAGAGAATAGTGTTAAAATTTCTGATTATAAAGATTTTATTCGCAGTTTCCCATATAAAAAACAATCATTTCTTATAGAAAGAAAAAATTGGGGTGAAATTATATCTAATCATGATTATTTAGGAAAAATTTTTTCTACTTATGGAAATGGTGAAATGGTAAGATTAAATAGAGAAATGCTTTTTGAAGATGCTAAATCAATAGAAGAATTTATTTTTAAAGTGCTGTTATGGGGATATCCAACCAGAGGAAGAGGTAATAATATAGAGAAGTTGTTGGAAAAAGAGAATTTGGAAGAATTAAAAATAATTTTAGAAAAATATAAAAATAATAATGTTTCAACAGAGGAACTGGTCAAAGATGTTTCAAAAATAAAAGGATTAGGGATATCTACGGTGTCTAAATTTTTATATTTTCTGAATGCTAAAATAGATGGCTTTAAAGCGCTTATTTTAGATGACCAAATTCTGAATGTAATTAATAGAAAAAGAATATCAGAATTAAATCAGTTATCTTCATTAAAGAGAGAGCAGGCTGTTAAAAAATATTCTAAGTATTTAGAGGAAATGAGTGAACTTTCAAAGGAGCTGGAATGCGAACCAGATCAGATTGAAATTTTCTTATTTTCGTTTGGAAAGAATGTATCATAAAAAACAATAAAAAAACATGGAAAACAATAAACAAAATTTCGAAACACTTGCTATTCGTACACAGACAGAAAGAACTCAGTATGATGAGCATTCGGTGCCGCTATACCTTACATCAAGTTTTATTTTTGAGGATGCAGAGGATATGCGGGCGAGTTTCGCGGAGGAAAAACCAAAGAATCTTTACAGTAGATTTACCAACCCAAATGTAACTGAATTTGTCGATAAAATCGCTAAAATGGAAGGAGCTGAAACGGGCTACGCTTTTGCTACGGGAATGGCGGCGATATATAGCACGCTGGCATCTCTGCTTTCAGCGGGCGACCACATACTCAGCTGCCGTTCGGTGTTTGGTTCTACACATACACTTTTCACGAAATACTTTCCGAAGTGGAATATCAATACCACTTATTTCGAAGCACATGAGGAAGATATAGAAAAATACATCCGCCCAGAAACCAAGATTCTTTATCTGGAAACTCCCACCAATCCTGCGATAGAGGTTTTGGATTTGGAGAAAATGGGAAAAATCGCCAAGAAACATAATTTGCTTTTCGTGGTGGATAACTGTTTTGCTACGCCATACATCCAGCAGCCTATAAAATATGGTGCTGATATCGTGGTGCATTCGGCTACGAAACTTATCGACGGACAGGGGAGAGTTCTCGGTGGTGTCGCTGTGGGTAGAGCAGATTTGATTCGTGAAATTTATCTTTTTGCGAGAAATACAGGGCCTGCAATGTCACCATTTAACGCTTGGGTTTTATCTAAATCATTGGAAACATTGGCTCTAAGAGTAGAGAAACACTGCGAAAATGCGCTGAAAGTAGCAGAGTTTTTAGAACAACATCCTAATGTAGAGTTTGTGAAATATCCGTTTTTGAAATCACACCCGAACCATGAAGTTGCCAAAAAGCAAATGAAATTGGGTGGAAGCATCGTAGCATTCCAAGTGAAAGGCGGTGTAGAAGGCGGAAGAAATTTCTTAAATAAAATCAAAATGTGTTCATTATCAGCCAATCTGGGAGATACTAGAACCATAGTGACCCATCCAGCTTCTACTACGCATTCTAAACTAAGCGAGGAAGAAAGAAACGAAGTGGGCATCACAGCAGGGCTGGTTCGCTGCTCGGTAGGGCTGGAAAATGTAGAAGATATTATTGCAGATTTGAAACAGGCTTTGGAGTAAGATTTGGAATAAATTTTAAAATCAGAATGAAAATATCAGCAAAATATTTTAGTTTATTTCTAATATTGAATATTATTCTTATTTCGTGTAATTTAGGATACGAAGTAAAGGATGGTAAGGTCTACTATAAGTGGATACACGGCGGCAATATGTCCAAAGAAACCACCCTTGTAGAAGATGCTGATGCAGAAACATTTGAAGTTATAAAAAATGATGTGGACCTTGATTTGGGTAAGGATAAAAATTATGTATTTTTGGAACTTGCTAAGCTGAAAGCAGACCCAGCTACTTTTGAGCAGATTGAGGGCTATTATTGGAGGGATAAAGATAATGTATATATGCTCCAGTATGGTAGCCCAGATAATAATGCAGTAAAGGGAGCTGACCCTAGAACTTTCCAAGTGATAAAAGATAACTGGGGGCGTGATAAGAAAGGAGTTTATCATATTTACGACCAGCTGAAAAATGTAGATCCAAAAAAATTTATAGCGATAGATGAAGATTGGGGAAAAGATGATAAATACTACTACTATCATGAAGAGAGAATAGATTCTTTGGATTATAAAACAGCAGAAATCGTGAGCTCATATTACATCAAAGACCAATACAGAGTTTTTTGTCGTAATAAAATAGCCAAAGGAGCTAATCCTAAAACCTTTGAAGCAGTAGGTATTGGAGCTTATGGGCATGATGACAAGTATATATTTGAATTTGAAAAGAACAAAGGCCCTATTACAGAAGAATATAAAAAAATATATATGGACAAAAAGAAATAAACATGAGTTTCTTGGATAAAATTTTCGGAAAAAAGGAGAGGAAATCAGTCACTATTCATGTTGATAAAGAGAATTTTAAGATAAATGGAAAAGTTTTTTCTTTTCCGTTTTTATATTCTGATTTAAAAGAAATTTTGGGCGAGCCTACCCGTATTCAAATGAGTGATGGTAGGGCTGATGATGGTTATGTGCTTCCTTCGCGCTACTCTTGGGATGATTTAGGGATTGATGCTTTGGAGAAATTCCAAGGAAAGGTGGTGGAACTGAATCTGCAGATTTCAAAAACCAAACCTTATCCATTTTCTCCTGAAAACCCTTTTTCTGGAGAATTTTTGATTGATGGAAAACCTTATCAAGAGGCGATTAAAATCAAAAAAGAGGATTATCTTTTTGTTGAATTTAATGTTGGTAAAATGGAGATTTCTGCCCGTATAGCCAGCGAAAAAGAAGAAAACAGTCAGCCACAGGAAATCATGAGTGTCTGTATTTGTCAGAACGAACCAAAGCTTAAATCTAAAAAGAAAAATCCATATAAATTTAAAAAGGAAAAAGGCGAAGTTATTGATTTTAAGGATTTTAATTTTAAATTATTGGTTATAGAAGAACTGATGTATAATCAGGATTTACTAAAACCAAAATTTGATATTTATGATTTTGTAGAATACGCAGAGCGGGTGATAAATCCAGATGAGGAGGGCTATGAGCCTATTCCAGAAGCTTTGGAATATTTCCGAAATTTGGAAATTCCTAAAAAATGGACAGAAAAAATCACAGAACTTTATCAAGATGGAGGAAATGAAATCTACATGCAGATTTCTCCGCAGTGGGATGGCGAGGATGAGATTTATAATGTTCAGTCTTTTGAGGATGTAGAAAATTTTCCTCGATTAAAGAGAATAACTGCTTTTAATATCAATGATGAAGCGTGTGAATTTTTGAAGAATAAAGGAATAGAAATAGGAAACTAATATTTAAATAAAATAAATTTGAAAAATACAAAACAATTAAATGATGCATTGGAGCATCGGATTTTGATTCTGGATGGAGCTATGGGAACCATGATTCAGAAGTATAATCTTACCGAAGAAGACTATCGCGGCGAGCAGTTTCATGATTGGGCATATCCTGTGAAAGGGAATAATGATATGCTCTCTATCACCAAACCTAGTGTGATAGATGAAATCCACAGACAATATTTGGAGGCTGGGGCAGACATTATAGAGACCAATACTTTTTCCAGCACGACCATTGCGATGGCGGACTACCATATGGAGGATTTTGTTTATCAACTGAACTATGAATCAGCAAAACTTGCCCGAAAAGCATGTGATGATTATACTGCTAAAACTCCAGACAAACCGAGATTTGTGGCAGGGGCTATCGGGCCTACGAATAAAACAGCCAGTCTCAGCCCAGATGTGAATGACCCAGGTTACAGAGCCATTACCTTTGATGAACTTAGAAAAGCTTATAAACAGCAGGCGGAGGCATTATTAGATGGTGGAGTGGATATTCTTTTGGTGGAAACTATTTTTGATACACTCAATGCAAAGGCGGCTCTTTTCGCGATTGATGAAATTCAGGAGGAGAGAGGAATCCGCATTCCTACGATGGTTTCAGGGACTATTACTGATGCCTCTGGGCGTACCCTGAGCGGACAGACTGCGGAGGCTTTCCTTATTTCGGTTTCTCATTTGGATTTGCTGAGCATTGGGTTTAATTGTGCTTTGGGTGCAAAACAGCTTGTTCCTTATTTAGAGGCTATTGCTCCACAAACTCGTTTTAGGATTTCTGCTCATCCAAATGCAGGGCTTCCCAATGCCTTTGGGCAGTATGATGAAACGCCTGAGCAAACCGCAGAGCAGATAAAAGAGTATCTGGATAAAGGATTGATAAACATTATTGGTGGTTGCTGTGGAACTACACCAGAGCATATAAAGGCTCTTGCAGACCTTGCAAAAGACTATAAACCAAGAAAAAACACTTAAAAAGTGTTAAAAAATCATAAAATAAATATGTTATTTCAAAATAAAATGTATATTTGCGCCATTAATTCATAAAATTAGTTTAGAAATGAAGAAGATTTTCTTATCAGTAATGTTAGCAGGTGCTGCAGTAGCAGCTAATGCACAGAGTGTTAGCAGTATTAGCTATGGTAAATTTTTTGATAACTGGCAAGTAGGTGTGAATGTAGGAGGATATACTCCAACTACAGGACATCCTTTCTTTAAGTCTACAAGACTTAGCTTCGGTGCAGAAGTAGGAAAGCAGATTTCTCCTAACTTCCGTCTTGGATTGGATGGTACAGCATATATCAATGATAATGTGAGAAGTGGTTATAATCCATTGGCTATTGAGCATGTAAATGTAGCTATGTTAGGTAACTTCAACCTTAGCAACATCTTTGGAGGTTACAAAGGAGAACCTCGTAAGTTTGAGGTAGAAGCAGTTGCTGGACCAGGATGGTTCCATTCTTTCAAGCCGGGAAAAAATAACGATGTGAGTGGAATGACAGTTAAGTTTGGTGCAAACTTCTTGCTTAACTTAGGTTCTTCTAAAGCTTGGGCAGTTAAGTTTAGTCCATCAATCTTATATGCGATTGATAAACCAATTCCACAACATGCAAACAGCCTTAACTCATTGCATTCTTATACACAAGCTAGTTTAGGTCTTGTTTATAGATTTAAAGGAAGCAATGGAGCTCACCACTTCACTGCAGCTCAAGCGCCTGCTGCACCAGTAGTAGAAGATAAGTCTGGACCACTTCGTGAAGAATTGAGAGATGCTAAAAAGCGTATCCACGAATTAGAAGGAGAATTGGCTGAAGCTCGTAACAGAAAACCAGAAGTAGTAGAAGTAGAAACTGAAGTAGTAAAAACTAAGAGAACTTTAGAATCTGTAGTTACTTTCGCACAAGGAAAAACTATCATCGCTCCTTCTCAACAGCCGAATGTAGCTAGAATCGCTACTTATTTGAAGAAATATCCTAACAGTAAAGTTGTTATCAAAGGATTTGCTTCACCAGAAGGAAGTATCGAAGTTAACGAAAGAATCGCTAAAGCTCGTGCTGAAGCAGTTAAAGCTGTTCTTATTAAACAATACAAAATTAATGCAGATCGTATCGTAGCAGAAGGAAATGGTATTGGTCACATGTTCTCAGAACCAGATTGGAACAGAGTAAGTATTGCTACTATCAAAGAATAATTTAAAATTGTTCAATGTTTCATAACAAATAGGAAGGTAAAATTTTGCCTTCCTATTTTTTTATGTTTTTTAAAAAACTTACCTTTGGATTTTTATAATTTTAACTGAAAATAGCCATACATGAGATATTTAAAACTTTCAGGGCTTGAGCCGCTCATAATTACGCCAGAATCTAATTTTGTGAATGTAGGAGAGCGGACAAATGTAGCAGGATCGAAGAAATTTTTGAGGCTGATAGGTGAAGGAAATTTTACAGAAGCTTTAGAAATTGCCCGAAATCAGGTGGAGGGTGGAGCCCAGATTTTGGATGTAAATATGGATGACGGACTGATAGATGGGAAAGCCTCGATGGTGAAATTTCTCAATCTGATAGCTTCAGAGCCTGATATTGCTCGTATTCCGATTATGATAGACTCTTCCCGCTGGGAGATTTTAGAAGCTGGTCTGCAGGTGGTTCAGGGAAAATCAGTGGTGAATTCTATTAGTTTGAAAGAAGGAGAAGCGGAGTTTATTCGCCAAGCGAAAATTATAAAAAGATACGGCGCGGCGGTTATTGTAATGGCTTTCGATGAAGTGAGCCAAGCCGATAATTACCAGCGAAGAATAGAGATCGCGGAGCGTTCGTATAAAATCTTAGTGGATAAAGTAGGCTTTCCACCAGAGGATATTATTTTTGACCTTAATATTTTCCCTGTGGCTACAGGAATGGAGGAACATAGACGAAATGCAATTGATTTTATAGAAGCGACAAGGTGGGTTCGTCAGAATCTTCCATATGTGTCTGTGAGTGGCGGAGTTTCTAATGTTTCGTTTTCTTTTAGAGGAAATGATGCAGTGAGGGAAGCAATGCACTCAGTGTTTTTGTATCATGCCATAAAGGCAGGGATGAATATGGGAATCGTAAACCCTACCATGCTGGAAGTCTATGATGAAATCCCAAAAGACCTTTTGGAACTGGTAGAAGATGTGATATTAGACCGAAGAGATGATGCTACGGAGCGTTTGCTGGACTATTCCGAAAAAGTAAAATCAGTCAAAAAAGAAAAAGTAGAAGACCTATCTTGGCGCGAACAGCCTTTGCAGGAACGCATCACATATTCATTAGTAAAAGGCGTGGACAAATTCATCGAGGAGGATATGGAAGCGGCTTTGAAGGAAGCAAGGCGACCGCTGGATGTCATAGAAATTAACCTAATGACTGGGATGAGCGTAGTGGGCGACCTTTTCGGGAGTGGAAAAATGTTTCTTCCGCAAGTGGTAAAATCTGCAAGGGTGATGAAACGAGCAGTGGCTTATTTAGAACCATTTATAGAAGCAGAAAAAGACACTTCTAAGCCTTCTAATGGTAAAATTCTTTTGGCGACGGTGAAAGGTGATGTTCATGATATTGGTAAAAATATCGTGGGTGTGGTGCTAGCGTGTAACAACTACGAAATTATAGACTTAGGCGTGATGGTGCCTTGTGAAAAAATCATTCAGACAGCGATAGAACAAAAGGTGGATATCATTGGGCTGAGTGGTTTGATTACGCCGAGTCTGGATGAAATGGAATATGTGGCATCTGAATTAGACAGGCAAAATCTGGATTTTCCGCTGTTGGTAGGAGGTGCGACAACTTCTAAAGCCCATACCGCTGTGAAAATTGCACCAAAATACCGAAATACCGTGGTGCATGGTGGAGATGCCTCGCGAACGGTGAATATAGTAAATTCGCTATTGAGCGAAGAAAGATCTGCTGAATACAAAAAAGAGCTTAAGAAAGAGTATGATGAGTTTAGGGAGAAATTTTTGGCGAGACAGACAGACAAAGAATATGTATCCATAGAGGAAGCGAGAGAAAAGAAATTTAAAATAGACTGGGAAAACGAAACCATCATTAAGCCTAAAAAATTAGGAATTACAGTGATTGAAGATCAGAATTTCCGTGAGCTTCTTCCTTTCGTGGATTGGTCTCCGTTTTTCCGAAGCTGGGATTTGCACGGCAGATATCCAGATATTTTGGAAGATGAAAAAGTAGGAGAGCAGGCTCGTGAACTTTGGGCTGATGCACAGGTGATTTTAGATAAAATTCTAAACGAAAAACTGCTTAAAGCCAAGGCTATTTTTGGGCTTTTCCCAGCTAATTCTAATGACCGAGATGATATTATTTTAGATAAAGATGGGGAAGAATTCGTTTTCCGAACACTTCGCCAGCAGCTGAAAAAATCAGCAGGGAAGGAGTATTTCGCTTTGTCGGATTTTATAGCGCCGCAAAGCACTGGGAAACAAGACTATATAGGTGCTTTCGCAGTGACGGCTGGTTTTGGTACGGATGAATTGGTGAAATATTATGAAGCTCAAAATGATGACTATTCTACCATCATGGCGAAGGCTTTGGCGGATAGGTTTGCGGAGGCGTTTGCGGAATTTCTGCATTGGAAAGTGAGAAAAGAATACTGGGGATATGCAGCGGATGAAAACCTTAGCAATGAGGAGTTGATAGATGAGGAATACAAGGGTATTCGCCCTGCTCCTGGCTATCCAGCGTGTCCAGACCATTTGGAAAGGGCTACGATTTGGGAACTTTTGAAAGTGAAAGAGACTATCGGTATAGAGCTGATGGATGCTGGTCTGGCGATGTATCCTACGGCGGCGGTTTCGGGGTATTATTTCGCTAATGCAAAGGCGAAATATTTCGGAGTTGGTAAAATCTGTGAAGACCAGCTGAAAGACTATACCGAAAGAAAGGGCGTAGATGAGAAATTTGCTAGAAAATGGCTGAGTCCTATTTTGGCAGGAAAACAAAATATTTAAATAAGGTTTGAATAGAGAATGAGAATAAGTTGGTATGCATTATTCTTATTATTATTAGGAATAAATGTTTGGGGACAAGAGCAGGAAATAGAGCCTATCAATACGGACAGACCAGACCAAAACATAATTTATCTGCTGGGCTGGAATATCTCTTAACCAATGATTTACAATTAGACGCCATAGCAGTATTTTCTGTTTTTAAATCGGAATCAGATAATTTCGTAGCTTTGGGCGTAGCGTATAGATTTAAAAATAAACAACAAAATAGACAATCATGAAAGTAACAGAACACATAGAAAAAGCCAATGGTAAGACCCTTTTTTCGTTTGAGATTTTACCACCACTTAAAGGACAGAATATCAATTTGTTCTTTGATGCTATAGACCCTCTTTTGGAGTATTCACCTAGTTTTATTAATGTGACTTATCACAGAGAAGAATATGAATATAAAGAGCGTGAAAACGGACTGCTGGAAAGAAGAGTGGTAAGAAAACGCCCAGGAACGGTGGGTATCTGCGCAGCAATTCAGAACAGATATCATATAGATGCTATTCCGCATATCTTGTGTGGAGGCTTTAATAGAGAGGAAACGGAGAATTTCCTGATAGATTTGGATTTCTTGGAGATAGATAATGTGATGGCTCTTCGTGGTGATGTGATGAAGTCTGAGACTTATTTCAAACCAGAAAAAAACGGAAACGCCCACGCCTCAGAATTAGTTCATCAAATCAAACAAATGAATGATGGGATTTATCTAGACCATAATATAGAACTGCCATCGCCGACCAATTTCTGCATTGGTGTTGCGGGTTATCCAGAAAAACACATGGAGGCGGCGAGTCTGCATCAGGATGTATTGAACCTGAAGAAAAAACAAGAAGCAGGAGCAAACTATGTAGTAACGCAGATGTTTTTTGATAACCAAAAATTCTTTGAATTCGTGGATAAATGCAGGGAAGAGGGCATCACTATTCCGATAATCCCAGGGCTGAAACCTATCACTGCTAAAAGCCAGCTGAGTATGCTTCCGTATCGTTTTAAGGTGGATTTGCCAGATGATTTGGTGATTGAAATTACAAAATGCAAAACCGCTGCCGATGTGAAACAGGTGGGAATAGAATGGTGTACAGCCCAAAGTAAAGAGCTGAAAGAAAGAGGTGTTCCTGC
>CAUPCB010000004.1:0-69253 GCA_963509715.1 uncultured Flavobacteriaceae bacterium | reverse complement strand
TTATTCCAAGTTTTAACCATCATCCCACAAACAAATACTCTTTCAGTTCATCTACAATTTCATCTAACTGATTCTTAAAGGCTTTGTTGATTTTTTCATAGCCGCCTTCGTTTTTGAAAGCTCCTGTATTAAAACTTTCGCTGTCGATGAATTGTTCTTTTACGAGGTGTTTTTCGATGCGTTCAAGCCATTTTTCTTCAATTTTTGTGAATTGACGATGATTTTTGAGTTTTTTGAAGGCATTTTCCAGACGAACAGAATAATCTACCAAAGCATTGCCTAGAGCCAATGTACGGACAATACCGATAATATCTGTAGTGATTTCCACATTTTTGGCTTTATTCCAAGCGAGGTTAATTTCCTTGATGGAATAGCCCGCTTGTTCCATTTCTAGTCGGAGGCTTTTGAGCTCAGCGCGGGTAAGCTCCTTCGGGCGGGTGCAGAGAATGTTGAGTGCTGCTATTTTGTTCTGATTTTGAGTAATAAAAGTCTTAAACTCTTCGATATAATCCTCAGGGCGCTGTTCAGCTCCGCCGTATCCTTGGTAGCGTTCAGCTATCTGGTCTGTTTTACCGCTGATTATTTTGTAATTATTTGATTTTGATTTAGAATGGAATAAAAATTCTATCGCTTTTATATTATTTTGGATAAATGTTTTTGCTTCATCCGCTGATTGTTCTTTTAGTTCTCTGATAAACTCTTGTGGAGCTGTTTTTTGTAAATTTAGGAAATAGTCTTCATCTTGTTTTACTATGTTTTTGGCGCGCCTTTGCAGTCTTCCAATGAGCTGATTTACATATTTTTTTACCGATGAAGCATCATCACTATGGTTAATTCCATTGATAATATCTTCAAAAGAAGCGGAAGGATTCGCAACCACAGGCATCATTTTTGTGAAATCTACGATGCTTTCGAAAACTCCCACAGGGTCATAAATATCAAAATTTTCTTTATTGATTTTCGGACAAAGACGAGTGGCTCTCCCCAGCATTTGTTCAAACAAAATCCTTGATTTCACTCGGCGTAAAAATACTAATGAGGTAATTTCGGGCACATCAATTCCTGTCGTGAGCAAATCTACCGTAACAGCAATATTTGGATATTTCTCATTCTTAAACTGCTTGATGGCTTCAGAAACTCTTTTTTTATCGCCGATACTTCCTGTAATTTTTTTAACAGCATCATTATCAATGCCTTGCTCAGCATAGATTTCTTTAAGGATTTTTACAATAAGGTCTGCGTGCTGGTCATCTACTGCGAAAATCAGTGTTTTTCCCTGTCCTTCAGGGTCAAGGTCTTGGGCTATTTCATTGAGTACTACTCGGTTAAAATCCTCTATGATGATTTTTTTATTAAACTGCTCAATATCAAAATCAAGTTCATCTTCAAGTTCTGAGAAATCAGTAATTTCGTTTTTCTCTGGGTCAAAAATCTGAACAGTATCTCCTTTTTGATAGTGAACGCCTTCTTTTCTTAATTTTGTGATAATCTGATGAGGAAGATTATAATCTACTAAAAACCCGTCTAAAACAGCTTCTCTGTACGAGTATTCAAATACAGGTTTCCCGAAAATCTCGGTGGTGTGCAGGGCAGGAGTGGCAGTGACGGCTATTTTTACAGCGTCAAAGTATTCTATTACAGTTCTATACTTACTGACAAAATCTTCCTGATTTCTAAATTCCAACTCATCTTCTCCCATTTCTTTATCCAGGGTATATCCTCTGTGGGCTTCATCGATGATAATCAAATCATAATCCGAAACCGATGGAGTACCTTCGCTGTCATTGTACAAAATCCGTTTGACCATCGCCTGAACTGTACTTAGATGAATTTTGGTTTCTCGGTCAATGTTTTTATCCTCTAAGCCTTTGATATTGTATAAGTTATCCAAGGTTTGTAAGTCTTCCAATCGTACCTCTTTGAATACATCATGAGCCTGCTCGCCAAGGGAAGTTCTATCCACTAAAAACAGTATTCTTTTGAAACGCTGTGTTTTTAGGAAACGATAAATCATTCCTAATATCGTGCGAGTTTTCCCTGTTCCTGTTGCCATTGAAAGTAAAATCGACTGCTTGCCGTTAATTAGTTCTTTTTCAGTAGCTTCTATGGCTCTTATCTGGTATTCACGAAGATTGAGCCCGCCCTTATCTTTCAATAAATCGTAAGGCGTTTCATTAAGTTTTTGGTTGGCTTTTTCTATGTCTTTTTCCAAATCTTCCAACAGGCCTTGTGGACTTTTCCAATTTTGTAAAGCCTTGGGAATGTTATCATTTCGGCGCGTGTCCAAAAACCATATTCCAGATTTGGTTTCCAATTGTTTCAGATATTTTCGTCCATTGGTAGCAAACACAAAGGGTACTTTATAGTCTCCCCATTTGGAAATGATATATTCGGAATGTTCTGATTTTATGCTGGTTGCATAATCCTTACACTGATTAGCAATAATTGCTGAAATGTCCTTATATTCAGCTTTTGCTTCCACGATGCCTACCAATTGCAAACCTACAAACAGAGCATAATCTGCCTTGCCTTTATCAGTAGGAAATTCGGCTATTGCTATATTTTTGCCTTTTTCAGGGCGAGTGCCTTTGGAGTATTTTAAATTAATAGAGTCTGCTTGCCATCCTGCTTCTTCTAATTGAGCATCGATTATTTTTCTGGTTTCAGCTTCCGAGAGAGTAAGCTCTCCTGCATATTTTTGAGATTTTTTTACACGCTCTTTTTGTGCGGACAAAAATTCTTTGGATTGGCTTTCCTCCAAATATTCTTTCTGTTTTTGAAGTTCAAAAAGTTTGTTTTTGAGTGTTTCTATTTGTTTTTCTTGAGCTTCTTTTTCGGATTTTAGTTCATCTACAGAAATCGAGTGTTTTTCAGGAAGTATAAATTCTGAATGCCCCTTTGTCCCTTCGCCATAAGATAATGCAAACCAGCGAGCCAATCGGTAAGCCATTTTTAACAGCGTTTCTGCAGTTTCCTCAGATGCATAGACTGAGTGTACAGCATCATTGCCTTTGAGTCTTAACTGATGCAGAATATCAGAAATAATAGGCTCTATGATGCCTTCTCTTTTAAGTGTATTGATTTTAGAAGCCTGATTGCTCTCTATAGGAATAGGGATATGTTCGATTTGATAAATTTTATTGACCATTACTTCACTGAACTGTCTGAGTTTAAACATGCAGGTGTTTGGGTCAGAATAGAGGTTTTTCTCAGATAAATAGGCAATATTGTATAATAAGTTATAATCTTCTTGTAAAAAATAAAAGTTCGAATTCATAGTATTTTTTTTGAGGGGGTTATTTCAAAAAACTTCTTATAATTTTATATTATGAGAAGTTCAAAAAACACAAAAATACAAATTATATGGATACATTCCTCTAAGAAATGATATTTTAATATTTATATATTTGATGGTGTTTTTTTAATCATAAATACAATGTGTCAGGGTATGGAAATATATCATTTACAGACAGGAGGAGCATGGTTTTTAAGCAATAAATAAAGGTGAGTTAAAAATCAGAACAAGACTATAAAAAAGCCAATTAGCAATAATCTCTGATTTTTTTATTTAAATTTGGACAAAAAAGAATGAAGAAAACATTTTATTTCATTGGGTTGATTCCTGCTGTGTTTTTAGCACAGGAGAAGAAAGATTCTGTGAAAGTTACAGAGATAAAAGAAGTTTCTATAATAAAGAAACAGCCTGTAGCACAGACTTTAAAAGGGTACCAACTGAATGTTTCAGGGACAATGCTGGAGCAGAAAGAGAATGTTTCTGAAATTATAAAATTTTCTCCAAATGTCAGCTATTCCAATGGGTTGAAAATTTTGGGAAGTGATAAAATACAAATCATTCTTAACAAAAAAGAAGTCAAAATAAGCCCTGACCAGTTTGATACTTTTCTGTCTTCTTTGGATGCCAAAATTATAAAGAGTATAGAGATAAATGATACTCCAGATGCTTCTATGGACAGTCGCTACACAGCGCAGATTATCATTACAACTAAAAAAGTGGAAGGGCAGGTTCTTGGGCTGGGAACAGGCGTTTATTATAATGATAAATTTGGGCATAACAGCAATGCTAACTATATGGCAACCTTTGGGAAACTCAGAGTTTATGCATCTGGAGATTATTTCATAAAATATTCTGATGCGAAAGGAAACTCCCTTCAAAAATGGACTGACCAGCTGACTAGAGAGGGCGAATATGGAGGCAAAACCAAGCGTTTTGGGAATAATGCAACCTTTAATTTGGATTATGATTTTAATGATAAACATAAGCTGAGTTTCCTTTACAACTATACAGCCGATATGGATTTGGATAAAAACTATGTTTATCACTACAAAACTCAGACTTTATCCAGTTCGGGGACTTCTTTTATTAACAATTTTTCTGAAACCAAAGATAAAACGCATACTTTTTCCTTGCAGTATGACTTTTCATCAGACAAGGATGATGAGCTGACTATCAATGCAGACTATGCTTTGGAGAAGTTTTATAATCCGTTCAGGAGTTATAATGATTTTTATGCAAATGGTTTATTTTTAAATTCAGAAAATTATACCCAAAACGGCAGATTAGATTATAAAATATTTACAGCTTCAGCAGATTACACTAAAAAAATCAACGAACAGAACAAGCTCTCATTTGGAGTAAAATTTTCCAATAGTGACAATAGAAATACAGCTGATTATTATAGTTTTGATACTTTTATAGACAGTCGCTCACAGAATTTTTATTTCAATGAAAATATATATTCCGCTTATCTCAATTATTCTTTGTCCAAAGGAAAATTAAAGTATAATTTGGGATTAAGAAATGAATATACTGATGCTGATTTTCAAACGAATAAAGGATTAGACGGCAGGGTGAATTATAATAAATTTCAGCCTTCGGCAACGGTTACATATACTCACGATAAAAACCATACTTTTTATCTTCACGCTTCCAAACGATTTACCAGACCTTCTTTTTTCAGCTATGACCCTACCATCATGGTGGAGCAGACCGATGTGTGGAGTTCTGGAAATCAGCATCTGAAGCCAATGGATTATTTTATCTCACAGGCAGGATATGTTTTGAAGAAAAAATATTCTTTTGTATTTCGCTATCTTTATTCAGAAAATAACATTATCAATGTTTCTAATCTCTTGAACAGCGGGGTTTTATTTTCAAAACTTGAAAATGCTGGATATCAGAATACTTTTCTTTTTAATATTAATATTCCTGTAAAAATTGCTGATTTTTGGAATACGACCAATAAAATAAATCTTTCTCACAGTAGTTTCAAAGCAGGGCAGTATAATCTTTCAACCCACTCTTATTATACGACTTTGGAGAACATTCATAGTTTTGATTTGTTCAAAAAAGTGAAATTAGATGTTTCTGTGAATTACTCTACGCCCAGCAGACAGAAGTTTAATTATAATTATTCCAATTTTTATACAGACCTGAATCTGAGAATTCCATTGTTTGAAAATAAAGCGAATTTAACACTGAATATTTCCGATGTTTTCAATACCAATAGAGCGAAAGAATATTCGGATATCAACGGGATTTATACTTATAATTACACTAAAAATAATTCTCGCGGAATTTCAATAAAATTCTCTTATCAGTTCCAAACAGGGAAGAAATTTGATAATGACATAAGAGACACCAATATAGATGACTTGCTAAATAGAACAGGGAAATAATCGGAAAAGCTTTTTTAATGAAGATTTGATTTTTTTTGTGATATCTTTGCCGCTGAATATATTTTGAAAGGTATATTAAATGCTTGAAAATCAATCGAACTTAAATCCGAAAGTAGATGATTCTGCCTCAAATAAAACTTTGAGAGTGGAAAATATGTTCGATAGAATAGCTCCGAAATATGATTTCTTTAATCGCTTGTTTTCACTTCGGATAGACCTTTTGTGGCGAAAAAGCTTAGTGAAATGGATGCAGAGCGATGACCCAAAACAAATTTTGGATGTGGCCACAGGAACGGGTGAACTGGCGATAGCGCTTTGGAAAAACTTCCGAGTGAAAATAACTGCTGTGGATTTGTCCCAAGAAATGCTCAATTTGGCCGATAAAAAAATCAAAGAGCTGGGAGCTGACATAACCATTCAGAAAGCAAATGCAGAAAATTTACCTTTTGAAAGTAATAAATTCGATGCTGTGAGCGTTGGATTTGGAGTAAGGAATTTTGAAAACTTAGAAAAAGGTTTAAGTGAGCTGAGGCGAGTGGTCAAGGAAGACGGAAATGTCTATGTTTTGGAATTTTCAAGAATGGAGGGAGTTTTGTCGCCTTTGTATAATTTTTATTTTAGGAAAGTGCTT
The DNA here is from genome assembly GCA_963509715.1 of uncultured Flavobacteriaceae bacterium. Taxonomy (GTDB): domain Bacteria; phylum Bacteroidota; class Bacteroidia; order Flavobacteriales; family Weeksellaceae; genus JABCPE02. The sequence goes on along the minus strand of CAUPCB010000004.1, from coordinate 62,925 downwards.
CCATTTTTAGCAAAGATGATTTCTGGTGAGAAGGAGGCGTATGCCTATCTGCCAGACTCTGTGCAGAATTTTCCTTGTGGGGAGAGAATGAAAAATATTTTATTAGATTTGGGGTTTTCAAAAGTGGAGTATAAAAAATTAAGTTTGGGAATTGTAACAATTTATAAAGCAAAAAAATAAGATGAAAAAATTGTTTGGAATATTATCATTGTTTGGACTTTTTTCAATGTCAGACGCACAGTCGCTGTTTAATATCAGGGACAGGCCAGACAGGCTGGAGTGGATAGATGTGGATAAATACAGCTATGGTTTTTATCTAAATGCCAATAGTTTTGATTATAAAGTGAAGCTGGCGAACGGATTTTCAGAGCAAAACAGCCCTGTGATAGTGAGAAATTCTGTAGGATTTGGGGATGGACTTATAGGAAGAATGAAACTTAATGATTATTTGGATATCAGGCTAGAGCCAGGAATTCAGTTCGTGGAGCGAGAGCTTACTTTTAAAAACGCGGCAGTTTTAGCGGTAAATCCTGCGGATAGAGATTTATATACTTTGAGAAAGGTGAAATCCACCTATGTAGATGTTCCTGTAATGCTGGAACTTCATGGAAATAGATGGTTTAATTCTCGTCCTTACGCTGCGGGAGGGGTGAATTGGCTGGTGAATTTGCAGTCAAATGAAAAAAGTGTGAATGACAATCTGCAAGGGACTTTTAGAACGAGAACGAATAATTTTGCATGGTCAGCGGAGATAGGAATACAGTTTTATTTTTCTAAATTTAAACTTACTCCTGCCATACGAGGAACATTCTTGATAAATAATGAACTAGTTCAGGATAATGTGACAACGCCTAACTACTGGGCAGGAACAATGTCTTCCTTAAAAACAAATGCACTGATGTTTGTTCTAAAATTTGAATAAAAAGAGAACCATAGACGAAAGTTTATGGTTTTTTAATTTAAAATTTAGTAAAAATCCAAAAAAAATTGTAATTTTGCGTATTAAGGTTAGAACAAACTTCTGGAGATGTCAGTAGATTTAGATAAAAATTTTTCTGTATTAAGAGATAAAATTCTAAAAATCAATAAGGATTATAAAGAATTATCAAAAGAATATGAGGATTTGCAGAAAAAATATGATTTGCTGAAAGGGAAATATGAAGAGGAGCAGAGAGAAAATCAGGAGTTGAAGGAGGAACAAAAAAAGATAAAATTGATTTCAGCAATTTCTGGTAATCCAGACCATAATAGATTGATGAAAAATCACATCAATAAACTGATTAAGGAAATTGATGCATGTATAGCTTATCTTAGAAATACAGGAATGTAATGGCTCAGCAGGAAATAAGAATAAACATAGCAGGGCGGTATTATGCAATGTATATTACCCCAGAGCAGGAGGAAGTGGTGCGTAGGATAGGGAAAAATATAGAGATGACAATAAAGGAGATGGAGGATAACTATGCTACCAAAGACAAACAGGATGCTCTTGCAATGACTGCTCTTAGGCTTATGATAAGTGCAGAGTTTAATTTACAGAAAAAAGATAGAGAGCTGAAAGAAGCTGATGAAAAGCTGAAAGAAGTAATAAATTTTTTGGAGGAACTGGAAGAGGATAACAAAGAATAATAAATGAAGCCTGCAATAATTCTAACTTTATTTAGGTAAACTCAACGCTAAACAATTACCGAGTAAAGGTCTGCTCAATGGCGTGCCGTCATCTTGTCGGATTACAGAGAGTAGAAATAAGCTCAAATCGTGTTGATAGGGAGTTTACTCTAACATCACAAATGGATTATTGTGGGTTTTTTGTAAAAATATTGGAAAGAAAAATAATAAAATAGTTAATAGATAATGGAGATAATTTATATCATAATAGGTCTTGTAGTGGGAGCTTTGGGAGGTGTTCTTTATTCAAGGAAAGCCACAAATTCCAAAGCTAATTTCATTATAAAAGATGCTAAACAAAACGCAGAGAATATTATTCAAAATGCCAATGTACAGGCGGAATCTATAAAGAAAGAGAGAATAGTTCAGGCAAAAGAAAAGTTTTTAGAATTAAAAACAGAACATGATGCCAATATCCAAGCTCGTGAGAAAAAAATGCAGGAAGTAGAGAAAAGAGCAAAGGATAAAGAAAGTAAACTAAATGATGAACTCAGCAAAGTTTCAAGACTTGAGAAGGATTTAGAAAAGCAACAGACTGAATATCAAAGAAAATCTGAAATCGTTGATAAAAAACAAGCTGAACTCAATGAAGCTATTTCTCAAAAAGTAGAAATGCTAGAAAAAATTTCTAACTATTCTGCCGATGAAGCCAAAAAAGAATTGGTAGAATCTCTAAAAGCAGAAGCAAAAACCAGAGCCCAAGCTTATGTGCAGAACATAATGGAAGAAGCTCAAATGAATGCGAAAAACGAAGCAAGAAAAATCGTTATTCAGACCATTCAGAGAATCGGGACAGAGCAGGCGATTGAGAATTCAGTTTCAGTATTTAATATAGAATCAGATGAGGTTAAAGGAAGAATTATCGGTAGGGAAGGGCGAAATATCCGTGCTTTGGAATCGGCTACAGGAGTGGAAATTATAGTAGATGATACGCCAGAGGCTATTTTGCTTTCGTGTTTTGACCCTGTAAGAAGAGAGATTGCTCGCCTTTCGCTTCATAGACTCGTTACTGATGGAAGAATTCACCCTGCAAGGATAGAAGAAGTCGTAGAAAAAACCCGCAAACAGATAGAAGAAGAAATCATAGAAGTAGGAAAGAGAACGATAATAGATTTGGGTATTCATGGGCTTCACCCAGAACTTGTGAAAATAGTGGGTAGAATGAAATATCGTTCTTCCTATGGACAAAACCTGCTGCAGCACTCTAGAGAGGTGGCAAATATAGCTGCTACTATGGCTGCTGAGTTGGGATTAAATGTAAAATTAGCTAAAAGAGCAGGGCTATTGCACGATATAGGAAAAGTTCCAGAAGAAGAATCTGAATTACCACACGCTCTTTTGGGAATGCAGTGGGCAGAGAAATTTGGAGAAAATCCAGAAGTTGTCAATGCTATCGGAGCACACCACGATGAGATAGAAATGACCTCTCTATTATCTCCAATCGTTCAGGTAGCCGATGCTATCTCAGGAGCAAGACCAGGAGCGAGAAGACAAGTTTTAGAATCATATATCCAGAGATTGAAAGATTTAGAAGCAGCAGCATTAAGCTTTGATGGAGTTTCTAATGCGTTTGCGATACAGGCAGGTAGGGAACTGAGAGTAATGGTAGAGAGCAGCAAGGTAAATGATGAAAGAGCTCATCAGCTTTCGTATGATATTTCAGAGAAAATACAAAATGAACTGACTTACCCAGGGCAAGTAAAAGTAACAGTAATCCGCGAAACGAGAGCAGTAAATATAGCAAGATAATTTTTAAAGCCTTCCTTTTTGGGAGGCTTTTTTGTAACTTTGTAAGGGATAAATTTTTTGATGAGAAATAAAGTTTATAAATGAAATTAACTCTCTAATAAATAATATATTATACCAAATATATTTTTTCCCTCTGACAAATCAATAATTATTTAATTTATTATTGTATATTTGCTAACAATTTTGAGTAAGGCTATTTATTTTTTGTAATTTTTGTGCTATAAAATTTATAAATCCTTATTTATATGAGTAGGGTAGTAGTTCTATCCTTTAGGAATTTTACAATAAACTAAAAAAATCACAATTATGCCAAATACTATAATCATAGGTTCAGGGTCTTATATTCCAGAAAGAGTTATTGATGGAAATTATTTTTTAGATGCTGTTTTCTATGATGAAAATGGAAAAATTATAGACAAACCTAATGAGGAAATTGTCAAAAAATTTGTGGAAATCACTGAAATTGAACGCCGTAGGTATGTGAATGATGATGAAAACAATTCTGATATTGCGACAAAAGCCTCTGAAATAGCTATCCAAGATGCTGGAATAGACCGCGAAACCCTAGATTATATTATCTGTGCGAGTAATTTTGGAGAAATCAATGTAGATGGAATAAGTAGTTTTATGCCTTCTATGTCTGCAAGAATAAAGCATAAACTTGGCATAAAGAGCAGAAAATGTGTAAATTATGATATGATTTTTGGCTGTCCTGGCTGGGTAGAATCTATGATTTTGGCGGATTCTCTTATAAAGGCAGGAAAAGCCAAAACTATTCTAGTGGTAGGTTCTGAAACACCGAGCCGAGCGTTAGACCCATATGACAGAAATAGAATGATTTTTGCGGATGGCGCAGGTGCTGTGGTTGTAAAAGCAACAGATGATGAAACGGTGGGAATGATTTCTTCAGCGACTATTTGTGATAATCAGGAAGAAATTACTTATCTGGATATGGATTGTTCTCTGAACAAAGACCATGACCCTAAGAAGAAATACATCAGAATGGCAGGAAGAAAAATTTATGAATATGTTTTGACCAATGTTCCTCCTGCGATTAAAGAAACTATCGATGCAGCGGGAATAGGCATAGATGATGTAGAAAAAATTCTAATCCACCAAGCTAATGCTAAGATGGACTATGCAATCATCCCAAGACTCTACAAGCTCTATGGCAAGACTGAATATGACCATAACATCACTCCTATGATTATCCAAGAAATGGGAAATACTTCTGTGGCGAGTGTTCCTACGATGTATGACCTCATTACAAAAGGTAAAATGGAGGGACACAGCATGAAAAAAGGAGATTATATAGTGATGTGTTCTGTGGGTGCAGGGATGAATATCAATGCATTCGTTTATAAAATGCCTTAACAAATAATACTTTTTTCATACAAAAACTATAAAAACCACATCAGCATAAATCTATGCTGGTGTGTTCTTTTGAATAATATTTATAATTTTTTTCAACTTATGCGAAAACAATTTTTATTTCTCTTCGGGATTTTTGTAGTCTTAGAAATATATGTTTATCAGGGAGTTAAGAATTTGAATCAAAATTCTTTTATCAGAGGAGGATATGTAGCGGTTAATGCCTTGATTTATGCAACTATTTTCTATTTGGCTGTTATCAGACCAGATTCTTCCAAAGTTCCTTTTATGATGAATATTGTGATGATATTTATCGTTCCAAAACTGGTTATGGTTCTTTTTCTTTTGGTGGACGATATTTTTCGGTTTGGGAAGTATTTGGTTCAGACTTTTTCTGCCAAGGGAAACCACTATCCAGAGAGGAGAAAGTTCCTTAGTTTGATGGCTTTGGGTGGTTTTGTTCTGCTTTCTCTTGCTGTGGTGGATGGCATTATTTTTGGGAAATATCGCCATATTTTAAGAAAAGTAAAATTAAAATTTAAAAACCTACCTAAAAGTTTCAAAGGCTATAAAATTGTCCAAATTTCTGATGTTCACAGTGGGAGTTTCTCTGACCCTTCCAAGCTGCAGCACGCTATAGATTTAATCAATGAGCAAAAACCTGATTTAGTATTATTTACAGGAGATATGGTGAATAGTTATGCTGATGAGTTTAAGCCTTTTATCACTTTATTTTCTCAAATTAAGGCTAAAGATGGGAAGTTTTCCGTTTTGGGAAATCATGACTATGGATTTTATGGACAATGGAATACGAGCGAGGAACAAAAACAAAATGTTCCAAAACTAATTGATTATCAAAAACAAGCGGGTTTTGAAATGCTCCGAAATGAGCATAGAGTTTTTGAAAGAAATGGCGAAAAAATCTATCTTTTAGGGGTGGAAAACTGGGGAGAGCCGCCTTTTCCTCAGTTCGGTGACTTGGATAAAGCTATAAAAGGCGTTCCCACGGATGCAGTGAAAGTACTGATGTCGCATGACCCTACGCATTTTGATGCAGTGGTAAAGACTCATCCCTCTGATATTCAGCTGACTCTGTCTGGGCATACGCATGGAATGCAGTTTGGTCTTGATTTGAAAAATGTGAAATGGTCGCCAGTGCAGTATCGCTATAAAAAATGGATAGATTTATACGAAAGCATGGGAAAATATCTCTATGTAAACAGAGGTTTTGGGGTTATTGGTTTTCATGGAAGAGTTGGGATTTATCCAGAAATTACTTTGATAGAATTAGATTAAATCTTTTAAATATAAAAAGAAAAACCTCCAAATTTTGGAGGTTTTTTAATGTTTTTTAGTAGCCTAATAATTTTAGGACATCTTCAGGTCTTTGCTCTTCGCTAAATACCTCGTATTCAAGTTCTCCATCATCATTTCTGTTGATGAGAATATGTTTCGGCTGTGGAATCAAACAATGGTGGACTCCTCCGAAACCACTGATGGTTTCTTGGTAAGCTCCTGTATTGAAGAATCCGATATAAAGAGGTTTAGTATCGCTAAACACGGGAAGGTAGATGGCATTGGTGTGCTGTTCAGAATTGTAGTAATCATCTGAGTCACAGGTTAGTCCACCCAAGAAAACCCTTTCATATGAATCTTCCCACCGGTTTAGTGGAAGCATGATGAAATGGCGGGAAATAGCCCAAGTGTCAGGCAGTGTAGTCATGAAACTACTGTCTATCATATCCCATTTTTCTCTATCGTTTTGGCGTTTTTGGCTGATGATTTTGTAAAGATTGGCACCGCTTTCTCCAACTGTGAAAGACCCAAACTCAGTATAAATATTAGGTTCTTCCACGCCTTCTTCTTCGCAGAACTTCTTGATTTGAGATACAATTTCGTTAATCATATACTCATAATCATAATCAAAATTAAGAGAAGTTTTTATAGGCAGTCCTCCACCTATGTTTAGGGAATCTACCTCTGGTGCGATTTTCTTCAAACGAGCATAAACACGCAGACATTTGAACAATTCGTTCCAGTAATATGCGGTGTCTTTTATTCCTGTATTGATGAAGAAATGGAGCATTTTCAGCCTTGCATTTGGGTGTTCTGCGATTTTTTGGCTGTAATAAGGGATAATATCCTTGTATCCAATTCCCAGTCTTGATGTATAAAATTCAAATTTTGGTTCTTCCTCTGATGCGATACGAATACCGATATCAAAGGTTCTGTCGATGCTTTCGGTTAGTTTGTCCAGCTCACGATAATTGTCAATTATCGGCATTACATTTTCAAAACCATCATTGATTAGATTTGAAATTTTTTCAAGATAATCATCTGTTTTAAAACCGTTACAGATAACCTCTATATCTCGGCTTACTTTCCCTTTTTCAAAGAGTTTTTTCACGATATCGATGTCAAATGCAGAGGAAGTCTCCACGCTGATATCATTTTTCAGAGCTTCTTCTAAAACGAAAGAAAAATGGCTGGATTTCGTGCAGTAGCAGTATCTGTAGCCGTTTTTGTAGTCGTTTTTATCGATGGCTTCTGCGAACCATTTTTTGGCTCTTTGTATGTTTTGTGAAATTTTTGGAAGGTAACTTACTTTCAGCGGCGTCCCGAACTGCTCCACCACATTCATCAGATTGATTCCGTGAAAGTGCAGGCTTTCGCTGTCGTAGTTGAACTCTTCCTGTGGGAAATATAAGGTCTGGTCTATTAGCTCAGAATATTTTATTTTCATTTTTTGCAGGTATAAATTTTGAGTTAAAAATGATATGCAAAAATGCAAAAAAAATACGAACAATAAAATTTTATTTTATAAACACTTATACACAATTATAAAAGATTTAGGTTTTAAATAAAATTCATAATTTTACGCCCATGATTACAAAAGAAACCATAGACAAGATTTTTTCTGCCATTCGTGTGGAGGAAATCGTCGGCGAATATGTCCAGCTGAAAAGAGCAGGCTCTAACTATAAAGGTCTCAGCCCTTTTGTAGATGAGAAAACGCCGAGTTTTATAGTTTCTCCAAGTAAACAGATTTGGAAAGATTTCTCTTCTGGAAAAGGCGGAACAGCGATTTCTTTTTTGATGGAAATCGAAGGGTTTTCCTATCCAGAAGCCCTCCGATACGCTGCTAAAAAGTACGGAATAGAAATAGAGGAGCTGAAAAAAGACCTCACCGAAGAAGAAAAAAAAGCGCAGACCGACAAGGATTTGTTATACAAAATCCACGAAGTAGCGAATGATTTTTTTCAGAACCAACTTTATGAAACCGAAGAAGGGCAGAATATAGGGCTTTCTTATTTCAAAGAACGCGAGCTGAAGCCAGAAACCATCAAGAAATTTCAGCTCGGATATTCTCCAGAGCTTAAAAATGCCTTTACGCAACATGCCATAGAAAAGGGCTATTCCAAAGAAATTTTAGAAAAATCTGGACTTTCCATCTTTTCGGAAAAATCTACGGAGGGAATAGACCGTTTCCGTGAAAGGGTGATTTTCCCTATCCATGGGTTTTCAGGGCGTGTGCTGGGATTTGGCGGCAGGATTTTAAAATCAAATACAAAAACCGCGAAATACCTAAACTCCCCTGAAACGGAGATTTATCATAAATCCAATGTGCTGTATGGCTTGTTCCAGTCTAAACAAGCCGTTTCGCGCGAAAATATGTGTCTCTTGGTGGAGGGCTACATGGATGTGGTCGCCCTGCATCAGTCTGGAATAGAAAATGTGGTGGCGAGCTCTGGAACTTCCCTGACCACGGAGCAGATAAAGCTGATAAAAAGGCTGACTGAGAATGTTACCATTCTTTTCGATGGCGATGCAGCAGGAATAAAGGCGAGTTTCCGAAGTATAGACATGCTCCTTGCGGAAAGTATGAATATCCGTATTCTGCTGTTTCCAGAGGGACACGACCCAGACAGCTTTGCGAGGGAAAATTCGATGGAGTTTGTCAAAAATTTCATTAAAGAAAATTCAAAAGATTTCATCGATTTTAAAGCTGAAATTCTCCTTAAAGAAGCTGAAAACGACCCGATAAAAAAGGCCGAAGCCATTAGAGATATTGTGAAATCTGTGGCGCATGTGGATAATGGACTGAAACAGGAAATTTACCTTAAACAGATAGCGACTCAGTTTGGGCTCACGGAAAGAAATCTTTTTGATGAACTTCAGGTTCAAAAACAGATTTTGAAAGGACAGTCACAATCGCAGCCAAAACCAAAACTGGAAATCGTTCCAAAAACGGAGGAAAAGCCTTTTGCAGATTCTGATAAAACGGCGGGATTATTGGTTTTGGAAGAAAAATTGGTGGAGCTGATGTTGAAATATGGCGACAGGATTTTGACCCGAAGAGACTCTGAAAATAATTCTTATCAAACCACTGTGATAGAGGAAATTATCCATCATTTTCAGGAAGATGACTGCGAAATCCTTACGGAAACCAATAGAAAAATCATAGATGAAGTTCGGCAGGGCTTGGAGCTGAACGAAATCCGTTCAGGGAATTTCTTTTTTGGGCTGATGGACGAGGATATTTCAGGGAAAATAGCCGATGCTCTGGTGGAAAACTACGAAACCAGTGACTGGAAGAAGTTTAATATTTATTTCCCAATTGAAGAAGAAGTTTTGGGTAAAGTCGTGAGGGATGTTATCCTTCGCCACAAAAGAGAATATGTGATGAAGCTGATAGAAGATTTGAAAAAAAATCTGGATGAAACGGAGGAAAAAGCGGAAATTTATGAACAAATCGTCAGACTAAACCAGCTGAAAAGTAAAATAGACCAAAAACTTTTTCGGATTTTGTGACAGATTGGTTACCTTTGGGAATTGGAATAATTTTTGAGAAAAAGGAGATAAAACTATGTTTATAGTATCATTAAACTACAAAAAGGAAATCAGTGAAGTAGAAAAATATTTAAAAGAACATGTGGATTTTTTGGATAAATACTATTTGCTCGGAAAATTCATCTGTTCTGGAAGAAAAAATCCAAGAACAGGAGGGATTATTCTTGTAAATGAAAAAGATAAAGAAATGGTAATCAATATAATGAAAGAAGACCCATTTTATAAAAATGAAATTGCAGAATATGAAATTATAGAATTTATTCCAACCAAATTTAATGAAAAATTTGCTTATTTTGTAAATAATTAACCTTAAAAAGATTTATATATGGACATAAAGAAAGAATTTAGAGATTATTCTGTAAAACATTTAGGAAATAATGGGCTGGTAACTGACCAATATATGGGAATGTTCAATCCTACCAACCTTACACCATACATCACCGAAGAAAGAAGGCTGAATGTAGCGCAGATGGATGTTTTCTCAAGACTGATGATGGATAGAATCATCTTTTTGGGAACAGGAATTGATGACCAAGTGGCGAATATCGTGACGGCACAGCTGCTATTTTTGGAAAGTGCTGACCCAAGCAAGGATATTCAGATTTATATCAATTCGCCTGGTGGAAGTGTTTATGCAGGATTGGGAATTTATGACACGATGCAGATTATCAAACCAGATGTAGCTACGATTTGTACAGGTATGGCGGCTTCTATGGGAGCGGTGCTTTTGGTTGCGGGTGAAAAAGGAAAGCGTTCTGCATTGAAGCATTCCAGAGTGATGATTCACCAGCCGAGTGGCGGCGCACAGGGAGTTGCGAGCGATATGGAAATCAATTTGAGAGAAATGCTGAAATTGAAAAAAGAACTTTATGACATTATTTCTGAGCATTCTGGACAGTCTTACGAGTGGGTGGAAAAAGCATCAGACAGAGACTACTGGATGACTTCCACTGAAGCAAAAGAAATGGGAATGGTAGATGAATTTTTGGAGAAAAAGAAATAAAGAAAAATTATAAAATTAAAAGGTCAGAATTTTCGTTCTGACCTTTTTTGATTTAATCTAAATTCTGTTCTTTTAGTAGTCTTTTGTGGATGATTTGAGCCATTGCAACGCTCATTTCATAGAGTAATAATAGCGGAATAGCCGCGATAAACATACTTACCACATCGGCAGGCGTAATGATAGCCGCGATAATCATAATGATGACAATGGCGTGTCTTCGGTAGGTTTTCATCAGCTGAGGAGTAAGAATTCCCAGTGAAGTCAAAACATAGACTATCATCGGAAACAGGAAGATAATCGCCATTCCAAAAACCACTTGCAGGAATATGGAAAGATAGTCAGACAAGTCATAACTCAGTCTGATTTCATCCGAAATTCTAAAGAAATACCCAAAATTGATAGCGAATGGCAAAATGATGAAATACCCGCAAAGCGCTCCAAAGAAAAACAAAATCCAAGTTCCATGGATAATGATAAGCGAATATTTTCTCTCGTTCGGCAGCAGAGCAGGACTGATGAATCTCCACAGCTCCCAAATAATGTAAGGAAACGCCAAAAGAATTCCTCCAAAAATAGAAATAGACATCATTACATTAAACTGCTCATACAGTTTTCGTACTTGTATAGGAAATGTCTCGGGAAGCGAAATGCTTTCTTCGCCCAAATATTCTTGGGTAAAATAATTGATGTATCTAAAAGTAGGAAAATCAGGTTTGGTAGGGTAGAAGAGGATGTTATCCACTACCCAATTGGTATTGATTCCGATGAAAACTGCAGCGATGATTATGGCTATTACAGACCTTATAAGGTGTCCGCGCAGTTCTCCCAAATGGTCTAAAAAAGACATTTCTTTTTGGTCACTCATTCTTTTTTTTAGTTTATGCCCTCATCCAAAAGGCGGTGTAGGTCTATAATTCCGAAGTATTTTCCGTGGTCTGTCACAACCAGCTGTCCGATGTTGTTCTGTTTCAGTATCTGCATGGCTTCCTTTGCGAGGGCGCTTTTCTCTATGGTTTTAGGGTTTTTGCTCATGATGTCTCTTGCGAAAATCCCTGAAATAGAGTCTCTTTCGGAGAGCATTCTTCGCAGGTCGCCATCGGTAATTACACCTTTTATTTCTTCGTTTTCGGTGATTACAGTGATGCCGTGTTTAGAGCTGCTGATGGAGATAATGACTTCTTTTATAGTGGCATTGATATCCACTTTTGGTTTGTTTTGAGAGAGAAACTGCTCTACTTTCGCGGTTTGTTTGCCTAAAGCTCCCCCAGGGTGGAATTTAGCAAAATCCTCTTTTTTGAATTGGTTAAGTTCCATCAGACACACTGCCAAAGCATCGCCCAGAGCCAGCTGAACCGTAGTGGAAGTGGTAGGAGCCAGCTGATTAGGACAGGCTTCTTTGGAAACATGCGTGTTTAAAGTGATTTCCGAAAACTCAGCGAGTTTGCTTTTCATGCTTCCTGTCATCCCAATGAGCGCCGAAGAATATTTCTTTAAAAATGGCAGAAGATTTACGATTTCGGGTGAATTTCCTGAATTGGAGATGCACAGCACCACATCATTTTTCTGAATAACTCCTAAATCTCCATGAATAGCCTCGGCGGCGTGCAGGAATTGTGACGGCGTCCCTGTGGAATTCAGCGTTGCTACTATCTTATTCCCAATGTGGGCGCTCTTCCCGATGCCTACTACAATCAGCTTTCCTTTGGCTTTGTGGATGGTATTTACGGCCTTATTAAAGTTTTCATCGATACGATTTTTCAAGGCTTCCAGCTCTTCTATTTCTGCAGAGATGGTATTTTTTGCTATTTGGATTAAATCTATTGAGTTCAATTTGGTAAAATTTTATTACTTTTACATTTCCGTTCAAAAATAATAATTTTTTTCTAAAAATAATAATGGGAATAAAACATATGATACAATAACTATGAGATATTTAATTGTTTTCTTGTCATTCGTATTTTTCCATTTAAATGCACAGCCCTTGCCTACAATAATTATTGTTGATAGTATCTCTGTTTCAAAGAAACCTCTTTCTGTGAAAAAGATAAAGACAAATAATTTAGAAACTATTTATTTTTTGTCTTCATCTATGAAAAAAACGATACCTATGGCAATAACAAATAAGAGCAGAAATGTTTTCATTTATAAAAAAGATACTATGGATATTTACATAAATTTAGAAGAAAGAAAACAAATTTTTATTCAAAATCTACATTTTCAGAAAGGAAAATTTTCAATAAACTTTAAAAATTGTAGATTTGATAGTGATTATCATATAAAAAGTTTCCCTAATGATTGTTTAATTTATAGAAAAGATGAAGAATAAAAACTTTATTAGCAAATATTTATCCAATGAAAAAATAGGTGTAATAGGCATAAAATTTTTATCAATTATTCTCTTATACAGTTATAGTTATGTAAATGCTCAGCCTCTTTGGGAAGGTTTAAGTGTGGATAAATTCTATAGGGAAAATAAAGAAATCTATCTACAAAAAATTGAAAATGGTATAAAATACTTTTCTGATAAAAAGGAAAGAGAAAATCATGGACTATCACAAGGGATGAATATCTTAGTTTATAAAAAAGATACCATGAAAATTTACATAGAACCCATACCACACCATCCTATTATGGGAGTTAAACGAGTTTATTTCAAAAGAGGAGAATATACAATAGATTTAAAAAAGTATGTTTCAGATAATACTCTTATAATTGAAAAATTTCCTCATGACTGCTTGATTTATAGAAAAGAAGAGGAAGGAAAAGAGTAGATTTAAGGCATAAAAATAACTTTTTAGTGGTCAAGAACTAAGAATAAAAATTGTTTAACATTTTTTGCAAATCAAATTTATTTCTTATCTTTGATAAAAGACACCTCACAAAATTGATTTTTGAATAAAAACTAAAAACAAATAAGTAAGTATGAAAAATGGGAAAATATCAGATTCTCTAAAAAAATATTTTGGTTTTTCTAATTTTAAAGGACATCAGGAGGAAATTATTTCTACGCTCTTGGAGGGTAGAGATGTTTTCGTTTTGATGCCGACAGGTGGTGGTAAGTCTCTTTGCTACCAGCTTCCCGCTCTGATGAGCGAGGGAACGGCAATCGTAGTTTCTCCGCTTATAGCCTTGATGAAAAATCAGGTAGATGCGGTGAATGGGCTGTTTTCCGAGGAAGGAGTGGCTCATGTACTGAATTCTTCTCTCAATAAAACCCAGACTAAAACTGTAATGGATGATATAAAATCTGGGAAAACCAAACTGCTCTATGTAGCGCCTGAAAGTTTGATAAAAGAAGAATATTTAGACTTTTTGAAGGAAGTGAAAATTTCCTTTGTGGCTATAGATGAGGCGCACTGTATCTCGGAATGGGGACATGATTTCCGCCCTGAATATCGTAATCTAAAAACCATTATAGACCAAATAGCAAATGTTCCTGTGATTGCCCTGACGGCTACTGCAACGCCCAAAGTTCAGGATGATATTCAAAAAACATTGGGAATGACTGATGCTGTGGTCTTTAAGGAAAGTTTTAACAGACCAAATCTATTCTACGAAGTTCGCCCAAAAGTGAATGTAGATAAGGAAATAGTGAAGTTCATTAACCAAAATAAAGGCAAAGCAGGGATAGTGTATTGTCTCAGTAGAAAGAAAGTGGAGGAATTTGCCCAGCTTTTGCAAGTGAATGGAATCAATGCTCTGCCGTATCACGCAGGATTAGACGCGAAATCCCGAGTAGCAAATCAGGACAAGTTCCTGATGGAGGAAGTGGATGTGATTGTCGCTACCATAGCCTTTGGGATGGGGATAGACAAGCCAGATGTTCGTTTTGTGATTCATTATGATATTCCGAAATCTTTGGAAAGCTACTATCAAGAAACAGGAAGAGCAGGAAGAGATGGCGGCGAGGGCTATTGTTTGGCTTTTTATGACCCGAAAGATATAGACAAATTAGAGAAGTTTCTGGCTCAAAAACCTGTTTCGGAGAGAGAAATTGGTCTTCAGCTTTTGAATGAAGTGGTGGGCTATGCGGAAACTTCGATGAACAGAAGACAGTATTTGCTGTATTATTTTGGGGAACAGTTTGACCCTGTAAATGGCGCTGGAGCCAAAATGTGCGATAATTCTGTAAATCCTCCGACTCTGAAAGATGTTTCCAAAGAACTGAAAGTAGTTTTGGAACTGATAAAAGAACTGGAAGAGAAATTTAAGATAAATGATTTGATTTCAGTGCTTTTAGGGCGAGAAACTCCAGTTACGAAGTCTTATAAATTAGAAAACTCTTCTTTCTTTAGTAAAGGAAAAGAGCAGACAGATAATTTCTGGAAATCCATCATCAGACAGGCTTTGGTGCAGAACTACATCAATAAAGATATTGAGACCTATGGTGTTTTAAAATTATCTCAAAAAGGACTTGACTTCTTGGCTGGAAAAGAAAAAAATCCGTTCATGATAGCCGAAGACAGAAAGTATGACCTTAGCCAAGCCGCTTCGGAGCAGGTTCAGATGCAGAGTGGTGGAGGTTTGGATGAAAATCTGTATAACCAGCTGAAAGAGC
The DNA here is from genome assembly GCA_963509715.1 of uncultured Flavobacteriaceae bacterium. Classification (GTDB taxonomy): domain Bacteria; phylum Bacteroidota; class Bacteroidia; order Flavobacteriales; family Weeksellaceae; genus JABCPE02. Next base: position 47,725 of record CAUPCB010000004.1, on the reverse strand, counting down.
TGAGAAAATCTGTTGCTAAAAAACACGGAATTCCGCCTTATACGGTCTTTATGGACCCTAGTTTGGAGGATATGACGGTGCAGTATCCTATTACTATAGAGGAAATTACAAAAATCTATGGAGTAGGCGAAGGGAAAGCTAAAAAATACGGAAAGGAATTTGCGGAGTTTATTGCTAAGTATGTGGAAGAGAACAATATAGAGCGTATGCAGGATATGGTTCTGAAACAGCTGGTCAATAAGTCTAACCACAAAGTTTTCATCATCCAAAATACCGATAAAAAGATGGATTTGGAGGATATCGCTCAGGCTAAAAACTTGACGATGGATGAGCTTCTTTCTGAAATGGAAAGTATTGTTTATCAAGGAACTAAGCTTAATATAGACTATTATATCGAGGAAAATATAGATGAAGATTTGGTGGAGGAGTTTATGGATTTCATGAAAGAGTCAGAAAGTGACAGCATGAAAGTGCTTTGTGCCGAGTTTTCGGATGATTTGACTGATGAAGAAATCCGAATGCTTAGAATAAAATTCATCAGTGATGTAGCAAATTAAATTAGAAATTTTTAAAAAATTATAAATGGATTCAAAAATATTAGAAGAAAAAATGGAGCTGCTAAGGTGGGTTATCAACCTTAATGATGAGCAGGTGATAAAGAATCTTATCAATTTCAAGAATGAGATTTTCGGAGTTCCTTTTGCTGAGCCTACGGTATGTTCTACTGTGGTAAAGTCAGGAAGTAGAGGCTTTGGGGAGATTGTTTTGAGTGAAGATTATTTAAAATTTGAGGGAGCAAGTGAAGGGTTTTTAGCAGAGTTTGATGAAGCGTTTTCTTTGGAAGATGCTAAGAAGCAGTCAATTAAAAAAATACAAGGATGGTGGAGAGATTAGAAATAGTATACAGCAGAAAGTTTGTTCATAGTTTGGACAGCCAGTTGAATATTTTGTTCAGAGAGGGTATTCTCAATAGAATAGACAGAGCCGAAGAAATGGTAGGCGAGGTCTATGAATTTATAGAAAATAATCTGGATAAAGCCGTAGATACGCCAGAAAAGGTGCATGTGGCAGAGAAAAAATACCTAAGATACATGATAGATGATAAAATAACTTGGTTCTTTTTCTTTAAACAAGAAGCAGGGAAAGTCATTATGAATCATGTACTTAACAACCAATCGCCAGATTTCTCGGTATTGTAGATTATGAGTCAAAAAATTTCGGTAATGTTCATTCTGCCCAACCTGAAAATGGGCGGGGCAGAACGGATAATTACCACGATATGCAATCATCTACCGAGAGAAAAATTTCAGCCGAGTCTTTTCCTATTTGAAAAGGTGGGCGAGTATCTGGATTTCTTGAAGGAAGATGTAGAAATTATAGAAGCGAATACCAAAAGTATTCGTTCTTCTTTGTTGCCTATTTTGAAAACGATAAGACAGCGAAAGCCAGACATTGTTTTCTGTGGCTGGGGCGAGATTTCGGCGTTCGTTTCTCCGTTTATTCCGTTTTTTAGGAAAACCAAATTCATTTCGCGCGAGACCAATGTAGTTTCAAAGCATGTTACACGAAAGGAAATCCGATTTTTTTACCGATTTTATAATAATTTTCATCAAATCATTACCCAAAGTGATGATATGACGAATGATTTGATTGAGAATTTCAAGATTAAAAAAGAGAAAATATTTAAAATCAATAACCCTGTTGATTTTGATTTTATCAATGAAAAACTGATGATTTCGGAAAAGCCAGAGGGTTTTGATACGGAGTTTAAAAATGTTCTGGCGATAGGAAATCTTTCCTCACGAAAGGGTTTTGATAATCTTTTGAAAGTTTTCTCTTTCTTGAAAAATGAAAAAATAAAACTCCATATTCTGGGCGATGGGGCGGATAGGGAACTTTTTTTCCAAATGAAACAGGATATGCAGCTGGAAAATGTAATTTTCCACGGACAGCAGAAAAACCCTTATCAATACCTGAAATTTTCGGATTTGTTTATACTTTCTTCGCGCTATGAAGGTTTCCCAAATGTCCTTTTGGAAGCAGGTGCTTGCGGTGTGTATGCGCTGGCGAATGACTGCCCAGGGGGAATCAGGGAGATAGTAGAAGAGGGAATCAATGGGGAAATTTCGGATATCAATGAGCATCAGCAGTTTGCAGAGAAGATAAAAGAAGTTCTTTCTACTCGAAAAACGGAAAAAAATCTTATCATTAATTCTATCAAAAACCGATTTTCAAAGGAAATAATTTTGGGTAAATACGAGGAAATATTACTGAAAATTAGGAATTAAAAAAATATTTGTATTATTGTACAGAAATTAGATAAAAATTGAATAGAATTATGATTAAGAGAATTTTTGGATTAGCTGCTTTGGTGGTTTTTTCAGGATTTGCTACAGCTCAAGAGCAGGCTGTAGATAGTGTAAAAGTGGAAGAAGCAGCTGTGGCGGCTCATGACGATGAGGAAGGAAAACCACTGAAACTGCACCACGCAGAGCCTTTGTATATCGACTTGATGAGAGATCTCGGGGCGAGAAAAGGTGAAAGAGAATGGAATGTAGCTATGGGTGTTACAGAAAATAATGGTTACTATGAGCTTTATCCATTAGTAGAATATGAGTGGGCGGTGGCTGATAGGCTTAGTTTGGAAGTAGAAGTACCTTTTAATGTATATACTTCTGCGGAAAAGCTTCCACATAAATCACCAGGGACAGGTGTTGCAGGTATCAAAACCTCTATCCAGTATACTTTCTTGGTGAACAAAAAAGCCTATACTTCCATGGCGATAGGTTACCTCAATGAAATAGAGCTGAACTCTTTCAGAAACTATGGAAATGGGAAATTTTTCACAGGGAATGTTTATAATCCGTTCTTTGTAGTAGCAAAGGGATGGGGTAAAACTCACAGCATCAGTACGATGGTGTATGCAGGGCCTGTTTTCACGCATCATTTTGGAAGCAATCATGTGGATACAGACTGGCAGATTAACTCGAGTATCCATTATCTAATTCCAAATTCTAGAAACTTTGTTGGTTTGGAGGTGAATAAGAGTATTACTAAAGAGAGATTTAATATGGTGCTTAGACCACAGATTAGAGTAGCTCTAAATGATAACACTATTCTAGGTTTGGTGGTTGGAGTTCCTACTAACAGACAATATGAGGGATATAGTGGTTTCATCAGACTTGTTTATGAACCGCCTCATAAAAAACACTAATAAAATAAGAATCCTGCTTTTGGGCAGGATTTTTTATTTTTAGATAAAATTTAAAATTATAAAGAAATTTGATTTAAATTTAAATAAAGTGTTTAATCTATTAAAAGTTCTCTCATTTCCCATTTGTTGCCATTATAGACATTAAGGTCTATTTTGGTTTCTATACCGTCTGATATTCCGTTTTCTGTAAATTGCCATATTTTCCATGGGTCAGTATCGGAGGGCTGTGGAACATCATTGTAGTTTGCTATCCAGAGAGGGCATTCATCAAATTGTCCTTTTAGGTGGTCTTTATAAAAATAGTAGTATGTGTAGAGAATAGGTTTTTTGCCATAGTGTTTTTCTATTATATCTATCCAAATATAGAGGTCTTTTATGAATTGTTCTTTGGATTTGGTTTTTGGTAGTTTTTCTACATCTAAAACAGGCCTCATATCGCCAAAAGAGAGATTTACGCTCCTGATATATGAATCTGCCTGAGTGACAGGGTCTTCATCTGGACGATAGAAATGATAGGCGCCGCGGGTAAGTCCGTGGTTTTTAGCTTTTTCCCAATAATGAGTAAAATGCTTGTCCTTTCCATCGCTGCCCATAGTGGCTCGTAATACGATGAATTCTAGTGGAATAGCGCCGTTTGAAATGGTGAGTTTTTCCCAGTTGATATGCTCCCGCTCTTGGTAATGTGATATATCTAATCCGAATGTTTTGTCTGAATAGTTTTTTATAATTTTATTGATTCTCTGCGTTTCAAAAGGGGAGTTGGTCAGTTTTGGTGCTTGTTTTTCGCCGAAATACATTGTATAATAATACATTATCTGATTTTTTTTCAGTAATGCAACAAGTCCAACAGCCAATAAAAAAAACAGCCCAAGGGAAATGAATAAGTATGAGCGGTTTTTATTTTTTTTAATCTTAGATTTAGATTTTTTTCTCTTTCGTTTTGCCATTTTGCAAATTTAAAAAAAATCCTTGCCTTTCTATGAAATTTAGTTATATTTGTGGACATTTTGAAAGAATAAATGCAAAATTATTTAGATTTATTACGATATATAAAAGAAAACGGAACAGATAAAACGGATAGGACAGGGACAGGAACGCGGAGTGTGTTCGGATATCAGCTGAGATATGATTTGAGCAAAGGATTTCCGCTGGTAACGACTAAGAAAGTTCATCTTAAATCCATTATCTATGAGCTTCTTTGGTTTTTAAAAGGAGATACGAATGTGAAATATCTTCAGGAAAATGGTGTTACGATTTGGGATGAATGGGCAGATGCAGAGGGAAACCTTGGACCTGTGTATGGTGCCCAGTGGAGAAGTTGGCAAGGAGCAGATGGCAAGGTGATAGACCAAATCAGCGAAGTGATAGACCAAATCAAGAAAAATCCTGACAGCCGCAGGCTCATCGTATCTGCATGGAATGTGGCAGAGCTGCCAAAAATGGCACTGGCTCCTTGTCATGCGATGTTTCAGTTTTATGTAGCGGATGGGAAACTGTCTTTGCAACTCTATCAGAGAAGTGCAGATGTGTTTCTGGGAGTGCCGTTTAACATCGCCAGCTATGCTCTTCTGCTGATGATGGTAGCTCAAGTTTGTGATTTGAAAGTTGGTGAGTATGTGCATACTTTTGGTGATGTGCATATTTATAATAATCATTTTGAGCAGGTGGAAAAACAGCTTTCCCGAGAGCCAAAATCTTTACCGACGATGAAACTAAATCCAGAAATCAAAAATATTTTTGATTTTGATTTTAATGATTTTACACTGGAAAACTATGACCCGCACCCAGGGATAAAAGCTCCTGTGGCTATTTAAAATAGAAATAATTAAACTAAAATAGAAACACATAAACAAATGAACAAAATACTAATATCAGCCTTGATGCTGACTGCTGGATATGCTTTTGGACAGGTAAAAACAGACTGGGACAGAGATAACCTAAAACAGAAAGTGAAATCTGTAAAGGTGACGATGTTCCTCACGGCTAAAGACAATAAAAATAACATCATAAAAGGAGAGATTATTTCTAATTTTGAAAATAGAAAAACGACATATAACTCCTATGGCGAGGGCGAAGAAGTCATATATTATGATGCAAATAATAATGTAACGGAGGTTATCCGCCTGCCGAAAAATGATATACTTCGTGAAAGAATAAATACTTATAGAAATCCTAATAAAGGTTTTGAGGACAAGTATGATGACAAGGGAAATATAATAGAAACTACCTATTCTGATGAAAATGGAAATGTACTTACCAAATCATACTACAAATATAACGATAAAGGATACAGAATAGAGCATATATACAATAATATAAATGTAGAACCGCTGTACAGAAGATTTGTGTTTGAGTATGATAAAAAAGGAAACAAAGTCAGAGATATCGTATTTAACGAAAAAGGAGAAAAAATAGACCAAGCGCGATACAGGTATAACAGATACAATGATATGGTCAAAAAGAAATCCGATGACACTGTTCTGAAATATCGCTATAAATATGATGATAATAAAAACTGGATAGAAAAAATAACGATATCAGAGAATAAACCACTTATGATAAGCGAGAGAACCATAGAATATTATAACTAAAAAGATAACAAAAAATAGAAATTTTAACAATGAAAAAGATTTTATTCTCAGCGATGATGCTTGGAGCAATTTTCGGAAGTAATTTTGCCCTTGCACAGACCGAAACTTCTGGTAGAAATGCTCCATATAGAGCAACTCACAACAAGACTACAGAACTGAAACACACCAAATTAAAGGTGAAATTTGACTTTGAAAAAGAGCAAATGCATGGTGAGGAATGGCTTACTGCATCGCCTCATTTCTATGCATCAGATTCTTTGGTGCTTAATGCCAAAGCAATGCTCATTCACGAAATAGCTTTGGATAAAAATGGCTCTAAAAAACCTTTGAAATATACTTATTCAGATGATTTGTTGAGAATAAATCTTGATAAACAATATCAAAAAGGGCAAGACTACACCGTTTATATCAAATATACAGCGCGCCCGAACGAGCATAAAGGAAAGGGAAGTGCAGCGATTAACTCTGCGAAAGGGCTTTATTTCATCAATGCTCAAGGAAAAGACCCAGACAAGCCGACTCAGATATGGACACAAGGTGAAACAGAGTCTAACTCCGTGTGGTTCCCTACGATAGACAAACCAAACCAAAAGACTACGCAGGAGCTCTATATGACGGTTCCAGAGAAATTCGTGACCCTTTCTAATGGTATTTTGAAATCTTCTACTAAAGAAAATGGCGGACTGAGAACAGATTACTGGGTAATGGACAAAAAACATGCTCCGTACCTATTCTTTATGGGAGTGGGAGAGTATGCGATAGTAAAGGATAAATGGAAAAATATCGCAGTAGATTACTATGTAGAAAAGGAATATGAGCCTTATGCAAGACAAATATTCGGGATGACTCCAGAAATGCTGGATTTCTTCTCTAAAAAACTAAAATATGAATATCCTTGGCAAAAATACGCACAGCTGGTAGGGAGAGACTATGTAAGTGGTGCGATGGAAAATACAACTGCCGTAATCCACGGAGAATATGCGAACTTAAAGGAAGGCGACCTTGTGGATGAGAACACTTGGGAACCTGTGATTGCTCACGAGCTGTTCCACCACTGGTTTGGAGATTTGGTAACGGCGGAAAGCTGGTCTAACCTTACTGTAAATGAGTCTTTTGCGAATTATTCTGAATACCTTTGGAATGAATACAAATACGGAAAAGATGCAGCAGATTATCATTTAATGAATGATATTTCGGCATATATTCATAATCCTCTGAATTACAACAAACATTTGGTGAGATTTGATTATAAGAGCCGTGAGGATATGTTTGACAGCGTGTCTTATAACAAGGGAGGCGGTATTCTTCACATGTTGAGAAATTATCTTGGTGATGAAGCGTTCTTTGAAGGGCTTTCTGACTATTTGAAAACCAATGAATACGGAACAGGAGAGGCGCACCAGCTGAGACTTTCTTTAGAAAAAGTTTCTGGAAAAGACCTTAACTGGTTCTTTAATCAGTGGTATTTTAACAGCGGAAACCCTAAATTGGATGTAAAATATTCTTACGAACCAGTGAAAAAACAAACTGTGGTGACGATTAACCAGACTCAAGACCAATATTTTGAGTTCCCACTTACCATAGATATCCACGAAAACGGAAAAGTAAGAAGAGAAAAAGTGTGGGTAGATGCTAGAGCGAAGAATGATTTTACATTCAACACAGCGAAAAATCCAGACCTTATCAATGTAGATGCAGACGGGCTTCTATTGGGAGAAATCAATGATACTAAAACTCCTGAACAATACGCTCTGCAATATGCTAAAACTAAGGAGTTTAAGAGCAAACATTTGGCATTGAAAAATGCTGCTGAAAATGCAAAGAAAAATAATAACATCACTTCTGTGAAAACATTGGTATCTGCATTGAAAGATCCGTTTTTCAGATTGAGAATTCAGGCGCTTGGAGGATTAGATTTATCTAAACCAGAACAGGCAAAACTAGCTCTTTCAGAAGTAGAAAAATTAGCTCAGAAAGACCCTAAAACATTGGTTCAGGCGGCAGCAATCAAAGCATTGGCTACGACTAAGAACAAGAAATACCTGCCAATCTACGAAAAAGGAATCAGCTCTGTGTCAAACGCAGTGAAAGCAGCCTCTTTATCAGCGATTTCTGTGACAGACTCAGAGAGAGTAAAAGCCCTTGCAGACAAAGTGGATTTATCCAAAGCATCAGAAGAAACCATTACACAGCTGTTGCCTACAATCGTGGATAACAAAATCGTGTCTCAGATGCCTTATATAGGAAAAGTGGTGGCATTTTATCCATTCCTAAAATTTCAAGATGAAAAATTGGGAGCTACGGCTGAAAAAGGATTCAACTGGATAATGGAGTCTGATAATACAAAGGCTACGGCTTCGGTTGCTAAAATTTTGAAGCAAGTAAAATCTGAAATTCCAGATAACCCAAATGTAAAAATGATGATCGTACAGATGCTGCAAAACGGGATTGCTAAAAAAGCAGAATTGCTAAGAGCAAATCCAAAAAGTGAGAGTATCAACCAGCAAATAAAGTTACTGACAGAAACTCTAGAACTTTATAAATAAAAACCCAAAAAGCTTGACAAATTTTGTCAGGCTTTTTTTGTTTTTGTAGGTTTTGATGAGTAAAAAACGGAATATTCTTTCGCAGATTTACAGCAAAATAATGTATTTTTGTAGCATATAAGAATTTTATGAAAAGGACTTTGAAGAATTATCTATTCATCACGCTTCGCGGTGTGGCGATGGGAGCAGCTGATGTGGTGCCTGGGGTTTCTGGGGGGACTATCGCTTTCATATCAGGGATTTACCAAGAGCTTATAGATTCTATCAATAAAATCAATTTTACAGCAGTAAAAATTTTAAGAAAAGAAGGGATAAAATCTGCATGGGAATACATCAATGGGAATTTCTTTGTAGCTTTATTTTTAGGGATAGGAATCAGTATTTTGTCCCTAGCGAAAGGCATCAAATACCTTCTGGAAACACATCCGATAGCGGTTTGGTCTTTCTTCTTTGGGCTGATGATGGCGAGTGTTCTTTTTCTGTGGAAAGATATTAAAAAATGGGATGCTCCGGCAGTTATTGCTATCGTAATAGCTTCATTTACAGCATATTACATCACAGTTATTCCTCCATTGGTGAATAATAATGGGCATATTTTCTTGTTCTTTGCAGGAGCTTTGGCTATTTGTGCGATGATTTTGCCAGGGATTTCAGGAGCGTTCATTTTAGTGCTTTTAGGGGCTTATCATACGGTGCTGAATGCGCTGGATACTTTTGATTTAAAGGTTTTGTCCATTGTAGGACTGGGAGCTGTGACAGGAATTTTGAGTTTTTCCAAGGCTCTGAAATGGCTTTTTGAACATAAGAAAAACACCACGATGGCAGGGCTTACGGGCTTTATCATCGGTTCACTGAATAAAGTGTGGCCATGGAAAGAGGTTTTGGATAAGGAAATAGATGCTCATGGGAAGGAAATTATTTTGCTGGAAAAGAGCGTGCACCCTTCGGATTTTGCTGGAGAACCTCAGATTTTATTGGCTGTGGGGCTGGCTTTTGCGGGGTTTATTTTGATTTATGGAATTGAAAAATGGGCATCAAAAATGCAAAATGTTTAACCAGTAAGAAAAGATATGTGGAAGCGTTTTTATATCAATCATAGATTTTTTCATGTTCTAGCAGGGGTAGGGCTGTGCTATGTTTTGGCGTTTTTCTTTCCAGAACTTACATGGTTTGCTCATGGGCTTTTGTGTCTTTTGGTGGTGCTTTTCATCGTAGATTCACTGCTTTTATTTAACCAAAAAGATGCAATCTATTCCCAAAGAATTTTGCCTGAAAAATTATCTAATGGCGATGAAAACTCCGTGAAAATAGAGATTAAGAATAATTATCCATTTCGGGTGGATTTGAAAATTATAGATGAAATTCCATTCCAGTTCCAAAAAAGGGATTTTTTGATAAAAAAGACCATTTTGCCACAGGGAAGTTCCTTTTTTGAATATATTTTAATCCCGAAAGAAAGGGGAGAGTATGTCTTTGGAGGGCTGAATATTTTTGCTAAAAGTCCTATTGGTCTTGTTTCTAGAAAATTTGTTTTTCAGAAAGAAGCCTCTTTGCCGAGTTATCCTTCTTTTGTTCATCTTCGTAAGTATGAGCTTATGGCTCTTCAGAATGAGTTTTTACTCGGAGGGATTAAAAAAATCAGAAAACTGGGGCATACAATGGAGTTCGAACAGATACGGGATTATGTGCAGGGCGATGATATAAGGAGTATCAACTGGAAAGCTACTTCTAAGGCTAACAAGCTGATGGTCAATCAGTACCAAGATGAAAAATCCCAAAGAATCTACATGCTGATAGACAAGGGAAGAACGATGCAGATGCCTTTTAAGGGGCTGAGTTTGCTGGATTATTCCATAAATGCAGTGATGGCGCTTTCGCATATCATTTTGAAGAAGAGTGACCGAGCGGGGATGATGACTTTTTCCCAAAAGACAGAGAATAAGGTTCAGGCGGAGCAAAAGTCTGGGCAACTGAAAAAAATATCAGAGGCGCTTTATAACATTAAAACCAATTTTTATGAAAGTGATTTCAGCCGACTTTATCAAGATGTGAAAACCACCATCAACCAAAGGAGTTTGGTGCTTCTTTTCACTAATTTTGAAACGCTGGATGCTGTTAATAGACAAATGAAATACCTGCGTGGTATTGCGAGAAATCACCTTTTGGTAGTTATCTTTTTTAAAAATTCTGAACTGAATGATTTAATGAATAAAAAGCCAGAAAATATTCAGGAAGTCTATGATGAGATTATCGCTGAAAAGCTGGAATTTGAGAAAAAATTGATTATCCAAGAGCTGAGAAAATACGGAATATTCACGATTTACACACTTCCAGAAAATCTAAATATAGAGGTGATAAACAAATATCTGGAAATCAAAGCAAGAGGAATTTTATAGCTAATAAAAAGGTCAGTCACAAAATGCGGCTGACCTTTACATTAAAAAATATATGAGAAAAATTCATTAACAATAATTAGACATTAAATCTAAAATGCATAATGTCTCCATCTTGCACTATGTATTCTTTACCTTCTACGGAGAGTTTTCCTGCTTCTTTTACTTTTAGTTCAGAACCATAGTGTATGAAATCTTCGTATTTCATCACTTCTGCACGGATAAATCCTTTTTCGAAATCAGAGTGAATCACTCCTGCTGCTTGTGGCGCAGTCCAGCCGATGCCGATAGTCCATGCTCGGACTTCTTTCACACCAGCAGTGAAGTAAGTTTGAAGTTTTAGCAAATGATAAGCTTGGCGGATAAGACGATTGACACCTGGCTCTTTCAGTCCTAGTTCTTCTAAGAAAATTTGGCGTTCTTCGTAGGTTTCCAGTTCGTTGATATCTGCTTCTATCTGTGCTGCAATTACCAGAGTATCAGAACCTTCTTTGGCTGCCATCTCTTCTATTTTAGCAATCCAAGGATTTCCGTTTCGAATAGAATCTTCATCTACATTACATACATAGAGAACAGGTTTTTTAGTCAAAAGATGAATTTCATCGATGATTGATTTAGCAAAATCATCCGCAGGGAATTCTCTTGCATTTTTTCCGCTTTCTATGAACTCGTTTAGTTTTACGAGAGTTTCATAAGTCTGGACATCTTCTTTTTTGCCAGATTTTATTTGTTTTTTGGCTTTTTCTATAGCCTTTCCAAGAACTTCTAAGTCCTTGAGTTGTAGTTCTATATCTATGATTTCTTTATCTCTCAGTGGGTCTACAGAGCCTTCCACATGGACGATGTTTCCGTTTTCAAAACATCTCAGCATATGGATGATAGCATCACACTCACGGATGTTTGCAAGAAACTGATTACCAAGGCCTTCTCCCTTGCTCGCTCCTTTTACCAGCCCTGCGATGTCTACAATCTCTACTACAGTAGGAAGAACACGCTCTGGTTTTACTATTTTCTCTAATTCGAACAGTCTAGGGTCTGGCACAGAAACCGTTCCTACATTGGGTTCTATGGTACAGAAAGGATAGTTTGCTGACTGTGCTTTAGCGTTACTCAAACAATTAAAAAGGGTAGATTTTCCTACATTGGGCAGGCCCACAATTCCACATTTCATAAATTTATATTTTATTCAAAAGGCAGATATGCCTTGTTTTTACCATCTGCAAAGATAAAAAATATTATCGATTATTTAGGCAGTAGCATTCTATAAAATGAACCCAAGCTGATTTAATATTTTCATATATTTGTTACAAGTTATATAAATTAGATTATGAAAAAACTTTTGATGTTATCTTTGTTTTTTATGATTTTTTCTTGTTCAGAAAAAAAGATAGTATTACCTCCTAATGACAAACTATCAATTATGTATGGAGAAGGATATTTAATTGATTTTGAAAATAAGAAATTGATAGTGGATCATTTTAATATATTTAATGATTATTCTGAGTGTCCAGAGTATTCTGAGTTTCCACATATGGCGACAATAAAAATAAATTTGTCAAAAAAGGAAATAGATTATTTAAATAATTTATATATCAAATATGATATTGATGATATAAATGGACTAATGGAAGAAGCTGAAATATTTTCGAGTAAAAATAGTGCAAGTATAATGTTTAGTAAAAATCATAGAATCTCGATTTATGAGGGTTATGCCGAAACTAATACAAATAGAAAAGTTGTTAATTACTTGAATGAAATAAATAAGTTCTTAGATGAAAAAATGAAAGATGACAGCTTGTATCAGAAAAGTATAAAAAAGATAAAATCAGCAAGAAGGTTATAGTTATTTTAATTTCTTAAAAGTTAGATAAATAAAAAGGGTTCAAGACAAAATATCTTGAACCTTTTTTAGTAAGTTTAGAAAGGATATCCTATCGCGAAGTTTACAGTAGGGTCTAGCAGGTTGATTTTAGAAGCTACCCATTTCTGTCCTTCAGGTTTGTTTGGGTCGTAGACTTTGTAAGCAAAATCCAGCCTGAAAGTGACATAAGCGATATTCATTCTAATTCCAAAACCGCTGCCGATACCCATTTGCTTATAGAATTTATTGAGTTTGAATGCATTGTCATTTTTTTCTTCGCCTATAGACCAAGTGTTCCCTAAATCTGTGAACACGGCTCCATGGAACATATTATTCATCATAAAACGATATTCTATGTTGGTGGTCAGCTTCATATTCCCCATCATGTAGGTTCTGATGTTTTCATTTAGCTGAGAATCAGAAGGCCCCAGTCCGCCGTAAGCTTTCCAAGCTCTGATGTCATTGGAACCACCATTGTAATAAGCACGCGCAAAAGGCATGTTTTTGGAGTTTCCATATGGCAGCCCTATTCCTATAAATTGTCTTAAAATAAGGGTTTGTTTACCATCATTAAAGTTAAAATATTTTCTGATGTCTAAATCTAATTTTGCAAACTGAGAATACACCGTTCCAAAAACACTTCTTTGGGTATTGTCATGCACTATACTTTCGTCTCTTCTTTCAAATTTGAATATATTATCCAGCAAACTCAGTGTGTTTCCTGATAGTTCAAATTTAGCATTGAAATAGAATGGGTGTTTGAAATATTTTTTACCCAATTCATTGTAAAGGAAGTTGTAATTTAGTCCAAAAATGATAACATCCTGAGTTTGTCTCTCCTTGTTAAGAAGCGATTGTTCAAATAAAGTCATCTGATATTGGTCGGCAAAATTTAGGCTGTTTGTAAAGTTGTGATCATCTAAGATTGCTTTAGAAACAGCATCAGAAGTTACATTTCCATTATAAAACTGCGAAACCAAAGTAGGATTTACACTTTGATAAAGCCCAAAAATATAATCACGAACAATCTTGTCATTAGGGAACAAATCATAGTAGTTATCCTTGTTTCTGGTGATACTCAGTAGAGAGTTCAGCAGGGTAAAACGGTGCGAAACCACATCATTTACATTCAAGAAATAATTTATCCCACCATTGAAGTTGATTCTCCCCAGACCGATGTTATTCTGCACAGATGCCCCAAAAATGATAGAGGAAGATGGCGAAAATCGGCGTGGTATGATTTTGTCCATGTTAAAAGGCGAAATGAATCTAGGCAATTTCAGTGAAACTTCTGCTGAAGTTTCGTAGGCGTTGAAAAACTTGCCTTTTTCATTTCCAGTCGTACCAACAATTCCCGAAATGCTTAGATTCAGGTTTTCTCCTCCACGGAATATATTTCTGCTCGTAAATTCCAAACTTGGCGAAATTCCAAAGTTTAGAATTTGTGAATAATGCAGGTCTGTAGCCAGTTTTAGGTTATATCTTTGCAAGGGAATAAGCGTGTAGCGAAGGTCTAAGATACTGTCATTAGGCGCTTCTTTTGACCTTCTTGTCAAAGGATTAGCATTTACGATACTAAAATTATCAAGAGCAATAAGGTTTCTTCTTGTAAGGTCTATTCTTTTTTGGTTATAGACTTCTCCACTGTCCACAGTGACAGCTCTCCAAAGGTGTCTAGACTTGAAGTAGCGGTCCATTCTTCTGATGGTAACATCGCCTATTTTTTTCTCTATAATTGTAGAATCAGAAGGCTTGTCTTTTATATAAATTTCTATTTTTCCTATTGTGTGTCTTTTGTATCGCCCACCGATAGTGTCTTTTCTTATTTCTAATGTTAAAGGAACCTGTTTTCTGCTCTTTAGAGTATCGGCAGTAAAGAATATTTCTTCATTATTACTATTAAAGTTATAATATCCTTCAGCTCTCATCAGCTCGTTGATTCTTTTTATTTCATTTTCTAGATGAGCTTGGTTTAGGATATTTCCTTTCTTTACAAGACTTTTGTCATAATTATTTTCATAAATAGCCATTATATCAGGATAGGGAATATTATGGTTGTACTCGCTTATATAGGTAGGGTCTTTGTGAGTGATTGTAAAGATATTTTGAGCTTTTTTAGCAGAAGAATCTTTCTTAATGCTGTATTCCACCTCTGTATCCCAGTATCCTCTGTATATCAGGTATTTTTTGATGCCATTAGCACTTAGTCTAGTTTTGTTTTCATCAAGAATGACAGGAGCTTTCCCTATGTTATGAAGCATTCTACTCAAAAGCATACTTCTGCCCACATATTCTGGATGCCCAGCTCTGATAGAAAGTGTGTCTCTAAGTTTACTATTTCTAAGGTGAGAAGGGTAGTTCATATATCTATTTAATATGGTGTCGTATTTACGATTTGCCATATTATAAAACCATAAACTCATAGGAAAAACAAAAAGCGTTTTTCCATTAGGTTTTTGGGAAACATAGTCAGAAACTCCGCTAGAATAGACAGAGCCATCAGTAAATTTAAAATTATTTTTTGTTAAAAGATACTGTCCTTTAGGGACTTTGTTGGTGGTACAGGCATAAAATAATGCCATAATTATTGTGAGAGATAAAAATATATGATATTTTTGAAAATATTTACGACTATGCTTACGGCTCATACTATTAAAATTTTACAATCTCTAGATAAAAAAAAATTTAGACAAAAATACAATTTATTCTTGGTTGAAGGAGATAAAATTATCCGAGAACTAAAAAATTCTTCTTATAAAGTCAAGGAGATTTTTAGTACAGATATATCTAATCCTGATTTTCAGTCATTTAAAACCAATCTAATTACAGAACGAGAATTAAGAAAAATTAGTCTATTACAAAATCCTAAAAATTCTGTTGCAGTCTGTGAGCTGAAAGAAAACACTTCCATAGAAACACCTATTCAGTTGGTTTTAGATAATGTGCAGGACCCAGGCAACTTGGGAACTATTATTCGTTTGGCTGATTGGTTTGGGATAGAGCAGATTGTTTGTAGTGAGGATTGTGTGGATTTTTATAATCCAAAAGTGATCCAAGCGACTATGGGATCTTTCATGAGGGTTAATATTATATATAAGGATATAGTACCACTTCTACAAAATTCTGATCGACCAGTTTTTGGGACAGATATGGTAGGACAGAGTCTTTACAAGACAGAATTTCCAGAGCGTTTTTATCTTATTTTGGGCAATGAAGGGAATGGAATCCGTCCAGAGATAAAAAAACTTGTTTCTCAAAATATTACAATTCCAAGATTTGGAAAACTTCAACATACTGAAAGTCTTAATGTTTCTATGGCAACAGGTATTATTTTAGGACAAATATTTTCAAAAAAATAATTTTTTTTCATTTTAATCAAGAAAAGTCATAAAAGCCTATAAATAGAAGACTTTCATTGATTATTTACATATGTAAATAAAGCAAAACATATGTAAATTTATGCAGAAAAAATGATTTTTTTTAGGTGATTATTAGGTAGATATGTATTTTTTTTGTATATTTGCTCAATGAATTATACTCACTGGGTCATAAAGTGGGTTGTTTTCTTTAACTGAAACAATTAGGTTTACTATAAATTAAAATATAGATTATGAAAAGACAATTCTTAGCTTTTGTTATGACTATCTTACTTTCTTTGGGTGTTAATGCTCAAGATTATAACAAGTGGTCTATTGATGCAAGTGGAGGGGTAAGTATATTATCTTCTTCAGGTTTTTCTGAAGGATATTTCGCTTCAGTTCCGAATGTTTGGACTACAAATGGAGGTATTCGTTACATGTTCAATAATAAATTTGGTCTTCGTTTAGGTGGAGGATTTGACCAGCTTCAGCATGCAGGAAATTCTCCTAAATTTGCTACTAGAATATGGAATGTAAATATTCAAGGGGTGGCTAATTTAGGGCGTGTTTTGGCTTTTGAAGAGTTTACTAAAAATATAGGTTTATTAGGTCACTTTGGAGTAGGGTATGGATATATGACATCAAAAAGCTTTAAAGGAGTTGATAACTTAGGAATTATTACATTTGGTATCACACCTCAAGTTCGTCTTAGTGATAGAGTAACATTGCTTTTGAGTGGTACATTCAATTGGTATTTGACACAGCATTATACTTTCAATGGAGAGAGTTTAACAAAAGATCCTAATGTAACTCCAATGAGAAATGTTAATTTCCAAGGGCTTAATTTTACAGCTACAGCAGGTCTTCAAATTGCTTTAGGTAAAAAACGAGTTCATGCTGATTGGTATGGTGTAAAAAGAGAGGAAAAGGAAAAAGATAAAAAAGTTGCTCAAAATGAAAAAACAGTAGATAACCATATAACAAGAGGAGGAAGTGATATAACAGCAAATGGTCAGCGTATAGAATCTGATAAAGATCCTAGACTTGCTAATAATAATGTGAAATCTGATGATCAAAATGATTTTGATGATGATGAAAATGGAGATGTAAACAACAGCAGTATAGCATCAAACAATAACCAAAATACAAATAACAATAATATTATTGTAGAAAGTGTAGATCCAGCTAAAGAGCTTATAGAAAAAGGATATGTTAACGCTTACTTTGGATTTGATTCTTCTGAGCCTCAGGATGGTTCATTGTGGGCGGTAGGTTTCGTAGCAAACTATTTGAAACAAAATCCAGATGCTAAACTTAATATAATAGGTTACACAGACCAAGTAGGTAATGCAGGATACAATGAGAAACTATCTAAGAAGAGAGCAGATGCAGTTAAGCAGTTATTGGTTGAGATGGGAGTAGATACATCAAGACTAGCATCTCAAGGTAAGGGAATAGATAAGAAAACTAAAGCTAAGTCTGCAGGAGCTAGAAGATTAGTGAGAAGAGTTACATTTGAATTGACTAATGACTCAGGTAAGGAATCACATATAGCATCAAAATAAAGTGAAAAGAGAGGTTAAAAACCTCTCTTTTTTATTTCAAAATAATAGAAATGATAAGAAGAATAGCTGTAGTATTTTTAGTGTATATTTTAGGAATATTTATTCTATCTAGGCTGGAAAACAATGTTTTCTATATGCTGTTTTTGAGTATATGTTTTTTTATTTACATGACTTGGGAACTTTTTAATTATTATAATGGAGATTGGAAGAAGAATAATGAAATGCTGTTTAATAATTTGCAGGAAGACATAGACATAGCTCAGTTGAAAAAAAATCTCATTGAGACCTTTTCTTTTTGGATTGGAAGGTAGATTTATTAGTGATGAAAGTTTTTATTTTGATGATAATAATTTATATATTATTGCTAAAAATAGAAAGGCAGTAAAAGTTCCTTTTACTCAAATAGCCGAACTTAAAAAGACATCTATGAGTATCAATAAAATAAGAATATGGCAAATTAGTGTAGGAATAGAAGGCGCGGAAGCCATATTTCGATTTGCTAATAATTACACTATTTGGAATAAAAATTTCAAAGAATTTTATAGTAAATTGAGCAGGGAAAATCCTATGGCTGTGAAAACGAAATGGAGTTATTGGAATTTATAAAATAAGTTAATCATTATGATAGGGTTTTCCCTGTAAAATAGTAGAAGCACGATAGATTTGCTCAACGAAAAACAACCGAATCATCTGGTGTGTGAAAGTCATTTTTGAGAGAGAAATTTTCTCATTGGCTCTTTGGTATATTTCATCAGAAAAACCATAGGCGCCGCCGATAAGGAAGTTCACTTTTTTGACTGATGAACCGAGCCAAAAATCTATTTTTTCTGAAAACTGTCGGCTCGTAAATTCTTTCCCTCTTTCATCTAAAAGAATGACCAAATCTGCATTGTCAATTTGGTTTAGAAACAATTTCGCTTCCTCTTTTTTCAGTAAATCTGGTGATAGATTTTTTGCGTTTTTCACATCGGGAATTTCTATAATTTCAAAATTCCAATGTTTCGGAATGCGTGGTAAATAATTGGAAATAAGGTTTGTAATCTCGCGGTCATCGGTTTTTCCTATACAAATGAGATTGAATTTCATATGGTTTCTGTATATTTGCGGTCTGCAAATGTAAATAAAATGGAGATAAAAAAGTTCAAAATATTTCAGAAAATCCACAGTTTTTTAGATGGAATTCATTTACCAGTGCTGGATATTTCTCTTTGGGGGCTTTTAGAAATTTATGTGGGAGGAATATTTCAGAAACAGATTATCAGACGGGCATCTAGCGTTTCTTGGGGCTTTTTTTTAAGTCTTTTTCCACTTATTTTGTTTATTCTTTCGGTTTTACCATACTTGCCTCATTATGAGGAGCTTTATCATTATATTTTTAATGAACTGATGCCTCGTATCCTGCCAGACCATATGCTGGAAGATGTGACAGGGTATATTGAACAAAACATCATGCCAAATATTGCGCAGATGAGCTTGTTTACCATTGCTTTGGTGCTTATTTTTGCTACGAATGGGACTTATGCCCTTATCAATGGCTTTAACCATGATACGGATACGCAGAGAGGGATGATTAGGGAGTATTTGCTGGCGTTTTTAATTACGGCAAGTTTTACAGTGGCTATCGTGATGTGTCTTTTGGGAATTTATTACGCCGAAGTCGTTTTTAAATTACTGATGCCCGAATATCCGAGTAATTGGTTTTTTTCTAATTTAACGATAATTATCGGATACTTTTCCTTTCCTTTGGTTTATTGTCTGGCACTGTCGCTTTTGTATTGGGTTGGTTCTGTGGAAATTACAAGGTTTAAACAATCTATACCAGGGGCTATTCTTACCACGGTTTTGTTTATGGTGGTTACTTATGTTTTTGCATTTTATGTTAGTGAAATAGCGAGGTATAATGTCCTTTATGGCTCTGTAGGTTCTATGATTTTATTGATGATTTGGGTGGATGTGAATGTGGTGCTGATAATGTTTGGAAATGAGTTGAATTTAGCTATAAAACGAATACACGATTCTAACAAGCAGAAAAATAGCAGTGTTCAAGACGAAAAAATAGATTTTCAGATATAGTTTAAATATTATAAATAAAAGAGCAGCTAAAATTTTTAGCTGCTCTTTTTATTTCTTTTAAAAATTAAATAGAATTATCGTTTTTAGCTGTGTTTTTTAGAAGTAAATATCCTAAACTACCCGCTAGTATAGAGGCTGTAAGGATGGCAAATTTGGCTGAATCCTGCAGCTCTTGGCTGTCTTTAAAAGAAAGCAGTGCGATGAAAATAGACATCGTAAAACCTATCCCCGCCAAAAGTCCAGCTCCTGCCATGTGAATCCATCGGCTTCGGTCAGGAAGGCTGCTGATTTTCAGTTTTATAGCGATGAAAGAGAATAGGTTAATCCCAATAAGTTTTCCTAAAATAAGACCCAATACTATTCCATATCCAAAGTTTGAAAACAGCCCGTCTACCATGCCACTTTTAAAAGTGATATTGGTATTTGCAAGCGCGAAAATCGGCATGATAGCATAGCTCACAGGAAGGTGTAAAGTATGTTCTAACTTCTCTAATGGAGAAGGTTCTGATTCGTTTTCTGAATTAGCAGGAATAGTAAATGCTAAAATAACTCCTGCTATGGTAGCATGAATACCAGAATGGTGCATGAAATACCATAAAAATGCCCCTGGAATTAGATAAAAAATATGCTTTTTAACTTTAAAATAATTTAATGCTGCAAGTAAAATGATGACTAAACCGCTGTAAGCAAGGTAATTCCAATGAATTTCGTCTGTATAGAAAATCGCAATTACTACAATCGCTCCTAAGTCATCCACAATCGCTAAAGCAGCCAAAAATACTTTTATCGCAGAAGGGACGCTTTTTCCCAGCATAGAAACAATAGCCAGCGAAAAGGCGATATCCGTAGCCATAGGAATAGCCCAGCCATTGCTGTATTCCGTACCATGATTGAAAATAGTAAAAATAATCGCTGGAACTATCATTCCGCCAATCGCCGCGAAAATAGGAAGCGAGGCGTTTTTGAAGTTAGAAAGTTCGCCTTTGAGAAGTTCTCGTTTTATTTCTAAACCTACTAAAAGGAAGAAAACCGCCATCAGACCGTCATTTATCCACATACTTACAGAATATAGACCTATCATTTTATCCAAAACAGCCTGAAATCCAGTTGCTGCCTCACAGTTGGCTATCATCAGAGAAATGGTAACACATAAAACCAATAAAACCCCTGAGGACTGGCTGTTTGAGAAAAATTCTTTAAAAAATTTTGTTATACGCATTTTTAATTATTTTTAAAATTGAACTTTAAGAGTTACAAATATAACAAAAATCATGATTATTCATTTTGAAAAATCCTCAAATAATGGTAAATTTGTAGGAAATAATAATATTTTTAGTTATGAGAACATTTATTAAAGGTACTTCCATATTGGGAGTTTTGTTGATGCTTTTTATGTCATGTAGCGGAGCAAAAGTTTATAATTCTAATGACCTATTGGCAGTAACATCCAGTCAGAAGAAAATAGCCATTTTGCCGCCTAAAGTTTCTATGCTTGAAGGTAAATATACAGGGCGTTTTGACCAGTCTAAGGAGCAGGAATCGGCTAATTTTCAGAAGGAAATGTATGCTTGGTTTTTGAAGAGATTTTCTCAGAATAATGTGAGCCAAGAAATACAAGATATAGAAACGACCAACACAAAACTAAAAAGAGCAGGATACCCTGAAAAAGAACTGACAAAGAGCGAAATATGCGCTATTCTAGGAGTAGATGCTGTTGTAAGTTCTAATTATGTATTGACTAAACCTATGCCGCAGGGAGTGGCAGTGGCGGCTTCTGTTTTGCTTGATTATGAGGGAACAACGAATGAAATCACCGCAGATATGAATATTTATGACAGAAATACTGATAAAATATTTTGGAATTACAGTAATAAATATTCAGGTGGGTGGAGAAGCAGTCATAGCGATATTGTAGAAAACCTTCTGAGAAATGCAAGTAAGAAAATGCCTTACGGAGCAAAGAAATAAAAATATAAACGCCCTAAAAAAGGGCGTTTTTTTATAATCTTTTTACTTTTTTTATTCCTTCTATCTGTGCTAGTTGTTTCAATAAATCATCCAACTGGTTTTTGTTTTTAACTTCTAATGAGATGGTTCCGATGAAAATTCCATCAATGGAGTTGATTGAGATTCCTTTCATGTCGATGTGCATATTATTAGAGATAATGGATGCTACATCATTTATTATTCCCATTCTGTCCATTCCTTGGAGTTCTATTTTGATGTTATTGATGAACCTTTCAGAGTTCACCCATTTTGCCAGCATCACACGATAGTCATAGTTTGCACGGAGGTTTATGGCATTGGGACAGTTTTCATTATGCACTTTAATCCCATCATTTATTGTTAAAAACCCAAAAATCTTATCGCCAGGGATTACCGTGCAACATTTTGCAAAAGAATAGGACAATTTTTCCTCATTTCGCCCAAAAACAATAAGGTCTAAATCTGACTTTGGTGTTTCTACAAATTCGGTTTTATCCTTTCGGAACCGCTGTAAAAGGCTTCCGAAGAAACTTTTTTTGCTGTCCAGATATTCCTTTAAATTGGAAGTGTCCAGCGTTCCCTCATAGAATTTCAGGAATAAATCCTGCGAGGTTTTTAGGTTAAAATATTTCTGAATATTATTGAGTTCCTCTTCCGTAAAGTTGATTTTGGCGTGTCTCAGTTTTCTTTGGAAAATTTCTTTTCCTTCGGCTACTTTTTGGTTTTTTTCCGAGTTTAAAACCGCCTTAATTTTAGAACGAGCCTTGGCAGTTACTACAAAATCCAGCCAATCTTTTTTCGGTTTTTGGTTGGGCGAGGAGATGATGTCTATCTGGTCGCCATTTTTCAGGACATAACTTATCGGCTGCAGTTTGCCGTTGATTTTGGCACCGCTGCACTTCATTCCCAGTTCAGAATGCACCATGAAAGCAAAATCCAGTGCTGTTGCACCTTTTGGAAGGATTTTGACATCTCCTTTTGGTGTAAAAATAAAAACTTCTTTGGAGTAGAGATTTAGCTTAATGCTATCCAAAAGCTCCGTGGTGGAGAGCGATTGCTGGTTGTCCAAAACTTCCCGAATCTGAACTACCCATTGTTCAAAGTTTTTATCATCAGAGTTTTGGCTGAAACCTTCTTTGTATTTATAATGGGCAGCGACACCTTTTTCTGCGATTTCATCCATTCGCTCGCTTCGGATTTGCACTTCCACCCACTTGTTGTCAGGCCCTAGGATAGTCAAATGAAGACTTTCATAGCCTGTACTTCTCGGCTGGGTAATCCAGTCCCGCATTCGTGCAGGATTGCTGTGATAGAGGTCAGTAATGATGGAATAAATTTTCCAAGCGAGGAATTTTTCATTCTTAAAGTCTGATTTGTAGATGACACGGATGGCGTAGTTGTCATAAACTTCCTCAAAAGGAATGTTCTGTTTCAGCATTTTTCTATAAATAGAGCTGATGGATTTCGCCCTTCCTTTAATCTTAAAATTGAGTTTTTCTTCTTTCAGTTTTTCAGAAACATGCTCTATAAATTCCTGTACATAGCTTTCACGATGTTCTTTGGCTACGATGAGTTTTTCAGAAATCTCGTTGTAGATTTCGGGCATGTTGTATTTTAGGGACAAATCCTCTAATTCAGATTTTATGTTGTAAAGTCCCAGCCTGTGAGCCATAGGAGCGTAGATATATACGGTCTCAGAGGCTATTTTTTTCTGTTTGTCTGGGCGCATGCTGTCCAGTGTTCTCATGTTGTGAAGTCGGTCAGCTATTTTGATCAGAATTACCCTAAAATCATCTGATAGAGTGAGCAGGAGTTTTCGGTAGTTTTCGGACTGCACAGAGATGTTTTGGTTATTCATCACAGAAATTTTGGTGAGTCCATTTACTACATCAGCGATTTTCTTTCCGAAAAGTTTTTCTATGTCTTCATAGGTGTAGTCGCTGTCTTCTATCACATCATGAAGCAGCGCTGCCGCGATGCTGGTAGCACCTAGACCTATTTCCTCAGCCACGATTTTTGCCACCGCTATGGGATGGAAAATGTAGGGTTCTCCAGTCTTTCGGCGCTGGTCTTTGTGGGCATCCCAAGCTACATCAAAAGCCTTTTTGATGAGTTCCAGCTGTTCCTCATTCAGCTTTCGGTAGGTGTGGTGGATTAGGTCATCGTATCTTTTGAGGATTTCTATTCGCTCTTGTTGTTCTTCGGTGCTCATCTTTGAGAAATTTTAGGATATTACGAAAGTAATAAAAAATATTAAACATTACAAATATCCTCTCTTTTTTATATTTTTGTAAGTTCTAAATATTTTGAAATTTATGAAAACTATACATATCCAAGCCAAGGAGTTTTTTGAATTATTAAAGCTGAAAGACCAGTCTATGTGGGATATTTTCGCCCAGATGATAGATGGCGAGGAAAAGGAAATTCTCTTTCTAGATGAGGAAGGAAAGTTCCTTTTTGGTTACCGCCTGCCTGCGACTTTGGAAAAAATGCAGGAGGACAAAAAGCTTTTTACAGAAAAATATGCTGAAAAAATAATGCTGAATTAACTTCGGCAAGGGAAAAATCCTTAAATTTGGGGCTTTATATTTCGTTTTTAAAATCAAAAAATGGGAAAGAAAAACATATTTACAGATGCCTTTGGCAACTGGTATATTTTGAAAAGATTGGTGGTGTTTATCTTTGGGCTGGTTTCTTACCGAAGGTTCAATGGTTTTAATAAACTGAAAATCACAGGAACAGAGCATTTGGTGGATTTACCAAAGACCAATGTGCTTTTCGTTTCCAATCACCAGACTTATTTTGCGGATGTGGCAGCGATGTATCATGTCTTTTGTGCAGTAAATAACGGCTTTATCAATACAATTGCTAATCCTATTTACATCCTCAATCCTAAAGTAGATTTCTACTATGTGGCGGCGGAAGAAACCATGAATAAAGGGCTTCTTACGAGAATTTTTAAGCTGGTAGGTGCTGTTACCGTGAAAAGAACTTGGCGTGCCAACGGGCAGAATGTAAATAGAAAAGTAGATATGTCCGAAGTAGAAAACATCCTAAAAGCGCTGGACAACGGTTGGGTGGTGTCTTTCCCGCAGGGAACTACGGCTGCTTTTGCTCCTGGGAGAAAGGGAACAGCGAAACTTGTCCTTCAGCAGAGAGCGATAGTAATTCCAGTGAAAATCAATGGTTTCCGTAGGGCTTTTGACAAAAAAGGATTAAGACTGAAAGTGACAGGCGTGCAGCCGACAATGGAGTTTAAAAAACCGCTTGACATAGACTACGACAACGAAAGCGCTGAACAGATTTTGGATAAAATCATGAATGCCATAGAGCAGACACCAAAACACAATCTCCTCCATGAATACGACCAAGAGCTGGAACGAAAAAAACAAGAGGAGGCAGAAAAACAAGAAGAAAAATCACAAGCATAAAAGAAAAATATGAAAGTTCATTTTATCGCCATAGGAGGGAGTGCCATGCACAATCTTGCTATCGCACTGAAAAATAAAGGTTTTGAGGTTACAGGCTCAGATGATGCCATTTTTGAACCCTCAAAAACACGATTGGAGCAGAAAGGCATTCTTCCAAAGGAGTTTGGCTGGTTTCCAGAGAAAATCACAGCGGATATAGATGCTGTAATTTTGGGAATGCACGCCCATGCAGACAATCCAGAATTAGCAAGAGCCAAGGAATTGGGATTAAAAATCTACTCGTATCCCGAATTTCTCTACGAACAAAGCAAGGAAAAAACCAGAGTGGTAATTGCTGGTTCACATGGGAAAACTACCATTACTTCTATGATTCTGCATGTGCTGAATTTTCATAATAAAGAAATAGACTACATGGTGGGCGCCCAGCTGGAAGGGTTTGATTGTATGGTGAAAATCACCGAGGATACAGACTTTATGATTTTGGAGGGCGATGAGTATCTTTCTTCTGCTGATGACAGACAACCTAAATTCCTGCATTATCATCCAAATATAGCCCTAATCAGCGGTATTGCATGGGATCATATCAATGTTTTTAAGACTTTTGATGATTATTTAGAACAGTTTAGAAAATTTACCGAAAGCATCACTTCTGGCGGAGTTTTAGTGTATAATGAGGAAGACGAAGAAGTGGTAAAAATCGTAGAAAACAGCCAGAAATATTTCCGAAAACTGCCTTACAAAACGCCTGAATACAGCATTCGCGAAGGGAAAGTTTATCTAAAAACAAGTATGGGCGAAATCCCACTTTCTGTTTTTGGAAAACATAATTTGCTCAATATGGAAGGCGCAAAACTTATCTGCCAGCAGCTTGGCATTATGGAAGAGGAGTTTTATGAAGCGATAATGAGTTTCAAAGGTGCTTCCAAACGATTAGAAAAAGTGGAGAGAAAGGATGGAGGAATTTTGTATAAAGATTTTGCGCATGCGCCATCCAAGGTAAAAGCAACAGTGGCTGCTTTCAAAGAGCAGTTTAAGCAGGAAAAAACTTACGGATTTTTAGAGCTTCATACTTATAGTTCGCTGAATCCCATATTTTTAGAACAATATAAAGGAGC
Organism: uncultured Flavobacteriaceae bacterium; assembly: GCA_963509715.1. Classification (GTDB taxonomy): domain Bacteria; phylum Bacteroidota; class Bacteroidia; order Flavobacteriales; family Weeksellaceae; genus JABCPE02. Next base: position 21,591 of record CAUPCB010000004.1, on the reverse strand, counting down.
AATGGACGGGCTGGATACAGGAGTGATTTTCTATTCGGAAGAAGCCTTGAAAATCAAGAGAATGGAGCCGATTTCTCCTGAAATGATTAAAGAAAAATTCGGTAATCCAGACCTAAAAGTCTTTACCAATGCCGAAAGTCTTCACGAATACTGGAACACGCTGGACAAGACCCAAGGTGCTTACCTGATGATGAGTTCTGGGAATTTCGGAGGATTAGACTTAGTTAATTAGTTTTCAATGAGATAGGTCTTTTAGGCTTATTCAAAATTTTATCAATAAACACAATGGAATATAACACAAACCGCACAAAGTTGCTCATGCCAGAATATGGCAGAAATATCCAGCAGATGGTAGAGTACTGTAAATCACTACCTTCCAAGGAAGAGCGTAATGAAGTGGCGAAAACCATAGTAGAATTTATGGGACAAAGAAATCCTCATCTCCGCGATGAGGAAAATTATAAGCATAAACTCTGGGATCATCTGTATATTTTAGCAGATTATGATTTGGATGTAGATGCGCCATATCCTTTCCCAACGAAGGAGGAACTTGACCAGAAGCCTAATAGGATGGATTATCCATCCTTTGATAATGAATATAAATTCTACGGAAAGAGCATTTTACAGCTCATAGATAGGGCTATAGAGCTGGAAGAAGGCGAGGAGAAAGAGGCTCTGATACAAGTAATTGCCAATAATATGAAAAAATCCTATAATGTCTATAACAAAGAACATGTGCAGGACGAAGTGATTTTTAGGCATTTGAAGGAACTTTCTCAGGATAAATTAGATTTGACAGGAATAGAAACTTTGGATAAAAGTAAAATCTATCATCCTAACAGAAACAAGAGAAATAATCATAAAAAAAGAAACCATCATTCCCAAAAAAATAGAAAAAGATGACAGAAGCATTTCAGATAAGAGGAGGAAAAAAACTAAGCGGAGAAATCACACCACAAGGAGCTAAAAACGAAGCGCTGCAAATACTTTGCGCTGTGCTTTTGACTTCTGAGCCTGTGAGAATCAGTAATATACCAGGCATCAAGGATGTTAATCGTTTGATAGAAATCCTGCAAGATTTCGGGGTAAAAGTAATTAAAAACGGAAAAGGTGATTTTACTTTTCAGGCTGATAATATCCATTTTGACTACATTAAATCAAAGGAATTTAGAAAAGATGGAGCAAAACTTAGAGGCTCTGTGATGCTTTTAGGGCCGATGCTTGCGCGTTTCGGAGAGGCCTACATGCCTACACCAGGGGGAGACAAGATAGGAAGAAGAAGGTTGGATACTCATTTTCAGGGTTTTGTGGAGCTGGGAGCAGAATTTAATTTTAATGAAGAAGAAAGTTTTTACACTCTTACAACCAAGGAATTAAATGGGAAATTTATTCTCTTGGAGGAGGCTTCGGTAACGGGAACAGCCAATATCATCATGGCGGCTGTTTTGGCTAAGGGAACGACTCAAATTTACAATGCAGCCTGTGAGCCGTATCTCCAGCAGCTCTGCAAAATGCTCAATAGAATGGGAGCTAAAATAACAGGAATAGGCTCTAACCTGCTGACCATAGAAGGTGTGGAAAGCCTCGGAGGAACGGAGCATGTTCTCCTTCCAGATATGGTGGAAATCGGTTCTTGGATTGGGCTGGCAGCGATGACAAAGTCAGAGATTACCATCAAGAATGTGAACTGGGAACAGCTCGGCATTATTCCTGATACATTCCGAAAATTAGGGATAAAATTGGAGCGAAAAGGAGATGATATCTATATCCCATCGCAGGAAAATTACAAAATACAAAAGTTCATCGATGGGTCTATTTTGACCGTTTCTGATGCTCCTTGGCCAGGTTTTACGCCAGATTTGCTTTCAATCATTTTGGTTGTGGCTACTCAGGCGAAGGGAAGTGTTCTTGTTCATCAGAAAATGTTCGAAAGCCGATTGTTTTTCGTGGATAAACTAATCGATATGGGAGCACAAATCATCCTTTGTGACCCGCACAGAGCCACAGTAATAGGGCTTAACCACGAAACGCCTTTGAGAGGAACTACATTGATTTCGCCAGACATCAGAGCAGGAAATGCCCTTCTGATAGCGGCTCTTTCGGCTGAAGGGAAAAGCATAATCCACAATATAGAGCAGATAGACCGAGGCTACGAAGATATAGAAGGCAGACTAAAAGCTATAGGCGCAGATATAGAGCGAATAAAAATTTAATTTAATCTTCAAAAAAACGAGTGATGAAAAGGTTTTTTATCAATCAAAATGATTTGTCCGATAAGTTTTGGAATATCGAATATGAAGGGGAGGAACAAATCGTTCATTATGGAAAAATAGGAACTGCAGGGCGAGAAATGACAAAGAAATTCGCGAGCGAAGAAGAATGCCAAAAGGAAAGCGAAAAACTCATCGCTCAAAAAATGAAAAAAGGCTATGTAGAAGTTTCTCCAAATGAGGAAATTCCTGCTAAAATAGAAATGAGCGAGGAGGAAAAAGCTGAATTTTTGTTTTGGGAAGCCATTGAAAAAAGCTATAAATACAACAAGAAAAAGTGGGATGCCTACGATGTAGAAGAGCATCTGGAAAAGCTGACAAGTTATCTGGCGAAGCATGGAAAAGAGCGTTTGGTAGCTTTGAAAAGACTATGCAAGAAAAACTGATGGAACTCTATACCGCCCAAATAGCAGAGCTTTACATCATTTTGAATTGTGATTTTGAGAAAAAAGATGATGTTTATTGTTTTGAGGAAGAGCCTTATGTTTCTGCTGATGGATTTATCTATTTCCGATGCTGGCTTTTGCTGAAAGGGAAAGAATTTTTTGAGGATATAACCAAAGATATCAATGCTTTCATTAGCGGGAAATATCATTTTGACATTGGGGACACTTGGGCAGAGGAACTGCTCTATGTGAGTGATGATGCCTATTCTGAAAACCATGAAAACGAAGATGAAAGTGAAATAAGGGACATTGTCTATGAAAAATATCCATATATCAATTATGATAATATAGTAGAAATGAAGGAGAAATTCGCAGTGGGAAAAGAATTGTTTAAGAAATATCCAGCTCTTGTGGAGCAGATTTGTGATTTGAGATAAGTAATTGAAAATTAGTTAAATAGAATTAAATACATAAAAAATGAAAACATACGCAGGAATACCAGAAGAAAATGCAACATTAGAAAACTCAAAAGTAATGCTGGTGACAGTTCCCTATGATGGAACTTCTACTTGGGGAAAGGGCGCTGATAAAGGCCCTGAACTTTTCTTGGATGCATCAGAAAATATGGAACTCTATGATATAGAAACTGCTACAGAGCCGTATTTGGAGGGAGTTTATTTGGCTGGGGAAGTTACAGAGGACTCTTCGCCAGAAGCCATGACAGAGGCAGTTTATCAAAAAACAAAAGAAATGCTCCAGCATGAGGACAAGCTTTTTACGCTTTTTGGTGGGGAGCATTCTGTGTCTATCGGTTCTATCCGTGCGGTGGGAGAGAAGTACGAAAACCTTACGGTGCTTCAGCTGGATGCCCATACAGACCTAAGACCAGAGTTTCATGGTTCTACTTCTAATCACGCTTGTGCTGTTTTTGAGGCTAATCAAAAGCATAATTTGGTTCAGGTAGGAATCCGTTCATGTGATGTGGAAGAAATGCAGTATGTCCCAAAAGGGCAGTGTTTCTGGGCGCACGAGATTGCTGAAAATCCAAACTGGATAGAAGATGTCCTTAGTAAAGTTTCTGGTAATGTGTATATTACGATAGATTTGGATGCTTTTGACCCGTCTATCGCGCCATCTACGGGAACGCCAGAACCAGGAGGATTGGCTTGGTATCCTACTTTGAAATTATTAAAGAAAGTTTTTGAGAAATGTAATGTAGTTGCGTTTGATATCGTGGAACTTATGGATTCTGCTAATCCAAAACCTACGGCATTCTTGGCAGCGAAATTATACTACAAAATGCTGGCTTACTACCATTTGTCTAAAAAATAAACGAGACCAGAACCTCTTCGGAAAGATGGAAAACCTCTTGGTTTATTAGTTTTAATCAATAACTTTAAATAATAACATCATGAAAAGAGTAATCGCACTAGTATTTTTGGCTTTACTGTTGATAAATTGTAGTAAAGGTCAAGTAGTTGTAGGGAGCAGCAATATCATTTCCCAAGAAAAACAACTTTCTGCGTATGACAGAATAGAGGTTTTGGGTAGCTATGATGTTATTTTCACTGATGGAGAGGTCGGCAAGATTAAAATAAAAGCTCCTGACAACATCCTTCCGCTCATACAGACAGAGGTGTCTGATGGACTGCTGAAAATAGGCGCAGAAAAGAACAGATACAAAGTAAAAGAGCCTATCATCATTTATGTTCCTGTGGATTCTCGTTTGAAACAAGTGGTCATCAAAGGTTCTGCGGATATTTACACCGAAAAAAATCTGGAAACAAAGGCTTTAGAGGTTGATGTATATGGTAGCGGTGATGTGCATTTGCAGGTGGATGCTTCTTCTCTTGCTTTAAAAATAGATGGTTCGGGTGATATCCGAGTAGGTGGAAAAACTGATAATTTGTCTATCAATATCAATGGCAGCGGTGATGTAGAAGTTCCAAACCTAAAAGCCAAAAAAGCCGTTATCAATATCAATGGTTCGGGCGATGTTTCTGCCCATGTGACCGAAGATGTGGATATTTCCATAGCGGGTTCAGGTGATGTTACTATCAAGGGAAATCCAAAGAAAATAAAGCAGAAAATCAACGGCTCTGGTAGAGTGAGTGTAAAATAAGCAAGTGACAGAAATTATTTGCATTTCAAGAGGAATGATTTTATACAAATGATTTAGTATGAAATACTTAGAGCATCCATATTTTGGGAAATTAAATACGGAAGGGCTGGATGATTATGATATATTGTGGGAAGAAAATATTCCTTACAAAAATGGAACTGCAAATGTAGGTTTTTGGTTCTGTGGAAAGGATGATTTGTCCATAGAAAGGCTGGATTTATTTGAAAAATTCCTAAAAGACTTTGATACAATAGAAGAAAAAGCCCGTAAAGCCCTGAAAGCTTACATAGAGGAAAATTTTAAGTATTTTAGTTTTTATGTAGAAAAATTGGAGAATATTCCTGATTTCATTGCAGAGATGCAGATAAAATCTGTTGGGCTGTGGTATTCCATTGATGAAGCCTCCACAGGTGAAGTGATAATAGACTATATGATACCCCCAGAGGAAAGCTATCAAGTCCTTGCTGTGAAATGCAGTTTAGAAGGGAAAATCCTTGCTGTTGATTGGGAAGGGTAAAGGATAGAAGAGGGATATGAGTAAATAATAGGAATTTATTTATATTTGCTAAACAAAAAGAAAATAATTTTAAACAAATAATTTATGAAACACTTAAAGCATGCGTATTTTGGAGAATTAAATACGGAAGAGCTAAATGGTTATGATGTATTGTGGGAAAAAGAAATTCCTTATAAGAATACATCTGTTCAAGTAGAATTTTGGCTCTGTGGAGAGGATGATTTGTCCGTAGAAAGACTGAATTCATTTGAAAAATTTCTAAAAAACTTCGATGTAATGGATGAAAAAGCCCGCAAAGCCTTGAAAGCCTATTTAGAGGAGGATTCTGAATACTTGGATTTTCATGCAGAAGAATTAGAGAATATCCCTGAAAATGTAGATGATTTCGTTGCGGAGATGCAGATAGAAACCATTGGACTTTGGTATTCTACTGAAGAGGAAGATGGTGTGGATGTGATGGTTGATTATATGATACGCCCAGAAGAAAGCGATGAAATCCTTGCTGTGAACTTTAGTTTAGATGGGAAAATTGTTGCTATTGACTGGGAAAGTTAATTTATAAATAAAAATCTACAAGGAGGCGGTATAAATAGCCTCCTTTTTTTAAATAAAATGATAGAGCGTATTATAGATTTAGACCATCAGTTGTTGATTTTTATCAATCAGACAGGCAGCACGGAGTGGGATAGTTTTTGGCTGACCATTACGGATGCATGGAACTGGATTCCGTTTTATGTACTGATTCTTTTTTTAGTGTTTAGATATTTTTCTAAACGAGAGGTGAAATGGATTTTGATTTGTTTTTCGCTGACCTTTTTATTCACTGCTCTCATGACCACAGGGACAAAGGAACTGGTGCAGCGGCTTCGTCCTTTGCATAATGAGGAGCTGATACCTTATCTTAGAATCATCACTACGGAAAAAGGATACAGCTTTTTTTCAGGGCACACCAGCAATAGTTTTGCTATCTGCACTTTTCTTTATCTGGTACTGAGAAGCGTTTTGCGATGGGCGTTTTGGGTTTATCTTTGGGCGGTGCCTTATGCTTTCAGCAGGATGTATCTGGCGGTTCATTTCCCTACAGATGTGGCTGTGGGACTGGTAATAGGCGTTACTATGGCCATTTTGGGATATAGATTTTTTGAGAAGAAAGTCAGTTTTTCTGATTTGGATGATAAATAAAATTTAATTCAATTTAAAAATTAAAACCAATATGAATTCCAAAAATCCTTTACAAAAAGAGCTTTTCGCCTTACAGGACAAGGAATACAGAGATTTCACCGCGAAACTCATTCCCAATGTAGACAAAGAAAAAATCATAGGAATTCGCGTTCCTATTTTACGAAAATTTGCTAAAGAATTTTATAAAAATAAACCTGCTGTGGAGGAGTTTCTCAGCGCCCTGCCGCACCATTATTATGAAGAAAATCTCCTGCATGGCTTTCTTATTGAGCAGATAAAAGATTTCCAAAGTGCTGTGGAATACACGGAGACTTTTCTTCCATTCGTGGATAATTGGGCGGTTTGTGATGTGTTTTCTCCTAAAATTTTCCAAAAACATCCCAAAGAAGTTTATGAATACATCCAAAAATGGATAAAAAGTGATAAAACCTATACGATAAGATATGCCGTGGGGCTGCTGCTTTCTAATTATCTGGATGAGCATTTCCAAAAAGAGATGCTCCAGCTGGTTTCTGAGGTGAAATCCGAGGAATACTATGTGAATATGATGCTTGCTTGGTATTTCGCAACGGCTCTTGCGAAGCAGTATGAAGCGACTATGCCACTGATAGAAGCCAAGACCTTGCCGCCTTTTGTACAGAACAAAACCATTCAAAAAGCAAGAGAAAGTAGGAGAATTTCCACCGAAACCAAAGAATATCTGCTGAAATTTAAACTATAAAAACATTAAAACCCATATTATCATGAAGAAAATACTTTTATTTCTTGGCTTTACGATTTGTTTTCCTTTGTGTGGGCAAATTACCATCACAGGCAGGGTTACGGATGAGAACGGCATGCCTTTTCCTAATGTGAAGGTGTCTTCTGACAGCCAGTCTCAAACTTTGACAGATGAAAACGGTTTTTATAAACTGGTAGTAGGGCAGTGGGATGTTATCTTCTTTGAGGAAGGTCATCACTGCTATCCAGTTGTAGAAAAAACACCTAAACAAGAGGTTAATGTAAAGCTGTCTCACCGAGAAAAAGACATTGTAGTTTGTTTTACTCCTCCAAAATGCAGAATATTATTTATACTTGATGGAAAACCCGTAAAAGCCGAAGATGTACAAAATTTCAAACAAGCATTGAGAAAAGGCGAGTTTAAATATACTTTAGTAAAAAAGGAGGCTTTATCCGTATTTTGTGAGAGCAATGCAGCCATAGCAGTAGCTCAGACAAAGAAATACATCAAGAAAAAGCAAGTTAAAAGGAAAAAATAAAAACTATAAAACGCTGGGTAAAGTTTTGGTTTCGTCCTCTATGGTGTAGTTTAGGGATTTAGCCAATACAAAAATATCCTGCAGGTTGGAAATCAGCTGTTGTCTTCCTTCCTCTTTTAGTTTGGTCTGATTGATGCTTTTTGTCATGTTTTTCTTTGCGGATTCCATGATGTTGTTTAGGTCGGCTTTAGAAAACCTATTCACAGCATAATCATCCATAAAATGGATTTTCACATCGGGATAAATTTTGATTTCGGCTTCAGGGATTTCCTTTATGATTAGTTTTTTATCCGTAGAATCCACTTCTATTTTTAGTTTCTTTAAATCATAAGTCACCTGTGCTTTTGCCGTAGTGTAGAGCACCATTTCTTTGGAAAGAAACTCTATACCTCCAAGTTCAAAGGCAGAACTTTTATGAGTTTGGAAACTAGAAAAGTTCTGCTCTAGGACTATCATTTTGTTCATTTTCTCTATCTGGTTACTCAGGATATAGTAGTCCTTATTGATAACTTCAGCCTCTTTTTCTGTGTTTTTTTGGAAGAAAAAGACCAATAAATAGGCGAATAAAGCCCCAAATAGAAAAACGAAAATATTTTTATAAGAATTTTTCAATGCTTATTTGCTTTTGTTTAGGATTTCTAATAAATCATTTTCCAAAGAACCGCTGTTTGGAGATTCTATGATTCTTCCCACTTCTTTGCCATATTTATTTTGGACGATTATAGTAGGCACTCTTTTGAGGTTATAAGGGACATCCTCTCCATCAGGAGTTTCTTTTTTTCTGTTTACGGCTACTAGGGTCAGCCTTTGTTCAGGGTATTTCACTGCATCCAAAATTTTCAGCAATCTAGGAACTTCTCTATGTGAATCTCCGCACCAAGTCCCAAAAAATACAATGATATTGTGACTTGTCAGATTCTTTTTTTGAAGTTCTTTGATGGTCTGCGGGTCATATTCATAGTTTTTGTATTCCTCCTCATACCACGCATTGAAAGGCTCTTGTTTCAGCTGGTCTCTGGTCTGTCTGCCGAGGAGCATTTTCCCATGTTTTTCAGATACTGTGCTTCTATTGTATACTTTTTTCTCATTGAAACAAGCCGTGGCAGACACTATTGCAAGGGTGAACAATGCATATTTAGCTAACTTTTTCATTTTACAAATTTTTACAAAGGTAAGCAAAAAGATAAAATTTGAAACCAATTTTAGCCCAATAAATTTAATTCAATAACGGGTTTGGCTTTTTCCACTCTTTTTTTAGAATTTTCATTTAAATTTTTCAGGTATAAAACTTTATCCAGACTAGCGTATTTATTGGTCATTTTGGCTAAAGATTCTAGTGCGCTCATATCCTTTATTTCGCTGTTTTTGAAGTCAATAACTACGGTTTTTGGGTCATTTTTCATATCAAAAATACCTTCAAAAGAAGCCACCGCTCCAAAGAACAAGTCAGAGTTTAGATGATAAATTTTCTCATCACCACTAGTTTCAGTATTTACGCTGAGTTCATTAGCTTTTTGCCAAGTGAAATTCAGCCCAGAGATGATGATTCCTGTCAGCACTGCCACTGCTAAATTATGCGTAATGATGGTAATACCAGTTACTAAAATGATGATGAAAACATCTGTTTTAGGCATTTTATTTAAAATCTTAAAACTAGACCATTTAAAGGTTAAAAATGCAACTACCATCATTACCCCAGTAAGCGCAGCCATAGGGATTTTCTCGATAATAGGAGCCGCAATGAGGATAATCATAAGAATAGCCAAAGCCGCGATAACCCCAGAAACTCTGCTTCTAGAACCAGCATTGAGATTTACCAGAGTCTGCGCAATCATAGGACAGCCTCCCATCCCTGAAAAAAAGCCGTTTAGGATGTTAGAAGCCCCTTGCGCAAGGCTTTCTCGAGAGCCGTTTCCTTTGGTTTCGGTAATTTCATCAACGAGATTTAAGGTCAAAAGCCCCTCTGTAAGCCCCACAGCAGCGACTATAGCTCCAGCAGGAAGGATAATCATGAAAGTTTCCCAAGTCAGAGGAACATTTGGAATATGAAATGGAGGAAGAGAACCACTGATAGGAGAGATGTCACCCACGGTTTTGGTCTCAATTCCGAAAACTAAAACAATCGTAAATACTACAATAATTGCCATCAATGACGAAGGAACTGCCTTTGAGATTTTAGGGAAAAGCCAAGTAATCAATATGGTAAGAGCCACCAGTCCAGCCATTATCATCATCGGTGTTCCTGTGAGCCATTCCATTTGTCCATCAGGTGCAGCAGTTTTGAATTGTTCCAGCTGAGCCGAAAAAATAATCACAGCCAGCCCATTTACAAAGCCATACATCACCGAACTTGGAACGAGGCGAATGTATTTAGCCCATTTAAAAATTCCTACAATCAGCTGAATAACCCCAGCCATCGCCACAGCAGCAAAAGCATAGTCTAAACCATGAAGTTTTATAAGTCCAATGAGTGTGACTACAGTAGCCCCAGCGCCCCCCGAAATAAGTCCAGGTCTACCGCCAAACATCGCCGCTACTAATCCAGCTATGAATGCTGCATAAAGCCCAGAAAGAGGCGGAAATCCTGCTAAAATAGCAAAAGAAAGAGACTCTGGAATCATGGTCATCGCCACGGTAAGTCCCGCTAAAATTTCTATTCTCCAATTGATTTTTTGGTCAAGGTTGAAAAATTGTAATATCTTATCCATGAAATTTACTTTTTTTTAAGATTTGCAAAGTTAGATAATCCCATTAGATTAACTGAAAATTAAAAATATGAAATATCTCATTTATTGATTTAAAATCAAATTTTAAGAAGCGATATTAGAAAAATTCAATAAGAAATGTTATCTTTGTGGTTTGTAATAAAGAGTTATGGCAGAATATAAATTGTTATTACCTTCCATGGGAGAAGGTGTGATGGAGGCAACCGTTATAGAATGGCTTTTTAGAGAAGGAGATTTTGTAGCTGAGGATGATAGTGTAGTAGAAATCGCTACGGATAAAGTGGATTCTGATGTTCCCACACCTGTTTCTGGAAAAATCGTTAAGATTTTGGTAGAAAAAGACCAAGTTGCAAAAGTGGGAGAACCTATCGCAATATTAGAAATACAAGGAGAGGAGACAGCAGATGCTCAACCAGAATCTGATAAAAAAGAAGAGGAAAACAAAGAAGAAATAGTAGAAGATAAAGTGGTAGACCTTTTGGAGGAGCCGTTTAAAATCGTGCCTGTTTCTATGCCAGTGAGTATAGAGGGAATGAATCTTTCACCACTAGTAAGGTCTATTATCCAAGAAGAAAATATAACGGAAGAAGAGCTGAAAAGTATCCAAGGAAGAGGGCTGGAAGGCAGAATCACGAAAGAAGATATTTTAGAATTTGTCAGCAATAGAGGAAACGCAAAAACTGCACAGCAGCCAAAAGCAGTAGAATCTAATGCAGCATCAGTTCTGAAACCAGTTCAGGCTTCTGCACCAGCTGTGACAGCTAATGAAGGTGATGAAATTATCCAAATGGATAGAATGAGAAAAATCATCGCTGAAAATATGCTACTCAGCAAACAGATTTCTCCGCATGTGAGTTCGTTTATAGAAACAGATGTTACAAACATCGTAAAATGGAGAGCCAAAAACAAGTCTTCATTTGAGAAGAGAGAAGGAGAGAAACTTACCTACATGCCTATCTTCGTGAGAGCTGTAGTAAAGGCAATTCAGGATTTCCCAATGATAAACATCTCTGTAGATGGAGACAAAATCATCAAAAGAAAAAATATAAATATAGGAATAGCGACAGCATTGCCAGATGGTAACCTTATCGTTCCTGTTATTAAGAATGCTGACCAGCTTAGTCTAAGCGGCTTAGCGAAGGCTATCAATGCTGTAGTGGATAAAGCAAGAAACAAAAAACTTAGTCCGCAGGATATTCAGGGAGCTACCTATACTATTTCTAATATAGGGACTTTCGGAAATCTTATGGGAACACCTATCATTCCACAGCCGCAGGTTGCGATATTGGCCATAGGAGCGATTGTCAAAAAACCAGCAGTTTTAGAAACGCCACAAGGAGATGTGATAGCAATACGACAAAAAATGTTCATGTCTCATTCCTACGACCATAGAGTAGTGGATGGCTCACTAGGAGGATTGTTCTTAAAACGAGTGAATGACTACCTTGAAGAGTTTGACTTACATACAGAAATATAAAAGAAAATCTCCCAAATTTGGGAGATTTTTATTTTTTTAAATCAAAATTTTCAGACTTTTAGGAAGGACTTTTACTTTCACAGGTGAGGAAATCTGTTTGTACTCGCCATCTATGTGCCAAGTATCCGTATCTAGTGAAAACTCTAGTTCTGAACAAGTGAAATAAGTCAAATATTTATCTTGTTTCAATGTTTTTGCAAACATTTTCAATGCAAATGGAGCAGCGTACCACACAGGAAATTTTTTCACCAAAACCACATCTACCAAACCATCCGTTACCAGCGCCTGTGGAGCAATGTAAGCATTATTCCCAAACTGTCTGGTATTCGCAAGGTTCATCATCAGATATTCGCCATTGTAAGATTTATATTTCTCCTCAAAGCTGATATTGATAGGTTTAAACTTAAAAAATGTGCTGATAGAGGTCTTGATATAATTCGCGAAACCTCGGCTGGTTTTCTCAAAATTCTTCGCGACCTCGCCATCAAATCCCGCTCCAGAAAGGTTGATAGACAGCTTGTCATTGATAGTAAAAGTATCTATTTCTCTGTGTTTTCTATTTTTAATTTTAGAAAGAAGGGTGTCTATATTTTTAGAAAAATGGTTCTCATTCGCAAAACCATTTCCAGAGCCTGCTGGGAATATTCCGAGAATTTTATCCGTGTTAATGAGCTTCTGAGCCACCGTAGATATCGTCCCATCGCCGCCTACAGCCACGAAAATATCCACCTTGTCCATATTATTTTCTATGAAAGAAAAAGTGTCCTCTATCGATTTAGAAATGAGATAAAATGGCTTTTCTACCTTTTTTTCTAAATCATCTACAAAAGGTTTGTATTCTTTTTTCGCGGAGAAAGGATTGATGATAAATGCTACTCGTTCCATTTTTTGATATAAATTAAACTGTCCATGTGATATTTCCGTTCAGAATTTGCTGCATATCTGGCTTGTTTTTTTCCACTTGATTGGTAAAAGTTTCTTCGTAAGAAGCTCTATTTTTTTTATAAAAAACACCGAAAGGTCGTGGAAAATCAGAAAATTCTTCATCAAAATTAAACCTTGCCAAAATTTGGGCTTTTAGGATAGAAGTTTCATCATGTATCCAAAGCTTTGATTCATCGGTCTCTTCGGTAATATCAATAATTTTTGGTTCAAAATTTTCTAAAATAATTCCTTTGGATAAATCTTTTCCGAATTTCAAAGGTTTTCCGTTTTCCAGATAAAGATTTGCCTCTTCTTTGGTGGCTTTATTGGTAAATTCATCAAAAACTCCATCGTTGAAAATCACGCAGTTTTGGTAAATTTCCACAAAAGAAGTTCCTTTATGTTTCTGTGCTTCCAGAAGCACCTCTCGAAGGCTTTTCGGCTCTCTGTCCAGCGTTCGCGAGACAAATGTAGCTCCGCTCCCCAAGGCTAGACTCAGCGGATTAAAAGGCTGGTCTATCACCCCAAAAGGCGAAGATTTAGTTTTCAGACCAAGCTGGGAAGTTGGTGAAAATTGCCCTTTGGTCAGCCCATAGATTTCATTATTGAAAAGAAGGATATTCACATCCAAATTCCTCCTCATCAGGTGTATAAAGTGGTTTCCACCGATGCTCAGCCCATCGCCGTCTCCTGTGATGATCCATACATTCAATTCGGGATTAGCGAGTTTGATGCCCGTAGCCACCGCAGGCGCGCGCCCATGGATGCTATGAATGCCGTAGGTGTTCATATAGTAAGGAAACCGCGATGAACAGCCGATTCCTGACACGAAAACCATATTTTCCCTCTTGATGCCGATTTCTGGGAGAATGCTCTGAACCTGCTTTAAAATAGAATAATCGCCACAGCCAGGGCACCATTTTACCTCTTGGTCTGATGCGAAATCTTTTGCGGTGTAAGTTTGGATTTCTTCCTGCATAATTTTATCCATGTAAGTGTTTCCAAATCACATCTTTAAGCTCCATAAGCCCCTCTTGTGTAACTCCAGAGAAGAACAAAGGTTTGTATTTTTCTGGAAATTCTGCTGAAATTTCAGCCTTTAATTCATCATCCAAAAGGTCTGATTTTGAAACAGATACGATGAAATCTTTATCTAAAAGTTCTGGATTGTATTCTTTTAATTCGTTTTCCAAAATTTTAAACTCTTCATAATGATTTTTGGAATCCGCTGGGATAAGGAATAAAAGAATGGAATTTCGCTCAATATGTCTTAAAAACCTGTGTCCCAGACCTCTTCCTTCTGCTGCACCTTCTATAATCCCTGGAATATCCGCCATTACAAAGGATTTGTAATTTCTGTATTCTACAATTCCCAAATTGGGTGTGAGTGTAGTGAAGGCATAATCTGCAATTTTTGGTTTTGCTGCCGAAACCACGGATAAAAGCGTGGATTTACCAGCGTTAGGAAAGCCTACCAAACCTACATCTGCAAGGACTTTCAGCTCAAAAATGATATAACCCTCTTCCCCAGGAAGCCCAGGCTGCGCATAGCGAGGAGTCTGATTGGTAGCAGATTTAAAATGCTCATTCCCAAGACCTCCTTTTCCGCCTTTCATCAGGATGATTTCTTGTCCGTGTTCTAATATTTCGCCTAATATTTCGCCGTTTTCATTTCGTGCAACCGTTCCCACAGGCACCTCTATATAGACATCCTCTCCGAAACGCCCAGTGAGCTGGTTTTTGCCCCCTGGTTGTCCGTTTTCTGCCTTTATGTGGCGGGTATACCGAAGTGGAAGAAGTGTCCATTCCTGTGCATTTCCTTTCATGATGACATGTCCGCCACGCCCGCCATCACCGCCATCAGGGCCGCCTTTTGCTATATATTTTTCTCTTCTAAGATGAGCCGAACCTGCACCACCATGCCCTGACTGGCAGTGGATTTTAACATAATCTACAAAATTTGACATAGATATTTTTTTGAAATGTTTTAGGTTTGAAGATTTTTCAAACCAACTGCAAAGATAAAAATTTAATTGATAAACTACTGAAAATAGGCAATATAAAAAAGGCTTCCAATTTTTGTTGAAAGCCTTTATTTAGATTATTTTATTTTTTCTACTTCTGCGTAGAGTTTTTCTGCGATTTCTGCGATTTCTCCTACACCGTTCACTTCTACATATTTGCCTTGTTTTTTGTAAAGTTCAGCTACTTCGGCAGTTTTAGTGTAGTATTCTTTTATTCGGTTTCGGATGATGTTTTCATCAGCATCATCACTTCTACCGCTGGTTTTACCGCGTTCCAAAAGCCTTTTTACCAAGATTTCATCTTCTACAACAAGGGAAAGACAAATGTCAATCTGGTCATTCAGTACATTTTTTACAATATCCTCTAATGCCTCAGTCTGGAATGCCGTTCTAGGAAAACCATCGAAGATAAACCCTTGAGCATCAGTTGGTTTTTTAAGTTCATCGATAAGCATATCAATGGTAACTTGGTCTGGAACAAGCTCTCCTTTGTCCATGTAGGATTTGGCTAATTTACCAAGTTCTGTTTCATTCTTGATATTATGTCTGAAAAGGTCTCCTGTGGAGATTTGTTTCAAGTTGAATTTCTGTATTAAATTCTGAGCCTGAGTGCCTTTACCACTTCCTGGAGGCCCAAAGAGTACGATATTTATCATTTTATGAAGAGTTATTATTTTTTAGTGGTTGATTCTTCCTTCTTCGAGCTGATAGAGGTCTGGAAGGTTTCTTCCAAGTTCATCATAGTCTAATCCATAGCCGAGCACGAATTTATTAGGAATTTCTTTTGCTACATAATCAATTTTGAAATTTTTCTTGAAAACTTCTGGTTTTAGCAGCAAAGAAGCTACTTTCAAAGATTTTGGGCGGTGTGTATTTTTGAAATATTCCAAAAGACTTTCTATCGTATTTCCTGTATCTACGATGTCCTCCATCAAGATAATGTGTCTGCCCTCTACATCTTTGGTTAAGTCCATTTTTTTATAAACTATACCCGTGGACTGAAGTCCGCCATTGTAAGAACTTACTTGTAAAAAGGCTACTTCGCATTTTCCTGGGTAATATTTCATAAAGTCTGAAAAGAACATAAAAACGCCATTCAGTACTCCGATAAACACAGGAACTTCATCCTTGTAGTCTTCGTAAACCTTTTCTGCAAGGTCTTTTATCACTTTCTGCAGTTCCTCATTGGTAAGATAAGGAACAAAATGTTTGTCATGAATTGTAATATTGCTCATATTTTTCCAAAATGCAAAAGTAAGAATTTTATTATTTGTTTCTATTAAAAATCAGGATTAAATTTTGATACATCAACTTTAATACATTAAATGAAAAGAATATTTGTTTTAGAAAAAATTATAAATTAAATTTGTCACATTACAATAAAAACAAATAATTATGTCAACTTATGTAGTTGTTGGTCTTCAGTACGGAGACGAAGGGAAAGGAAAGATTACGGATGTTCTTTCTGCAAAATCTGATTATGTAGTCCGCTACCAAGGCGGGAATAATGCTGGGCATACGGTGTATGTGGGAGATGAAAAATTCGTTCTTCACCTGCTGCCCTCTGGAGTTCTCCAATGCAAAGGGAAATGCATCATCGCAAATGGAGTGGTGGTAGACCCGAAAGCCTTTATCTCGGAAGTAGAAAAATTAGAGGAAAAAGGCGGAAGAACTGACCATATATTCATCAGCCGAAGAGCGCATGTTATCATGCCTTATCATATCCTTCTCGATACTTATAGAGAGGAAGAGCAGGGTGGAACGCAGATAGGTACGACCAAAAAGGGTATCGGCCCTTGCTACGAAGACAAAATCGCACGAGTGGGCATCAGGATGATAGACCTTCTAAATCCTGAGGTTTTAAGGGGAAAAATAGAGAAAAATCTTAAAATAAAAAATGCTTTATTTGAGAAATATTTCGGGAAACCTACGCTTAGTTTTGATGAAATTTATAATGAATTTTTAGCTATTGGTCAAAAGCTAAAAGACCGAATCATCGACACTGAAATAGAAATCAACGAAGCCATAAAAGACGGCAAAAATATCCTTTTCGAAGGAGCGCAGGCGCTGATGCTGGATATTGACTTTGGGACATATCCTTATGTGACTTCTTCATCGCCTTCTACAGGGGGAGTTTGTAGCGGTGCGGGAGTTCCTCCTACGGCTCTGCAAAACCTTATAGGAGTTGCCAAAGCCTATACTACAAGGGTAGGAAATGGTCCTTTCCCTACGGAACTAAATGATGATTTAGGAGAAAAAATAAGACAAATAGGGCATGAATTTGGTGCGACAACGGGCAGACCGAGAAGAACAGGCTGGCTGGATTTGGTTTCGCTGAAACATGCTTGTATGATTAATGGGATTAACAATCTGGTAATCACTAAACTAGATGTTCTTACAGGGATAGATACACTGAAAATAGCTACAAAATACCGTACAGAAGACGGGAAAATCATAGATTATTTCACTTCTTCTACTACCAAACTCTATGATTATGAGCCTATTTATGAAGAACTAAAAGGCTGGGAGGAAGACATCACAAAGGTGAGATGCTATGAGGAACTTCCAGAGAATGCAAAAAAATACATAGAATTTATAGAACAGTATCTGGGTATCAATGTTTATTTGGTTTCCGTAGGACCAGAGCGTTCCCAGAATATTATAAGAAAAGAAATTTTTTAGAAAATGTTTTCAAAGAAAAGTGTACTTATTTACATTATTATTGGTTGGTTCTTATATGTGGTAGGGTTTCTTTCGTCCTACCCCTATCTGCTTGAATTTGAAAGAAACACTGTATCAATAGTTGATACAACAAGAAATATAGCAGAGTATTCTCTAATGTTTTTATCGCTTTTGTGCTTTTGTATTGTATTTTTAAGAAAAAACAAATTTTTAAGAGTCATAGCTTATTTGCTATTACTTTCATTGAGTCTTAATTTCATGCTTTCTGCTTCTTGTTTTTTTATTTATAAACAAGGGTTTAATGTCGGAATGACACTTAGTATTATAGAAACCAATGTTTCTGAAAGTCTGAGTATGGTAAAAACATTGGTTTTACCAATTATTGCAACAATTATATTTTACTCTATTTTATTGATTGTATTTATAGGGGGAGAAAGAATTTTAGATGAAAATCAAAAAAACAATAAAATTATAAAGTTTTTTTCTTTCTTATGGCTTATTCTTCCTGCTTTATTTTTCATAAAGCACAAATATATAAGTAATAAAGGTGGTGGTTTGATGGTAAAAAATGTTATATATCATTATTCAGATTTTATTTCAGCACAAGTATTGAAAAAAGATATGGATGAAATAAAAAATACAAAAGTTAGTTACAATTTAATAACTACAGGAGAACAACCTATAGAAAATATTGTAGTTCTGATAGGTGAATCTGTAAGGAAGCAAAATATGTCTCTATACGGCTACCAGAGAGAAACAACTCCTATTGAAGTTGCCGAAGTAAATAATATGCTGCTTTATCAGAATGCATATTCCCCAGCAGCTATTACTAATATGTCTGTTCCTATAGTTTTAAGTAATATTAATATTGATAATTATCAAAAGGAATTAAAAAAACTTAGTGATAATATTGTAAATGTAGCTAATCATTCAGGTTACAATACTTTCTGGTACAGTACACAAGGAGGAGCTCATGGAATTACTGCTATTGCTACATTTTCTAAAAATAAAAAATATATTAATGGGTATGATGAAGCTGTTATTCCATATTTAAAAGATGCTTTAAAAGATTCTTCTCCTAAAAAACTGATAGTGCTCCATATCAATGGAAGCCACCCTTATGCATGTGATAAATATCCTCCTAAAGAAGCAGTATGGCAGGGAGGCATAGATGAGTGCTATGATAATTCTATAAGATATACAGATAAGCTTATTGGGCAAATTTTCGAGCAGCTTAAGGATAAAAACTCTGTTTTAGTTTATTTTTCTGACCATGGACAGATTAAAGAAAACGAGGTTTACAAGCATGGTGATTATAGAGAAGCTGTGCAAGTGCCTTATTTTGTGTGGTTTTCACCATCTGTAAAGACAGATAAAAAAGGACAAAAAATAGAAGAACCAACATCTATTACCACAGTTTATTCTAAAGTTTTAGAACTAATGGGAACAAAAAATCCTAAAACAATAGATAACACGGGAAAATATTTAAGATTAGACTTAAATACCATAAATTATGATGATTTGAAATAAATTTTAATTAAATTTGACAAAAAATTATTCCAATGCAAGATATTATATTTGAACTAATCAAAAAAGAAAGACAAAGACAAACGAATGGTATAGAGCTTATTGCTTCTGAAAATTTCGTTTCTGATGATGTTATGAAAGCTATGGGCAGCGTTCTTACGAACAAATACGCAGAAGGCTATCCAGGGCGAAGATATTATGGCGGCTGTGAAGTGGTGGATGAAGTGGAACAACTTGCCATAGACAGAGCAAAACAGCTTTTCGGGGTGGATTATGTGAATGTTCAGCCTCACTCTGGTTCTCAGGCAAATGCAGCGGTATATTTGGCTGTGCTGAAACCTGGTGACACAGTTCTGGGAATGGACTTGTCTATGGGAGGACACCTTACGCATGGTTCTCATGTTAATTTCTCTGGAATCAACTTTAGACCTGTATTTTATGGCGTTGAGAGAGAGTCGGGGAGAATAGACTATGAGCAAATGAGACAAGTTGCCCTAAAAGAAAAACCAAAAATGATAATCGCTGGATTTTCAGCTTATTCCAGAGATTTGGACTATGCTAAATTCCGTGAAGTAGCAGATGAAGTAGGAGCTACACTTTGGGCAGATATCGCTCACCCAGCGGGGCTTATCGCTAAAAAGTTATTGAATTCGCCTTTTGAGCATTGCCACATTGTTACTACAACGACTCACAAGACCCTGAGAGGGCCGAGAGGAGGGATGATTATGCTTGGAAAAGACTATGAAAATCCATATGGACACAAAACACCAAAAGGAGAAACTAAAATGATGAGCGCTGTGCTGGATGGTGCTGTATTCCCAGGAATTCAGGGAGGGCCGCTAGAGCATGTAATCGCTGGTAAAGCGGTGGCTTATGGCGAGGCTCTTGACCAAAAATTTGAGGTGTATGCGAAGCAAGTTATTGCGAATTCCCAAGCATTGGCTAAGGCTATGATAGACAGAGGTTTTGATATTGTAAGTGGTGGAACGGATAACCACCTGATGCTCATTGATTTAAGAAATAAAGGAGTAAACGGAAAAGAAACTGAAAAAGCCTTAGTAAAAGCGGATATCACTTGTAACAAAAATATGGTTCCATACGATGACAAATCGCCGTTTATCACTTCGGGGATTAGATTAGGAACTGCGGCAGTGACGACTCGTGGGCTGAAAGAGGCTGATATGCCAGTTATCGCGGATTTGATAGACGAAGTTGTAAAGAATATCAATGATGAAAAAGTCCTAGATGCAGTAAAAGTCAAAGTAAATGACCTGATGAAAGGAAGAGCATTGTTTAATGCATAAAATCATTTTTAATCATCATTAAAATTTTAATTTTGCCAAGGTTTTATAACTTTGGCAAAGTTTTTAAGTAGATATGGAAGAAAAAAGAAAATCGTACACTTTTGAGGAGATTAAACAAAAACTGGTGAATTACTGCATTTATCAAGACCGCTGCCATCAAGAAGTGGAACAAAAAATGCAGGATTTTCTGCTGATTCCAGAGGCTAAAGATGAAATAATGCTTTATCTAATCAATGAAAATTACCTCAATGAAGAGCGATTTGCCAGAAGCTACATCAGAGGAAAATTTTACCTGAAAAACTGGGGCAGGCTAAAGATAAAAAATCACTTAAAATTCAAAGGAATTTCCGAAAAGCTCATCAACAAATGCATGGACGAGATAGATGAAGCTGATTACCAAAAGACCATAGAAAAGCTGTATAACGCCTATTTCTCGGAGCAGAAAGGTTTAAAGAACTATCAAAAAGCCATGAAAACAGTGCGCTATCTCATATCAAAAGGGTATGAGTATGAACTGATTAGAGAAGTGGTGCAGGAATAAGATTTTATATAAAAACCCCAGCCTTTTTGAGGGCTGATTTCTTCTTTTGTGCTTTCCTTTTTATAGTTTATCTTTGCCAAATATAATTTTTAAATGCTGCCAAAAGAAAAATTACCTCAGATTTTTGAATATCTTAAACAATTTCTCACCGAAGAACGCCTTCGGAAAATAGAACATTTCTCTGAGCGAAGTTCGGATTTTGTCCTGCCTATCATTGGCGATGTTTATCAGTTTCGGAATGCGGCGGCCATTGGCCGTTCGGGGGAGGCATGCGGGTTTCACAAGGTGGTGGCTTTGGAGGAAGAAAATGTTTTCGAACCAAACCTGAGGGTGACCAAAGGAGCGGACACTTGGGTAGAAGTGGAAAAAATGCCCAATACGCTGGAATCTTTACAGAAAATCAAAAACCAAGGTTACAAGATTCTGGCAGTTTCGCCCGAAAAAAATGCAGTGATGCTCCCAGATTATCGAATCCAATCGCCCATAACCCTTGTTTTTGGAACGGAAAAAGAGGGCGTTTCCGATGAGTTTTTGGATTTCGCAGATGAAACTCTGGCTATTCCTATGTATGGTTTTACGGAGAGTTTCAATGTTTCTGTGGCGGCGGCGATTTGTATGTATGATTTCAAACAAAAATTACTGAAATCAGA
>CAUPCB010000003.1:0-77549 GCA_963509715.1 uncultured Flavobacteriaceae bacterium | reverse complement strand
TTCTCTTTTATTGACTAAATTTGCAGAATATTTTAAAGTTAATGAATACAGAAAACATCAATATTCAAATCAAAACATTTTTTGGATTGGAAAACACTCTCGCTGAGGAAGTTAAAAAACTGGGCGGAAGAAATGTCGAAATAAAAAACCGAGCAGTAACCTGCGAGGGAGATTTAGGATTTTTGTATAAAATCAACTTTTCCTGCCGAACAGCGCTGAAAATTTTAGTGCCGATACTTACTTTCAAGGCATGGAACGAAGACCGATTTTATGATAAAATTTTCGCATTCCCATGGGACGAAATTCTAAGTCCAGACCAGACCTTTGCCATAGATGCTACGATAAATTCCGAGAGATTCAGGCACTCCCAGTTCATGACCCTGAAAATGAAAGATGCCATTGTAGATTTTTTCAAGGCAAAATACAGAAAACGCCCTGATATAGACACCAAAAACCCAGAAATAAAACTCCAGCTGCACATAGACCGAGAGCTGGTGAGCATTTCGCTGGATAGCTCAGGAGATGCTTTGTTTAAAAGAGGTTACCGAAAAGAGCAGACAGAAGCGCCTATCAACGAAGTTTTGGCGGCAGGAATGCTACAAATCGCTGGTTGGGACGGCAAGGGAAATTTCTTAGACCCTATGTGCGGAAGCGGAACCCTTCTAATAGAGGCAGCTATGATTGCCCTAAACCTCCCTGCACAGATTTTTAGAAAGAAATTTGCCTTCCAAAACTGGAAAAATTATGATGCTGAACTTTTCAGTAAAATCAGGGAATTTAGACTAAATAAAATAACCGAATTTTCTGGAAAAATAATCGGCTACGATATTGACCCTTCTGCTATAAAAGCCGCAAGAACCAATGTAGAATCCATAGAAATGGAAGACATTATAGAAATCCGAAAGCAAAATTTCTTTGAGTCTAAAAAAGAGCTTTTCCCTCTGATGGTGATGTTTAATCCACCATATGACAAGAGAATTTCCATAAAAGAAGAGGATTTTTACAAAAAAATAGGCGATACCTTTAAGCAAAACTATCCCAACACGCTTTCTTGGATTATAACCTCTGATTTAGAAGCGGTTAAGAAAATAGGACTCCGCCCTTCTAGAAAAGTCAAACTATTCAACGGAAAGCTGGAATGCCGTTTTCTACAATACGAAACCTACGAGGGAACGAAAAAAACACATAAATTTTCTAACGAAAAAGACAGTAACTAATTACTGTCTTTTGTTTTTTATTTTATTTTTGACTTCTTCCCTTATATATGGATATTTCTGCTGCATATCTTCTGATAAGGATGGGTCTAAATCAAGTGCTATTTCAAGGAAATCCTTGGCTTTCTGTTCTTCTTTCAGATGAAAATAGCAGTTGCTCATTTGATAGAAAAGTTCCGCTCTATGGTGCTGTTTCAGTGCTTTTTCTAAAAGTGAAACAGCCTCTTCATACTCACCGATGAGCATAAGCACCTCGCTGTATGCATACCAGTTATAGAAGCGGTCTGGCTCCATTTCTACGATTTTTTTCAAACAGGAAACACTTTCTTCGAATTTTCCACCATCTATGTATAGAAAGGCCAATTTTTTCTGATAATCCAGATTCGCTTCATTGAGTGAAACAGCTTCTTTCGCGAAGTATAGTGCTTCCTCATATTTGTGCATCTCATAATAGACATCCGACTGCTCCATCATAGACATATAAAACTGCGGATCTTCTCTGAGCGACTGCTGGAAGGCACTCAGCGCAGAAGCCCATTGTTTCATTGCCTTATAGCAAAGCCCTATTTTATAGTAAGTAAAGGCCTTGGTGTATTCTAAATCCAGCAATTCCTCATAGACTTCTATGGCTTTTTCCCATTCGTTCAGCGCTTCATAACACGCCGCCTTGCTCCCATAAATAGAAAGGGAATCGCTGTTGATTGCTAATACATAATCAAATCCCTTGATAGCCTCTCTATAATTCTTTTTATTAAAATGAAACTGCCCGTATTCATACCAGCCCATTTCGGAAAACGGAAATTCATCAAGATAATTTTCCAAAAACTTCCTTGCTTCATCTGCTTTATTCAGCTGATTGTAACAAATCATAACATTCTCCAATGAATAATCATCGTAGGCATCATATTTCAGGGCTAATTTATAGTTTTTCAGCGCATTAAAAGGGTCTTCCAAATTCACATATTCATCCGCGATGAAATTATGCAGAAAATTCTGCTCTTCGCCGTATTTCAGAGCTTTTTCGCAATATTCTATCGCTCTTCTTGGATTTCCAAGATTGGAATAATATTTCGCACAGCAGACCAAAAAATCCATAGTTTCCATCGATGAATTTTTAAGCTCCGCCATCAGCTCCTTTACCTGCGTGTATTTATGCTGTTCTAGAAGAATTTCTAATCTTTTGGTTTTTATTTCTATGGAATTAGGGTGCAGTCTCAGTGCATAATTGACAGCCAATTCCGCAAATGCAATATCCCCCAGCTCCAAATAATGCACGATAATATCTTCCAGCTCCTCTGAACTGAAATAATATTCCTCGTTATTTTCTATCATTTCTTCGAACTTTTTTACAAGTTCATTTTCAAAAAATTCCTCTTCCAAAATCTATCGCTTTTAGCGTTTTATTTATTGTTTTTTGATTTCCATTGATACAGCATCAATGTTTTTCTATCTTCCCTATCATCAAAAGAAAACTCCGTCACATCCTCTATTCTGAAAATTATATTTCCCTTATCTTCTCCCCTAACACCTATACAATGCAGCATGAAAAATTCCTCATCTACATCTTTTACAAAACCTGAATAAAACGAACCATTTACCTTTACAGAAGTAAGAAAATCCGTTCTATTTTTCACTTGCTCCAAAAAAGATTTTTGCCAATTTTCGGTATCTTCACAATTTATTGGAATTTCTGTTTTTCGGTCTATTTTATCACTATGATTGATAACATAAACCATTGCTTCATTATAATCATCATCAAAGTCAATCTCGCTAATCATAGACCTTTGTAATATTATCTCCCCATCTTTCCTACCAAATTTAGTATAATGCTGGAATATGATAATTTCTTCATTGAAATCAATAACCTTACCAAACCAAAATTTATCATCATCCGAATATTCGTAAAGGCATAGAAATTTATCGTTTTCTTTTGAATCCAAAAGCATTTTTGTAAATAAATCCATAATTTCAATTAAATTTAAAAATTATCAATTCACTCATCATTTTTTGAACTTTTTCATAAGTTCTTTTTTCAAAAAAAATTCCTCTTCCAAAATCTGCTAATTTTTCTACAAAGGTAAAAGTTTTTATTATCTGATGAGAATTTATTTTTATTTTTGTATAAATATATAAAAACTTTTTTTATGATACTAAAACAACTATCTTCTACTGTACAAAACAATAGAGCCAGCCAAGGCACGCGACTTCTTAATTACATCATAGACTTTATAGTATTCTACATTTTCATTTTCTTTTTAGGTATATTTCTAGGAATACTTTTCGTTATAGGAATAGAAGCTCCTCTACAATGGCTTCTGTATATAGATGGAAATCGTGCTCTAGATTATTTATTTACCAGCGTTTTATATTTCATTTATATATTCTCCTTTGAATATTTCACCAAAGGTAGAAGTATTGGAAAATACATCACAAAGACTAAAGTAGTCTCAATCGATGGAACGACTCCTACACAGAAAGATTTTTTTATCCGAAACACCTCAAGATTAGTTCCTTTTGATGGACTTTCTTTCTTGAAAGAAGATGGAGGATGGCATGACTTATGGTCAGATACCCGTGTTGTTAATTGGGAAAAATATAAATCTGATTATGAAATGCAACAAGAGCTAAATGAATTGGGTAAAAATCCAAATTAAGAAATAATAAAAACCATCTGTTTAGATGGTTTTTATTTTTATTTAAGCTATAAAACTTCTAATTTCCTCAATAAATCTATCACCCAGCTCATCGGCTTCTTTTTGGGATTTTGCTTCGGTGTAGATACGGATTATCGGTTCTGTATTGGATTTTCTAAGATGAACCCAGTTTTCCGCAAAATCTATTTTCACTCCGTCTATCGTAGAGATTTCCTCGTTTTGATATTTTATTTTTATCTTCTCCAAAACCTCATCTACATTGATTTCTGGCGTCAGTTCTATTTTTTTCTTACCCATAAAGTAGGCAGGATATGTAGCCCTTAGTTCAGAAACGGATTTATTTTCTTTCGCCAAATGTGTCAAAAACAATGCTGCCCCAACTAATGAATCCCTTCCGTAGTGCAGGTCTGGATAGATAATTCCGCCGTTTCCTTCTCCACCGATAACGGCATTTTTCTCCTTCATCAAGGTTACTACATTCACCTCTCCCACTGCACTCGCAAAATATTCAGAATCATGTGTTTTCGCTACATCTCGTAAGGCACGGCTGGAAGAAAGATTAGACACCGCCACGCCTTTTTTATGTCTTAAAAGATAATCTGCTACGGCTACCAAAGTATATTCCTCTCCAAACATTTCTCCGTTTTCATCGATAAGAGCAAGTCTATCCACATCGGGATCAACCACAATTCCCAAATCTGCTTTTTCCTTTTTCACCAAATCACAAATGTCCATAAGGTGCTCTTTCAAAGGTTCTGGATTATGCGGAAAATGTCCGTTTGGCTCACAATAGAGCTTAACCACCTCACAGCCAAGCTGCTCCAAAAGCGGCGGAAGCGCCATTCCACCAGTGGAATTTACAGCATCTAGCACTACTTTGAATTTTTTAGCCTTTACTGCCTCTGCATCTACCATCGGCAGGGCAAGAATTTTAGCAATATGAACCGCGAAACCATCTTCTCTGGTTTTGTATTTACCAAGGTTATCCACCTCCACATAGCCGAAATCTTCACACTCAGCAAGCGCCAAAACCTCAGCACCGTTTTCTCCATTGATAAATTCGCCTTTTTCATTAAGAAGTTTCAGAGCATTCCACTGTTTAGGGTTATGCGAAGCCGTAAGGATAATTCCGCCATCTGCCCCAAGTTCTGGCACCATCACCTCCACCGTAGGCGTAGTAGAAAGCCCAAGATCTATCACATGGATACCCAGCCCCTGCAAAGTAGCAGAAACCAGCGAAGAAACCATCTGCCCCGAAATTCTGGCATCTCTACCGATAACGAGCGTCAAGTCCTTTTTACCTTTGTTATTCTGAAGCCAAGACCCAAATGCAGAGGTAAATTTAACCACATCCAGCGGCGTGAGATTATCTCCCACTTTTCCTCCGATAGTTCCTCTAATTCCTGAAATTGATTTTATTAATGACATATTTTTCTGTTTTGAAAGTCCTACAAAGGTAAGAAATACGAGTGGTATACCCAAGAAATATCCTAAATATTGGGTAGAATTTGAGCCGTTAAAAACAGCTTTAAAAAAGAAAAATTATTTCGCTAAAAAATAAACTACGAACAGCCACAACCTCTATCACAGCCGTTTCCTTTCTTCTTGGAAGAAAAATTTTTAGTGAAAATTCTCACGAGACAATAAACCGCCATCAGCAGTATCATTGCTATGATTACATATTGAAAATAAATCATTTCTCTAATTATTTAAAAATTTGATAAACTAAAAACGAAACCAAATAAGCTATCCCTGTCATCCCAAACATCTGCACCAGTGTCCATTTCATACTTCTGGTTTCCTTATAAACAATGGCAATGGTGGAGATACACTGCATCGCAAAGGCATAGAACATAAGCACCGAAAGCCCCGTAGCGAAACTGAAAACCTTTTCTCCATTGGGTTTGGTGTCTTTTCGCATTTTGTCCATGATCCGCAGTTCGCCCTCTTCGGATTCGGTATCCACATCTTCCAGTCCATAGAGCGTAGCCATGGTTCCTACAAAGGTTTCCCTCGCCGCAAAACTCGTGATAACTCCCACACCTATTTTCCAGTCGTAGCCCAAAGGCTCTACCACAGGCTCAATGCCTTTGCCCAAAATAGCCAAATAGGAATCCTCCATTTCTACATCGGCTGAAATTATTTGGTCTGCGTTTTGTCTTGGCCCAAAGAACGCCAATGCCCAAAGCAGCACCGTAACCGAGAAAATAATCTTCCCCGAACCTGTGATGAAGCCCCAGACTTTATTCATCGTTAGCCTGAAATTATTTCCCCACATTGGGACTTTATAAGGCGGCAAATCCATCACAAGGTATGATTTTTCATTGGCTCTGATGATTTTCTTTAATACAAATGAAGCCCCCAAAGCCATCAGAAAACCAGCGATATACATGATCAGCATCATCACTGCTTTATAACTGATAAAACCTAAGAAATATTCATCTGGGATGATCAGCCCTATAATGATGCTGTACACAGGCAGTCTGGCAGAACAGGTCATAAAAGGCGTAACCATTATGGTAAGCAGTCTTTCCTTTATATTTTCTATATTTCTCGCTCCCATAATGGCAGGAACTGCACACGCTGTACTGGAAACCAGCGGAACGACACTCTTCCCATTCAGCCCAAAAGGTCTCAAAAATCTGTCCGTGAGAAAAACTATCCTCGCCATATAGCCCGAGTCTTCGAGCAAATAAAGCACATACAGCAAAATCCCAATCTGTGGTGCAAACGGCAGCACGCCGACTATCCCTGGGATAATTCCTTGGGTAAAAAGACTTTTGAGAGGTCCCTCTGGAAGGTTCTCTCCTGCCCAGTCACCAAAAAACACCACGCCGTCCTCTATCCATTTCATAGGGTATTCTGCCAAGTAAAATACACTATTGAAAATCAGCAATAATAATATTCCAAAAATCAAATATCCGAAAAATGGATGCACCAAAATTTTATCTAATTTCTCTGTGAGGAGTTTCTTTTCTTGCTTCTTTTTCGAGAAAAATTCTGGAAGGATTTTATCGATATTCTGATATCTTCTGATGGTTTCCTGAACCTGCATTCTTTTGGGAATAAGACACTTGACCATTTCCTGATTAAGCTGCTCGGTCATACTTTCTAATTTTCCTAAATATTTTTCGGCAGAAAGCAGCGTCCAGATTTTGTAATCGTTTTCCTCTTTCAGTTGATTTTTTAACTTGAAAACCAAACCTTTATGCTCCATCGGAATTTCAAAACTTGGAGTGGTTTCCTGCTGAAATACATTGTCATAAATTGCCTTTTTCACGGCTTCCATTCCTTGGTTTTCTTTCGCATTAGCAGGAATGATTTTCACGCCCAAAGTCTCCTCCATTTTGGCTAAATCAAAGGCAAATCCTTTTTTCTGAGCCAAATCCATTTGGTTCAAAACCATCATCACAGGAATTCCCAAATCCTTTATCTGCTGAAGAAGAAGCAGGCTTCGCCTGATGTTGATAGCATCTGCTATGTAGAGAATTCCGTGATATTCTCTCGGCTCCTGCACCAAAAACCTACTGAAAACAGCCTCATCCTCAGAGCTGGGATAGATGCTGTACGCTCCAGGTAAATCGGTTATTGTAATGATTTCGCCTTCGTAATCGTAATTCCCCGTGTGGCTTTCCACCGTAACTCCTGCATAATTCCCTGTCTTCTGCTGTCTGTTACAGAGATGATTAAAAACCGTGGATTTTCCTACATTCGGGTTTCCTACGAGCAGTATATTTTTAGTCTTTTCTGCCATCAATCTATATATTCTACCAAGATAAATCTAGCCTCCTCACTGCGAAGAGCCACACAAGTATCCTCCTCTCCGTATTCTACATAAAGAGGCCCGCTGAATGGCGCTCTATGAAGCACCACCACTTCCGTTTCTGGAAGAATTCCCATTTCCAGAATTTTGGTGGGCATTTCCAGAACCTTGTCATCATAGCCCAAAACCTTTACTTTCTTTCCATCAGGAATATCAAAAAGGGTCAGAGGATTTTTCATTTCTTTTTGAATCTTTTTTTCTCCGACAAAGATACTTGTTTAAATTTAATCTAAATAAAATTGAGCGATTTTTGTTATATTTGAAAAAATTTTGCTTAAAATGAATTTTTACCTAAAATACATTCCCACGCCCATCGGCAGACTGTATGCTGTGGCTGATGAAGAGGGACTGCTTTCGCTGGACTTTGAAGACAGTAAATACACAGAGAAAAACATTAATTCTTTCAAAAACTGTATCCACGAGAGCAATTCTATCTTGGATTTAGCCGAAAAAGAATTAAATCTTTATTTCAATGGAAAACTGAAAAAGTTCTCTGTTCCTGTAAAATTTTCGGGAACAGAATTTCAGCAGAAAGTCTGGGAAGAACTGCTAAAAATCCCTTTCGGAGAGACCATTTCCTACCAAGAACAAGCCCAAAGGCTCGGCAACCCAAAAGCTGTAAGAGCTGTAGCCAACGCGAACAGCAGAAACAAAATTTCCATCATCATTCCCTGCCATAGAGTCATCGGGAAAAACAAGAAACTGACAGGCTACGCTGGCGGACTGGACAAAAAAGAATTTCTGCTGAATTTAGAAAACGAAAACCAAATTTAGTTTTTCAGCCATTTCCAAAGTTCTTTCAGGGTGACTTTATTTCCATACATTAGGATTCCCACTCGGTAGATTTTGGAAGCAATGACAACCATTCCCAGCGTAGAAACCAACAAAATTCCAATGGACAGCGCCAGCTCCCATACAGGAACATCGAACGGTATCCTCGCCAGCATCGCAATCGGTGAAGTGAAAGGTATCATAGACAACCAAAAACTCATCGGGCCGTCTGGATTATTCATTATCGTGATACTGCCGTAAAACCCAAGCATCATCGGTAAAATCGCAAACAATGTGAACTGCTGGGTCTCAGTTTCGTTATCCACCGCAGAGCCAATCGCCGCATACATCGCACTGTAAAACAAATATCCCAATAGGAAATAAATCACAAACACAAAGAGAATCAATCCATAATTTATCTGCGAAAGAGCCGATAAAACCATCTGCACTTCGGTTACGCCACTCACCATTCCTACATTTGATGAACCAAGAGTCATCACAGAAGCAAATATCATCACTACCCACACCCCAAACTGCACCAAAGCCACTCCTGTAACGCCCAAGATTTTCCCCATCATCAGCTCAAAAGGCTTCACCGAAGAAATCAGAATTTCCACCACTCTGTTGTTTTTCTCCTCCAAAACACTTCGCATCACACGGATACCATACATCATGATGAAGGTAAACACACAGTACATCAGGAACATACTCAATCCAGATTTCACACCGACAAGGAAACTATCCTGCTTCTTTTCTTTCTCTAAAATATTGACTACATGAAGATTAACTCCCTTGTTCAAATCCTCTATCTGCGCAGTATTGATTCCTAATGCATTGATTTTCTCTGCCTTGATGATTTCCGAAATATTTCCTGCAATATTTTTTCTCGCCTCGTTGCTGAGGTTTTTATTGGTCAAAACTTCTATGCTGTTTTCCAGCTCATGAATGTCTTTTTTAGGAATAATCATGACCGCATTCATTTCCTCAGTGGTTTCCAAAGCCTTTATCAAGGATTTCTCTGTCTCCTCCGAAGAAAATACATAACGGATATTTTCATCTGATTTCAGCTTGTCTTTGAACAGACCGCTTTTGTCGATGACACTTATCTGCATCTGCGTTTCATTCGCCTGAAACATCAGAGAAACGACACCTCCAAAAACAATAATCAGAAGCGGTGTGAGAAGGGTAAGAATGACGAAAGATTTCTTTTTTACTTGGGTAAAAAACTCTCTTTTAGCGATTAGGATTATATTTTTCATTTGTTTTTCGGTATTAGTTTATATTCCTTTTACTGCGGCGATGAACACCTCGTTCATCGTTGGGATTTTTTCCTTAAATTCCACAATTTTCCCAATATTTAGAAGCTCTTGGAGGAGTTCTCTCTGGCTCATGCTGTTTTTTATTTCAAAATGAATAAGATTTTCAGCCAGTTTTTCATTAAAAAGTTCATTTTTAATTTTAAATGAATTAAATGCATCCAGACTCGCCTCCGAAAGGGTGATTTCAAATAAATTCTGCTTAAATTTCTTTTTCACTTCCGAAATTCTGCCATCCAAAACCTTTCGCGACTGATGAACCAAAGCCACAGAATCACAGAGTTCCTCCACGCTTTCCATTCGGTGGGTGGAGAGAATGATGGTCGTCCCTTGGGCTTTTAAATCCAAAATCTGGTCTTTTATAAGGTTGGCATTCACAGGGTCAAATCCAGAAAACGGCTCATCTAAAATCAGCAGTTTTGGGCGGTGCAGCACTGTCACTACAAATTGTATTTTCTGCGCCATTCCTTTGGACAGCTCGGAGAGTTTTTTCTTCCACCACTGGTCTATTTCCAGTTTTTCAAACCAATGTTTGGACTCCGCAAGTATATCATTTTTAGACATTCCTTTCAGCTCACCGAAATACATCAGCTGGTCGCCTATCGTCATATTTTTATACAGACCTCTCTCCTCTGGCATGTATCCTACTTCACGAATATGACTGATTTCCAAAGGTTTATCATTAATGAATATTTCGCCGCTGTCTGGTTTGGTAATCTGATTGATAATT
Organism: uncultured Flavobacteriaceae bacterium; assembly: GCA_963509715.1. Taxonomy (GTDB): domain Bacteria; phylum Bacteroidota; class Bacteroidia; order Flavobacteriales; family Weeksellaceae; genus JABCPE02. The sequence goes on along the minus strand of CAUPCB010000003.1, from coordinate 67,041 downwards.
CTGATGAATGAGGTTTTCCCTGCACCATTAGGGCCGAGAAGCCCATAAATACTACCTTGTGGAACTTCTATGCTAAAATCCTGCAAGGCTATTTTTTTGCCTGCATCGTAGGTTTTAGTGATGTTTTTTGCTCTCAGCATGGATTTTTATTTTCTGAATTAGTATTCTTTTTTTCGTTTTGTTACAAAATAAACAAATATTTTTCTAAATATTATAAACTTATTAATGCTTAAATTTGAGGAAATTTTTTGAAATGAAGAAAAATTTAGCTTTCGGAGAAAAAAACTACAACTATTACGGTGCTTATCTAAAACAAAAATTCAATGGGCAGAAAGTCTATAAAGTCATTGTAGATGCTGGTTTTACCTGCCCTAACCGTGACGGCTCAAAGGGATTTGGCGGCTGTTCCTACTGCAATGTGGAATCCTTCACGCCTGTTCCAAAGGATTTGGAAAACTTCCGAGAGCAGCTGAACCACGGAATGAAAAACACCATAGAAAGCTATAAAGCCGAGAAATTCATCATTTATTTTCAGCCAAATTCTAATACCTACGCCTCGGTTGATGAACTAAAAATACTGTACGATGAAACCCTGAAAATAAACACCGAAAACATCGTAGGGCTGTCCGTGGGAACACGCCCAGACTGCATAGACAGCGAGAAAATAAAACTTCTGGAAAGCTACTGCGAGCGTGGTTTGGAAGTGGATTTGGAGCTGGGAATAGAGTCCATCCATAATTCTACTCTTGCAGAAATCAACCGCGGATGCACGCACCAAGATTTTGAAAAAGCAATGGAACTACTGAAAAACACGCCACTGAATGTCTGCGTGCATTGTATTTTAGGGCTGCCGAACGAGTCGCGGGAAATGATTCTGCAATATGCCAAGGAAATCAATAAATATCCTCAAATAAAATTCGTGAAATTTCATAATCTGCACATTGTCAAAGGTTCTATAATGGGCGTAAAATACAAAAGAGAACCTTTCAAACTTTTCACTTTGGAAGAATACATCGATTTGCTCTGCGATCTGCTTCCGCTGCTTCGCCCTGATATCGTGATACAAAGGCTTTTCGCTGTGTCTGATACCGAAATGCTCATCGCACCCAAATGGGGACTAAAGAAAAACCAGATACAAAGCCTCATAGAAAAAGAATTAGAGAAAAGAGGCATCGTGCAGGGAGCTTTGTTTAAACTTTAATTCTATTCGCTAGAGATAAATAGGTCTTATTTTCATTGTTTTCTGTTTTTGTTAAACCTTTATGCGTTCCTATAAGTGTTTGTAACCGCTCTATCCACGAGCCAATAAAGTCCTATATAGAATAAAATACTGACAAGCAGCACCACAAAAGTAATTATAGAGATTGTAAATTCCGTTGTTCTCTTTTTAATTCTCTTCCGCATAGTATTCTGATACATGAAATTGATTCTTATATGCGTGATAATCTGATAAATAAAAAACAAAGGAAACAACACATAAGCCGTGATAAAAATTCCTCCACAAATAATTTCCACCAAAGTTGAATTATAAAAACTGGAATAAAAAAGATTGGTAACCACTATAATTGGCGCAAGGATAACGCACAACAAGCACCAAATACTAAAGTATAGTGAGTAATTTCTTCTCATTTTAGTAGTTTTTATAATCTTACAAATATAGTGATTAGTAAGAACTTTTTAGCAAAACAAAATCCCGCCCTAAAAGAGCAGGATTTGATTGTTAATTTTTATGCTTACAAATCTTAAGCCTGAGCGTTGTTTCCTCCTAATACGAAAGGTTCAATTTCTTTGATTTCTCCAAACTGTTGTTCGTAGCTTTGGATATTTTGCTGAAGAGCTGCAAGAACTCTCTTTGCGTGAAGTGGAGCTAAGATAACTCTACTTCTTACCTGAGCCTGCTGAACTCCTGGCATGATTTGAATAAAATCTAAAACGAATTCTGATGGAGAGTGGTTTACTAATGCCAAGTTAGCATATGCACCAGCTGCTACCATTTCGTTTAATTGAATGTTAATGTTGTTTGGGTCTTGGTTTTGATTATTGTCCATTTTTATTTTATTTTTTATTGGTTAATACTATATTAAAATTTGAGGTGTGAAGATATTAAATTTATTTCAAACCTCAAATTTTAATTTCGTTTATTTTTATTTAATATCTTCAAACTCTCTATTAGAACCTACGATGATGTTCTGGTAGTCTTTCAGACCTGTACCCGCAGGGATTCTGTGTCCTACGATTACATTTTCTTTCAGACCGTTCAGCTCATCTACTTTACCAGAAACAGCCGCTTCGTTTAGTACTTTGGTAGTTTCCTGGAATGATGCCGCAGACATGAATGATTTTGTCTGAAGAGCTGCTCTCGTAATACCCTGAAGCACTGGATTTGCAGTCGCTGTAAGCGCTTCTCTCACTTGTACCAACTGTAAATCTTCTCTCTTCAGTTTAGAGTTTTCATCTCTCAGCTCTCTTGCTGTAATCATCTGCCCTGGTTTCAATTCTTTAGAATCTCCTGCATCTACAACTACTTTCAATCCGAATACTCTGTCGTTTTCTTCGATGAAATCTAGTTTGTGCTCAAGGCTTCCTTCCAAGAACTGAGTATCTCCTGCATCTACGATTTCCACTTTTGTCATCATCTGTCTTACGATAATTTCAAAGTGTTTGTCATCGATTTTCACCCCTTGAAGACGATATACCTCTTGGATTTCGTTCACGATGTATTCCTGAACCGCAGTAGGCCCTTTGATTGCTAAGATATCGTCTGGTGTAATCGCACCATCAGAAAGCGGATCTCCTGCTCTCACGAAGTCATTTTCCTGAACGATAATCTGGCTGGAAAGTTTCACTAAATATTTTCTAATTTCTCCTGTTCTAGACTCTACGATAAGCTCTCTGTTACCACGCTTGATTTTTCCGTAAGATACCACTCCATCTATCTCTGTTACTACAGCTGGGTTAGAAGGGTTTCTCGCTTCGAACAATTCGGTAACTCTCGGTAGACCTCCGGTGATATCCCCTGCTTTTGCAGATTTTCTAGGGATTTTTATCAAGATTTTACCAGCTTTGATTTTTTCTCCGTCATTTACCATCAAGTGGGCTCCCACAGGAAGGTTGTAAGCTTTTTGCTCTACACCTTTAGAATCTACCACTCTCAATGTAGGAACAGCTTTTTTGTCTCTTGATTCTGAAATTACTTTCTCCTCGAAACCTGTCTGCTCGTCTATTTCCAATTGGAAAGTTCTACCTTGGATGATATCTTCGTATTCTATCTTACCTGTAGTTTCCGCGATGATAACGGCGTTATATGGATCCCACTTACAGATGAGGTCTCCTTTTTTCACTTTATCACCTGGCTTCACAGAAAGAACTGCACCATAAGGGATGTTTGCCACCATGATAGGCGTTCTTGCTTCATTATCAGCTACTAAACGGAATTCCGTAGAACGAGATACAACCACTTCGGTTTTGTTTCCGTTTTCGTCTTCTGATGTGATGGTTCTCACCTCATCCATTTCTACGATACCATCTCTTCTCGCTGTGATGGAAGGATTTACAGAGACATTTCCCGCAGTACCCCCTTGGTGGAAGGTTCTCAGTGTCAGCTGTGTACCTGGTTCCCCGATAGACTGCGCTGCGATAACTCCCACAGCTTCACCCATGTGAATCATCTTACCAGTTGCCAAGTTTCTACCATAACATCTCGCACAGATACCTTTTTTAGCCTCACAGCTTAGTGGAGAACGAACTTCTACAGTCTCGATTCCAGCTTCTTCTATTTTTTTCGCTAAAGCTTCGCTTATAATCTGGTCTGCTGCTACGATAAGTTCATCCGTTTCTGGATCGTATACATCATGAAGAGAAACTCTACCCAAAATTCTTTCGGAAAGTCTTTCTACGATTTCATCATTTTTCTTCAATGGAGAAACTTCTACCCCTCTCAGTGTACCACAGTCATCTTCTGTAATAATCACATCCTGAGCCACATCCACAAGTCTTCTTGTCAAATATCCTGCATCGGCAGTCTTAAGCGCCGTATCCGCAAGACCTTTTCTCGCCCCGTGGGTAGAGATGAAGTATTCTAGGATAGAAAGACCTTCTTTAAAGTTAGCTACAATCGGGTTTTCAATGATTTCTGCTCCTGTAGAACCAGCTTTCTGAGGTTTTGCCATCAAACCACGCATACCAGAGAGCTGACGAATCTGTTCTTTAGATCCCCTCGCTCCAGAGTCTAGCATCATATAAACAGAGTTAAATCCACCTTGGTCGGTTTTCATTCTGCTCATAATCATCTCTGTAAGACCTGCATTGGTATTTGTCCAAACATCGATAACTTGGTTATAACGCTCTGTATCGGTGATAAGCCCCATGTTATAGTTGTCCTTGATGCCATCCACAGTTTCCACCGCCTGAGCGATCATTTGTTTTTTCTCCTCTGGAACTACGATATCCGCTAAGCTAAATGAAAGTCCTCCTTTGAAGGCGTTCATATAACCAAGGTTTTTCATATCGTCCAAGAATTTCACCGTAGTAGGGAAATCTGTCTCCGCAAGGATAGTACCGATGACATCTCTCAGCGATTTTTTAGTCAATAATGTATCTATATATCCTACTTCTTTCGGTACAATTTGGTTAAACAAAATTCTACCTACTGTAGTTGGGATAAGTTTCGTTACAAGTTCTCCGTTTTCTTTCAAAGTCAAACGGCATTTTACTTTCGCATTCAGTGATGCTTTTCCCTCTGCATAGGCTATTTCCGCCTCTTCTGGAGAGTAGAATACTAGGCCTTCACCTTTCACTTTATAATCATTGGTAGAGTGAGCTTCTTTCGTCATGAAATAAAGCCCCAATACCATGTCCTGAGAAGGGACAGTGATAGGCGAACCATTCGCAGGGTTCAAGATATTCTGAGAACCAAGCATCAATAATTGTGCTTCCAAGATAGCCTCTGGACCTAGTGGTAAGTGAACCGCCATCTGGTCACCGTCGAAATCGGCGTTGAAGGCTGTCGTTACCAATGGGTGAAGCTGGATAGCTTTCCCCTCGATCATCTTAGGCTGGAATGCCTGAATACCAAGTCTGTGAAGCGTAGGCGCACGGTTCAGAAGAACTGGATGTCCTTTCATCACATTCTCCAAAATATCATATACAACAGGTTCTTTTCTGTCGATAATTCTCTTCGCAGATTTTACCGTTTTTACGATTCCTCTTTCTATCAATTTTCTGATAATGAACGGCTTATAAAGCTCTGCTGCCATATCTTTAGGGATACCGCACTCATGAAGCTGAAGCTCTGGCCCTACGACGATAACTGAACGTGCAGAGTAGTCCACCCTCTTACCTAGCAAGTTCTGACGGAAACGCCCTTGTTTTCCTTTCAATGAATCAGAAAGTGATTTCAGTGGTCTGTTTGATTCAGATTTTACAGCTGAAGATTTTCTTGTATTATCAAACAATGAATCTACCGCCTCCTGAAGCATACGCTTCTCGTTTCTCAAGATAACCTCTGGAGCTTTGATTTCCATCAATCTCTTCAAACGGTTATTTCTGATGATTACTCTTCGGTAAAGGTCATTCAGATCCGAAGTAGCGAAACGACCACCATCAAGCGGAACTAGAGGTCTAAGCTCTGGCGGCGTAACAGGAAGCACACGCATCACCATCCACTCTGGGCGGTTAATCATTCTCGTGTTTGCTCCTCTCAATGCTTCCACCACAGAAAGCCTTTTCAGCGCCTCTGTTCTTCTTTGTTTAGAAGTTTCGTTATGAGCCTTGTGTCTCAAATCATAAGAAAGCTCATCAAGGTCTATTCTCTTCAATAAATCTTCGATAGCCTCAGCCCCCATTTTTGCAATGAATTTATTTGGGTCTGAATCATCAAGATACTGGTTTTCAGCTGGAATAGAATCTAATACATCTAAGTATTCTTCCTCTGTAAGGAATTCCATTTCATCAAAATCAGAACCATCTGCTTTTCTTGCAATCCCCTGCTGGATAACTACATATCTTTCGTAGTAGATAATCATATCCAGCTTCTTAGAAGGAAGCCCTAGAAGATATCCGATTTTGTTCGGAAGGGAACGGAAATACCAGATGTGCGCGATAGGAACCACCAAGTTGATATGTCCTATACGCTCTCTTCGTACTTTTTTCTCAGTAACTTCTACCCCGCATCGGTCGCAGACGATACCTTTATATCTTATTCTCTTATACTTACCACAAGCACATTCATAGTCCTTTACAGGTCCAAAGATTTTCTCACAAAACAGACCATCTCTCTCTGGTTTGTGCGTTCTATAGTTGATAGTTTCAGGCTTTAGAACCTCTCCTTTGGATTCTTGAAGAATAGATTCTGGTGATGCTAAACCTATCGTGATTTTGCTAAATCTACTTGTTTTATTTTTATTTGACATTTTTATTTTTTTTAGATTAAAAGAACTTTAAGCCATAATACAATCTGAGTTTCTGTATCTCATTTTGTCTATTATTCTTCAAGTCTTACATCAAGTCCAAGACCTTGTAACTCGTGCAGCAATACATTGAATGATTCTGGGATACCTGGTTCTGGCATCGATTCACCTTTTGCGATTGCTTCATAAGTTTTCGCTCTACCCATGACATCATCAGACTTCACAGTCAAGATTTCTCTTAGGATATTAGACGCTCCGAACGCCTCAAGAGCCCAAACCTCCATCTCTCCGAAACGCTGACCACCAAACTGTGCTTTACCACCGAGTGGCTGCTGCGTGATAAGAGAGTAAGGACCGATAGAACGAGCGTGCATCTTATCATCTACCATGTGTCCTAGTTTCAGCATGTAGATAACTCCCACAGTAGCTGGCTGAGTAAATCTCTCCCCTGTTCCTCCATCATACAGATATGTATTTCCGTATTTAGGAAGACCTGCTTGGTCTGTGTATTCTGTAATCTGATCTAGACTTGCTCCATCAAAGATAGGTGTCGCAAATTTCAATCCTAATTTCTTACCTGCCCATCCAAGAACTGTCTCGTAAATCTGACCAATGTTCATACGCGAAGGTACCCCTAGTGGGTTTAGTACGATATCCACTGGTGTTCCATCTTCCAAGAAAGGCATATCTTCCTGACGCACGATTCTAGAAACGATACCCTTGTTACCGTGTCGTCCTGCCATTTTATCCCCTACATTCAGTTTTCTCTTCTTAGCGATATAAACTTTAGCTAATTTAATGATTCCCGTAGGAAGCTCATCCCCGATAGAAATAGTGAATTTCTCTCTGTTTTTAACTCCTTGTAAATCATTAAACTTGATTTTATAATTGTTAATCAAGGTATTTACCAATGCATTTTTCTCCTCATCTGCAGTCCAGTCAGCACCACTCACGGTGTTGTAATCCTCTATGCTAGACAAGAGTTTCATCGTAAATTTACCTTTTCCGATAATTTCCTCTCCAAGGTCATTTTTAACTCCTTGTGAAGTCTCTCCACCTACGATAGCATTTAGTTTTTCCAGCAAAGTATTTCTAAGGCTGTCAAACTCCTTTTGGAATTTGTTTTCTACCTCTTCTAATTTTAGCTTTTCTTCGCTTCTTTTCTTTCTATCTTTGATGTTTCTAGAGAATAGTTTTTTATCAACCACTACCCCTCTCAATGAAGAGTCAGCTTTCAATGAAGCATCTTTCACATCACCTGCTTTGTCTCCGAAGATAGCTCTCAATAGTTTTTCTTCTGGTGTAGGGTCAGACTCTCCTTTTGGAGTAATTTTCCCGATAAGAATGTCGCCAGGTTTTACCTCTGCTCCGATTCTAATCATACCATTTTCATCAAGGTCTTTGGTAGCTTCTTCCGATACATTTGGGATATCTGCTGTAAGCTCTTCCATACCAAGTTTAGTATCACGAACTTCCAAAGAATATTCATCTATATGGATAGAAGTAAACCAGTCCTCACGAACTACTTTTTCATTGATTACGATAGCGTCCTCGAAGTTATACCCTTTCCACGGCATGAACGCTACCACTAGGTTTCTACCCAATGCCAATTCACCGTTTTCAGTAGCATAACCTTCACAAAGAACTTGACCTTTTTCCACCTTATCTCCTTCTCTCACGATAGGTTTTAGGGTGATAGTCGTAGATTGGTTGGTTTTTCTAAATTTAGTTAAATAATATGTTTTAGTCGCAGATTCGAAAGAAACCAAATCTTCATTCTCTGTTCTTTCGTATTTGATAACAATTTTATCTGCGTCTACATATTCTACTTCTCCTTTTCCTTCAGCATTTATCAATACTCTAGAGTCTTTTGCTACTTGTCTCTCTAGTCCAGTTCCTACAATAGGAGCTTCTGGTCTTAGTAGCGGTACCGCTTGACGCATCATGTTTGAACCCATCAATGCACGATTCGCATCATCATGCTCCAAGAACGGAATTAGAGATGCAGAAATACCAGAAATCTGGTTCGGTGCGATGTCTATCAAATCTACCTGTTCTGGCTCTACCACTGGATAATCTCCATCCAAACGGGCGATAACTCTCTCTGTCAAGATAGTTCCATCTTCTTTAATGTCGATATTAGCCTGTGCAATAATTTTTGATTCCTCATCTTCTGCATTCAGATATATAGGAGCAGATTTGTAATCTACTTTTCCGTTTTCTACTTTTCTATATGGTGTTTCTATGAAACCTAAATTATTGATTTTAGCATAACATCCCAAAGAAGAAATCAAACCAATGTTTGGCCCCTCTGGTGTCTCAATAGGACAAATTCTTCCGTAGTGCGTATGGTGGACATCTCGCACCTCGAAACCTGCTCTTTCTCTAGAAAGACCACCAGGCCCTAGTGCAGAAAGTCTTCGCTTGTGAGTAACCTCAGAAAGCGGGTTCGTTTGGTCCATGAACTGAGACAACTGGTTGGTTCCGAAGAATGAATTAACCACAGAAGTCAATGTCTTAGCATTAACCAAATCCAATGGTGTAAATATCTCATTATCACGAACATTCATTCTTTCCTTAATTGTTCTAGCAATTCTAGAAAGTCCCACTCCAAACTGACCAGCCAACTGCTCTCCAACAGTCTTAATTCTTCTGTTAGAAAGGTGGTCTATATCATCCACTTCTGCTTTAGAGTTAGCTAGTTCTATCAAGTGACGAACGATAGCGATAATATCCTCTTTCGTAAGAACCTCTGTCTCAACAGGGATATTTAATTCTAATTTTTTATTTAATCTATATCTACCTACCTCTCCTAAAGAGTATCTTTGCTCTGAGAAGAACAAGTTTTCAATGATTTTTCTAGCTGTTTCTTCATCTGGCGGATCAGCATTTCTCAACTGACGATAGATGTACTCCACAGCCTCTTTTTCAGAGTTTGTAGGGTCTTTTTGTAATGTATTTTGGATGATAGAGAACTCGCTGCTGTTTTCGTTATGCAACAAGATAGTTTTCACTCCAGATTCAAGAATCAAATCCAAATGCTCTTTTTCTAGAATAGTCTCTCTATCAAGGATAATTTCGTTTCTTTCGATAGAAACCACCTCTCCTGTATCTTCATCCACAAAGTCCTCGAACCAAGTATTCAGAACTCTGGCAGCCAAAGTTCTTCCTTCTACTTTTTTCAGGTTAGCTTTGTTCACTTTTACTTCTTCTGCCAAGTCAAAAATCTGAAGAATATCCTTATCAGATTCATAACCAATAGCTCTTAATAAAGTAGTGAAAGGCAATTTTTTCTTACGGTCAATATATGCATACATCACATTATTGATATCCGTAGTAAATTCCATCCAAGACCCTTTGAATGGGATAATTCTTGAATAATAAAGTTTAGTTCCGTTAGCATGGTAAGTCTGTCCAAAAAACACTCCTGGCGAACGGTGAAGCTGTGTAACAACTACCCTTTCTGCTCCATTGACAATGAACGACCCAGAAGGCGTCATATATGGAACTGGCCCTAGATACACATCTTGGATAACTGTTTCAAAATCCTCATGCTCTGGATCTGTACAATATAGTTTAAGCCTTGCTTTTAGTGGAACACTATATGTAAGCCCTCTCTCGATACATTCATCAATAGAATAACGAGGAGAATCTATCATATAATCTAAAAATTCCAAAACAAATTGGTTTCTGGAATCTGTAATTGGGAAATTTTCCTGAAAAGTCTTATAAAGACCTTCCTTTTTTCTGTCCTCAGGCAATGTATCCAGCTGGAAAAACTCTTTGAATGATTCCACCTGAATATCCAAGAAATCAGGAACTTCTACTCCTCTTGCAGAAGCAAAATTAATCCTTTGATTTCCCTGAGTGTCTTTCATCGTTTTTGATTTGCTCATAAAAAACTCTAAGAATGTTAGTAAAATATTTTGTTCACAGAAAAATATCAGAAAAGAACCAAATCAAGAAATGATGACAATGAAAGATTTTGTATCCACGCTATCAGAAACACCCTTCCCATCATCATCCTAAAAATCAGCCTTTTCTAACTGCAACACTGGTATATCTTTTCACAGCGTAGTGCAAAATATTTTTCCCATCCTGCTATTTTCAGTTACACACATGCACAAAATACGAAATCCCCTATACAACACTGTATAAGAGTCATTCTATTTCTATGCATGTCTATAAATTTTCCAATAGCGTAAAATGGTCTGCAAATATAATTATTTTTCATGAAATATTTAATGAAAAATCCAAGTTAATTTTAGTTAAATTCATAACTTACTGATAATCAGTACTTGTTAGACTTAAAATAAAATCACAGATTTATGAGAAAATTCACATAGAAAAAAGATATTTTTTAAACAAAAAATTGTACTTTTGCACTTTAAAAATTTTCAGGAAAATGAATGTTACGAGAACTAACCACGATGATGTAAGTGCTTTACTTACAATTACACTGAATAAATCAGATTACAAGGAAAAAGTAGATGATGCACTAAACTCTTATGCTAAAAGAGCAACTATACCTGGCTTCAGAAAAGGGAAAGCGCCTATGAGCCTTATCAAAAAACAATATGAAGAAGCTGTTACACTAGAAGAAATCAACAGAAAGATTTCTGAGTCTTTGGACAAATATGTTGCTGATAACAACATAAGACTTCTAGGACAGCCTATTCCACAGGATACACAAGCATTAGATTTCAATGCAGAGGAGGTTTCTGTAAGTTTTGAAATTGGTTTCGAGCCAGAATTTGAAATTGACTTATCTAAATACGCTGCTGAATACTATGAAGTAGAAGCTACAGACAAAGAAGTAATGAAGAGCGTAGGAAATATGCAAAAAAGATTTGCAGAAAAAGTTGTTAAAGACAAAGCAACTAAAAACTCTCACATTAACTTTGAAGTTACTGAAATCGTGGAAGGTGATGCAAAACCTGTACACAAGCCTAAATATCTTTCTGCAACAGAAGAAAACACTGCGATTTTCCCTATTATAAAAGGGCTAAAAGTAGGTGAAACTAAAGAAATCTCTGCGGAAGAATTAAAAGCAAACGACAACGAACTTGCGAGAGAGCTAGGTTTCCATGATATAGAAATCACACATTTAGGAAATGAAAAATTCCAAGTGAAAGTTCAGGAAATTTTTGAATTAAAAGACGCTGAGCTTAACCAAGAATTATTCGATAAAGTTTACGGAAAAGACGAAATCAAATCTGAAGAAGAACTAAAAGCAAGAGTAAAATCTGAATTGGATGATTTCTTCAAACAAAATTCTGAAGCTGTATTTGTAAGCAAAGTTTTAGAACAAATCTACAAAGAAGATTTCCTAAAAATTCCAGAAGCATTCCTTGTAAAATGGGTAATGTATTCTAATCCAGAAATCACTGAAGAAGACAGAGCGAAACAAATCATAGAAAACGAAAAATCTGCTCTAATCGCTCAGATGGTAGAAAACAAACTAAGAGTTTCTAATGATATTCAGTATGATTTCGAGGAAGTATTGGAGCATGCGAAACTTTCTTTCAGAAATCAGCTGATGTCTCATGGAGTGCACCACATCGGTGACCAAGAGCTACACAGATATGTGCTAGAAATGCTGAGAGACAGAGAACAAATGAGAAGATATTCTTCTGAGGTTCTTTTAATAAAAATCAGAAGTGTAGTTTTAGAAAAAGCTAAAAAAACAGAAAAGAAAATCTCTTATGACGAGTTCATGAAAGAAATTCAAACTAAATCTAAAAAAGAAGATTAATAAATCTAACAAAAAAATGCGGTTCTTTTCAAGACCGCATTTTTTATAATTTTAAAATAAAACCACATGCCGAGACCAACTTCTAAAACTGATCTTCTCCAGCTGAGCCAAGAAAAATTCATAAACTTGATAGATTTTGTTTCTGTTCAGGAAAATCCCAACAAAGAATTCAACAGAAACACCATGAATAGAAATATTCGTGATGTTTTAGGACATCTCCACCACTGGCATGAAATGTTTCTAAATTGGTACAAAACAGGCATGCAAGGCGAAAAACCTGCCATTCCCAAAGAAGGCTACACTTTTGCTGATACACCGAAACTCAACCGAGAAATTTGGGAAAGTTGTCAAAATATTTCACTTGATGAAATCCTTGTTTTATTCCAAAAATCATTTGAAAAAGTGTTTTCCATCATAGAAAAACATACCGATGAAGAGCTTTTCACCAAGAAAAAATACAAATGGACAGGTTCTACTTCGCTAGGGTCTTACCTTATTTCGGCAACTTCCAGCCATTATGACTGGGCTTTAAAACTAATGAAAAAAGGATTAAAATAGTTTATCTTTAATACAACAAAAAAAGCCTATTATTGAATAGGCTTTTTTATTTTATTTATAAGGATTCTTCCAGAAAGGTATGTCTCCGTTTCGTAATAAATCCCCATATAGTCTTATTACTATATCTACATAACCTTTGTTGTCTGGTCCTCCTCTATAGGTCATATTACTATCATGACTAAAGTCTAGCACATGCCCAAATTCATGAGACCAACATTCAAGAGCCCAATGGCTAAGCTGACTATAATAATCATCATATTTCAAGAAACGCTGGTGTATACCAAAAACATTTCCTCCGCCTAATCCTTCTACCCCAGTAGTTACTCCAAAAACTTGGTGTGGAACAGAAAACATCTTATTATAAACAGCCTCTCTATTTATAGGTTTTTTACCATTGTCATAGAGTACATGTGGGAAATCCATAAATCTAGTTCTAAATTTCTCACTACTATATAGATAAGCCATATTAGCAATGATAGGTAAATATTGGCGAATATGTTCCGCAGTCGTTGTACCCCAGTTCCCTGTACCAAATTTACCAAAACTAATAAATGTTTTATGTTTTATAGTTTTCATTCTTTGGAACAAGAAATTATCAGGAACATCTACACTCAGCGTATAATCATCTGTTTTAAGGTCTGATGCTGCATAAGACTCAGCATTTCCATCCGCATCCTCAAAGCGAAGGCTTCCACCATCGAAAGGAAGGTCTATTTCCACTTCTGATAAAGCCGCAAGTTCTTCTAGCACGAGAATTTTCACTGGTGCAGCAGTATTAGCATTCTTAAAATATATTTCTACATCATTAAATTTACGAGGCAAGAAATTACGAATTCTGAATTTATTTTTATCAATCTTGCTTACCTGAACCATTGCATTTAGATGAAAACCTCTTTGGTTACCATCAAAAAGAACGCTCTCTGGCTCATCATCCTGAAACATGATTTTTTGTTTCTGCGCTATGTCTGCTGCGCTGATTGTTTTGGTAGACAATGGCTCTTCCTCCACTACCACTACCCCTATACTATACCAGCCCTCTTTTCCATTTACAATAGTATAAATCTCCAAACGATTTTTAGTCGTGTTGTAGATCATCGTTCCGAGCTTTACCTCAGTGAATGTTTTTCTTTCTTTTGTTGTAAAATTAGGGAAAGACACCCCCTGCGCGTAACCTTTTGGCATCTCATCCAGAGGTTTTTCCTTGATATCAAGTGTCGCTTCTGGAGAGTCTGTATTTATTCCTACTCTACCCTGTTGTCCGTAGGAAATAATTGATAAAAAAATTAATAAAGAATAGATTTTTTGCATATATTGTGTATTTTTAAAACCGGCGACAAATTTACGAAATAATAATTTTCTATCAATAAAAAATAATCAATTATTATGATTGATTATTTTTATAAATATTTTCCAAAAAGTTTTTATTTAAAATCCTTAGCACTTTATTTTCCTTCTTCTATTTTTATTCTAAGCCATCGCATACTGCTTCCCTGAAAGGGCTTTGATGTAGCCTAACAATTCTAAATCTAATAAAATCGGTAGCAGTTTGAAAGGCGGCATTTCTAATTTTAGACTGAGGTCATCCAGCGAAATAGGAGAATTTTCTGCAATGAGCTGGTAGGCTGGTTTCAGTCTTTCTTCCACCTCTATTTCCTTTGGTTCAAATAGCTGTGGCTGTTTCACAGATGGATAATTGTCTCCCAATTCATCCAAAACATCTTGAAACGAAGCCAAAATTTTTGCTTTATTTTGGGAAATTATCATATTACAGCCCTGACTGTATTTATCTCCAAAACGCCCTGGCAGCGCCAAAACTTCTCTATTATACTGATTGGCGTAGCTCACCGTACTCATAGAACCGCCCCCAAAAGCAGTTTCTACCACGATGGTAAATTGGGAAATCCCTGCTACCACCCTATTTCTCTGCAAAAAATGTTCTCGGTCTGGCTTTTCGCTGGAATTAAATTCTGACAACAACGCTCCTCCATTTTCCAAAATATCTTTTGACATTTTCTCGTGAACTGCTGGGTAAATCATATGCAATCCATGAGCCAAAACTCCCACCGTAGGAATACTATGATTAAGAGCCTGCTGGTGGGCATACCCATCCGTTCCCAAAGCCAAACCACTCACTATCAACACATTTTTATCCCTTAAAACCTCGGAAAGTTCTTCTATAAATTTCTTTCCATAAGCGGTCATTTTACGAGTTCCGACTATGCTTATCAGTTTTAAATTTTCATTAAAATCTCCCTTTTGATAAAGCACAGCAGGAGCATCTGGACACTCTGATAGCAACCGTGGAAGCTCACTCTGGTGTCTCAACCTAACTTTAATGTTATTTTTTTCGCAAAAAAGCAGTTCTTTTTCCGCAAATTTCAGAAAAGTATCATCTCCGATTCCCTTTGAAATCTGTGTTCCGATGCCCGAAATTTCCTGCAAAACAGACTTGGAAAGCCTCCATGTTTCTTTGGCTGAACCTGTTACGGAGACCAGTTTCATAAAATTGACATCGCCCACCAAGGGACACGCCCTTAGCGCAATAGAATACAATATTTCTTCCGAATCTGCCACTATTTTCATTTATGAAATTATGCCGCTTCCCAGCAGCTCTTCGCCCTGATACCACGCCGCGAACTGTCCTTCTGCAATCGCTGACTGTGGATTTTCAAACTCTATGAAAAATCCCTCTTCATACTGATAAAGCACCGCATCTTCCAATGGCTGGCGGTATCTTATCCTTGCTTTTATTTTCATGGATTCTCCATTTTTCAGCCTTAAATCTTCACGAACCCAATGCACCTCATCATTATTGATTTTCAGTGCTTTTCTGTAAAGCCCAGGGAAATTTTTGCCCTCGCCCACGAAAAGAATATTATTCTCCATATCGCGGTCGATGATGAAGCAGGATTCCTTATGTCCGCCTATTCCCAAGCCTTTGCTCTGTCCTATGGTAAAAAACTGAGCACCTTGGTGCTTTCCGATGACTTTTCCGTCTCCTTTTTGGTATTTTATTTTCTTTGAGAGATATTTTAATTCATCAAGTTTAGTTTCAAAAACAGGCTTCTCTTTATGAAACTCTTTGTAATCGCTGAAAATCTCTACGATTTCGCCTTCTTTTGGAATTAGCTGCTGCTGCAGAAATGTCGGCAGGCTCACCTTTCCGATGAAACAAAGCCCCTGAGAGTCCTTTTTATCGGCAGTTACCAGCCCTATTTCTCTTGCGATTTCTCGCACTTCGGGTTTGGTCAGTTCCCCTATCGGGAATAGGGCTTTTGATAATTGATTTTGATTTAATTGACACAAAAAATAGCTTTGGTCTTTATTATTATCCTTTCCTGCGAGAAGTTGATAGATTTCCTTTCCTCTTTCATCCACGAAAGAGGAAACTCTGGCGTAATGCCCCGTTGCCACCTTGTCAGCCCCTAAGGACAAAGCAGTCTGAAGAAAAACATCGAATTTCACTTCTCTATTACAGAGAATATCTGGATTGGGCGTTCTTCCTTTTTCGTATTCGGCGAACATGTAATCTACGATTCTTTCCTTATAAAGTTCGCTCATGTCTATCACCTGAAAAGGAATACCCAGTTTCTGCGCTACCAAAAGGGCATCATTACTATCCTCTACCCATGGGCATTCGTCCTCCAAAGTCACCGAAGCATCATTCCAGTTTCTCATAAAAAGCCCAATGACCTCGTGCCCTTGTTGTTTCAACAGGTAGGCGGCAACACTGCTGTCCACGCCTCCTGAAAGTCCTACGACTATTCTCATATGCTAAAATCCCTAAAACCTCTGAAAAACGAGGAAATACGATAGGGCGTCGTTTTTGTTAAACCTTCTAAAAACACAACAAATACCAAGAAAAAACATCTGTATTTGTCATTTTTGGAGGCAAATTTAAATGATTTTATCTGATTAAAAAAATCCTCAAATTTCACTTTGAGGATTTAGTATTTTTGTATTTATTCTAGGTTTTTGAGGATTGATTAGGTTTACTGATTATATTTAAATTATTAGAATCATAGCTTATTTTATGGTTTCATAATAGTATCTTGCTCCTTTTCCATTTTTTGTTTTCACTATGGTTCTTACTGTGGGGTCTTTGCTACTTATTGTAATATCCCAATCATAACCTTTTGTTTTAGACTTTACTTGTTTTAGTTCATTCCCTTCTTCATCCCTAATATAAAGTATATTACCAAGAATAGTATCGGGAGAAAAATACTTTATATTCACCTTTATACTGTCTTTATTTTTTTCTATTATCTTTTTTTCAAAAAAATGGCTATCATTTTTTTTAATGGTTTGATTATTTACATCTATTACTATTCTTTGGTTTTCAATTTCAATTTTTCCCTCATTAATGAATTCTAACATAAGTTTAGCCTTCCCTTCTTTTGTATAAAATATCCACCAGCCTCTTCTGTATTTTTTATCATTTATTATATTGACCCCTCCTTCATATTCTAATTTCCCATTTGTATAATAGGCTTTTTCTATATAGTAATTTTGATTATCTTCTGACCAAATTAGTTTTGTTTCAATTTTAGATTTTCCACTAGGATAGTAGTCTTTAATTTCGGATATAATACCTTTTTTATACTTTACCTTGTAGGATATATTTCCATTTTTTGTAAAGTTTGTTGCTTGAACTAGACTATCATTTCTGTATACAAGCTCTTGAACTGTATTTTCATCTTCCCTCTTTTCCACTCTGTCTTTCGGCTTTTTACAACTTAGTAATAGACCGAAAGACAAAATGATAATTGATAAATATTTCATTATTTCATACTTTTTAGAAACCAGCTATCCCTCCTTCCCCAAGAAATAAAGCCCTTTCAGCGTGTGGAGATGGTCGCCGACATCTATCTTGTCTGTCAGTGGTTTATAGATATGGGAAACTCCACCTGTCGCGATTACGAAACATTTATCCTTCACCTCGTTATTTACCCTTTCTATGAAGCCTTCCACCATTCCCAGATAGCCATAGACCATACCGCTGACCATACAAGAAACCGTATCCTGCCCCAAGACAGTTTTCGGAGGAGCCAGCTCTATCTCTGGGAGCTGGGCAGTCTGTTGAACTAGACTATTCAGCGAAGTGATAATCCCAGGAGCAATGATAACACCCTGAGTTTCACCCTTTTCATCTACACAACTCACCGTAAGGGCAGTTCCAAAATCTATGATAATCTTCTTTTTGTCTTTGGGATAAAGATAATGCGCCGCCACCAAATTGGCATAAATATCAGTTCCCATTTGGCTGGATTTATGGCTGACACCTGAGGGCGTGCTTCTATTTACCAAAACAGGTTCCAGACCATGTATCTTCTTCAAAGCACTGCTAATCACCGTTGTAAGCTGCGGCACCACAGAACCGATGATGATTTTCTGAAACTCATCTGCTTTAACCTGATAAGTCTGATAAAACAAAAGAAACTGCGAATAAAATTCATCTTTTGTGCGATAAGGTTTCGTATTGATAACCCATGATGTCTGGCATTCATCACCGCTAAATATCCCAAAACGGATATTCGTGTTTCCTATATTGACTACTAAAGTTTTGCTCATTTTCGTGTATTTTTGAAAGATTATTTATTTCACTTCCAAGAAGTTATCCTCTGGATGCACATCGGCTAATCTTTGGGTAAAATCTATTCCCATAGCCTGAAGTTTTTCCTTTCCGAAAGGTATCGTAAAGGTGTAATAATTTGCCGTCCAGTTCCAATAACCAAGGGTAGTAAAATTCCCGAAGAAATCAGATTTTTTCGGTTCTCTCATCATATTGAGCGGAATGTGGTAGTTCACTATTTTGTTGTCTTTTGTCAATACAGAGAAGTCTATCGGCATTGGGATTGTTCCTTTATTGACAAGGGTAATGGTCGTAAATCCATCGCCATATTTTACATCTTTTATCGCATAGTCTATGGTTTTAGTAGTATTTATCCAGTAATGATAAAACCATTTCAGATCCATTCCCGAAACTTTCTGTGCTATATGCATAAAATCACGCCCTGTAGGGTGTTTCATAGACCATTCATCATAGTATTTTCTCATGATTTTAGACAAAGTCTCTTCCCCTACAATATAGCCTAGCTCTACTAAAAACAGCTCACCTTTGGTGTAAGATGCCACACTGTAAGCCGAACCGTGGTCATGGTGGTCAGCAAGCCAAACCGCTGGTTCTTCTATTTTTCTTTTCGTGAATGCCACATAGCTCTGGATAGCATCCGTGAAAGGATTAGGCTGCGGCTGAACTGGCGGGAACAATCGATAAAGAACATAATCTTGCGCATAAGTCGTAAAACCTTCATCCAGCCAAGGAGCCATGCTCTCATTCGTTGCGAGCATCTGCTGATACCAAGAATGCGCCCCCTCATGCACCATCAGACTCACAAGGTCTTCCAAGTTTCTCGCCTCGCCCAGCATCAGCGTACACATTCCGTATTCCATACCGCCGTCTCCCCCTTGGATAAAGCTGTAGCTTGGATAAGCATACCTTCCAAAAGTAGCATTCATGATTTGGAAAAATTTCACCGCAAGAGGTTTCGCTTCTTCCCAATATTTTGTTTTTTCTGATTTTTGA
The DNA here is from genome assembly GCA_963509715.1 of uncultured Flavobacteriaceae bacterium. Classification (GTDB taxonomy): domain Bacteria; phylum Bacteroidota; class Bacteroidia; order Flavobacteriales; family Weeksellaceae; genus JABCPE02. The sequence goes on along the minus strand of CAUPCB010000003.1, from coordinate 47,735 downwards.
TAAACGAAATATAGTTTAGGCCCATCGATTACGGTCATCTCTTCCACCGAAAAATCTGGGTCTGCTGCCCAAGCGAAATCCAAAATATTTTTGGCTCTCCATCTCCAAGTTGCCTTTCCGTTTCTATCTTCTTTGATTGTAGGATTTTGTGCATATCCCTTCACTTCATTAGGGTTTTGGAGTGTTCCTCCTGCTCCGATGACATAGTCTTTGTCAATATTGATTGTCACATCAAAATCTCCAAACGGCGCATGAAACTCCCTTCCTACATAGTCAAAAGTCGCCCAGCCGTCATAGTCATATTCTGCGATTTTAGGATACCACTGGGACATAGACATTTCTACGCCTTCTCGGTTGTTTCGCCCTGCTCTTCGGATTTGGTGTGGAATCACTGCGTCCCAGTCCATCGTGAAAGTCGTAGTGGAATTTGGTTTCAGTGGTTCATTCAGATAAACTTTCATTATCGTTTCCTGAATTTCGAATTTTAGGTCTTTATCTTTTTGTTTTATCCAGTTTATTTTCTGGCTTCCCTCTTCATTAGCAGGAATAGAAGCCAAACGAGAGACTGGTTTCCCATTTACTTTGGTCATCAGACGCCCATCTGCGTTCAGCCCTTGGTTGGCCACCCTTTGGTCCATCATAGAATTAGGCTTAAAGGCATTCCAGTACAAGTGAAAATACACTACTTTCAGCTCATCAGGCGAATTGTTCGTGTATTCTATGCTCTGTTTTCCGTGGTAAGAATAATTAGACGCATCTACATCGATGTTCATTTTGTACTTCACATATTGCTGATAATAAGCTCCTTTCTGAGCAGACAGCATGAATGAAAAGCAAAAGCTGATTAGTAAAATTACTTTTTTCATATTTATAAATTATTGTTTATTTCTTCTGTAAAAATATTTTTATATAAAGTGTAAATCATCGCATTCCAAAAAGGAAAAGTCAGCGCATATCCCACCAGAAATACAACTAAACCGAGGTAGCTGATAAATGCAGTCCCGATGACACAGATTAATAGTGTTAAAAAATTCCCACGCATCGCCTGAAAACTTGTAACCATCGCCGTTCCCAAAGGTTCATTCCTGAAATACATCAGCGGAGAAACAAAAAGCGTAAGCATCACCCAAAGCGGAGTAGGAAGCACCAACTGGCTCATAAATCTGTAAATCATCATCCAAAGAATGTAATATACTGCATATTTTATAAAATTAGCTCCTTGATAACCTTCAAACAAATCACCCAAAACAGGCTCTTCCTTATTGTCTATTTTCTTAAAAATCTTGAAAAATCCTATATGCAGAGGGAAAACCAGTCCAGAGCAAAAAACACTTAATAACGAAAACTGCATTACATCTTTTGAACCAACCAGCTCATTTAATTTCTTAACATACGCCTGTATATCCGTTACCGATTGCATTTCCATGAATTTTTCCCAAACGCCGAGGTAATTCGCCAGACCATAAGTCAGCAGCATAAATAAACTGAAATACAATATCGAAAAGGCGAGATTAAACCTCATCACTGATTTCCAATAATCAAACGCCTCGCTGAAAATCTGCCCTGTATCTATTTTTCGTTCCATTTTTATTCTATTTTATGCAAAAATAAAGTTTTAGTTTTATTTTTGCACTATGAAAAATTTTCAAGGCTCTTTTGAGAAAATGAACTTCCTCTCTGCGAATGAAATTCCTTTCTTTTTTATGATTGATTTTTTGGCTCAGAATATCATCATTATCGAAGAAAAAGATTTGGAAAAGGCAGATATTTTCATCAAATTTCCTGATTTCAAATTCGAAAAACCAATTCAAAATTCAGAAAAAAATATTTTCTGGGAAAATTTTCCACAGAGCAAGGAAGATTACCAAAAAGGCTTTGAAATTGTTCAAAAAAACCTGAAAGGCGGAAATTCCTACCTTGCTAACTATACCTGCCAGACGGAGATAAAAACCAACCTTTCTTTAAAGGAAATTTACAAAATTTCTGATGCGAAATACAAAGTCTATTTCGATGACCAATTTGTATTTTTTTCGCCAGAAACTTTCGTGGAAATCAAAGAAAATAAAATTTTCACCTACCCGATGAAAGGCACTATCGATGCCTCGGTGGAGAACGCTGTCAATGTTCTGAAAGAAGACAAAAAAGAGCTTGCCGAGCATTATACTGTGGTGGATTTACTACGAAACGACCTCAGCATGGTAGCGGATAATGTCCAGCTGGAAGAGTTCCAAAGGATAGATTTCATCAAAACCCGCCAGAGAGATTTATACGCTATGAGCTCCAAAATTTCAGGAGAACTAAAACCTGAATTTCAGCAAAATATAGGCGACATTCTCCAAAAACTGCTTCCCGCAGGGTCTATTCTAGGTGCACCGAAAATGAAGACTTTGGAAATTGTTTTAGAAGCGGAAAACTACCAAAGAGGCTTTTACACGGGCGTTTGCGGTTGGTTCGACGGCAGAAATCTGGACAGCTGTGTGATGATTCGTTTTATAGAAAAAGAAAACGAAAAATTCTACTTCAAAAGCGGCGGAGGAATCACCCATATGAGCCAGCTGGAAGATGAATATCAAGAAATGAAAAATAAAATATATGTCCCAATTTATTGAAAGCATAAAAGTAGAAGACCAAAAAGCATTCTTATTAGACCTTCATCAGCAGAGGGTTCGTGAGACTTTTGCGCATTTCGGGAAGGAATGCTGCATAGATTTAGAAAAGATTTTCAAGGATTTAGAGCATGATGAAGACGGACTCTACAAACTGCGCATCGTGTATGATTTGGAGGGAAATTTCAAATCTCAAATGCTCCCATATGCATTTCCAGAAATAGAAACTTTTGAGCTGGTGGAGAATAATGATTTTTCGTACGATTTCAAATTTGCAGATCGCACAGAATTTGAAAAAATGAAAAAAAAAGCCCGAGCGCAGGAAATCATCATCGTGAAAAACGGACAGATTACGGACACTTCTTTTTCTAATCTTCTGTTCCTAAAAAACCAAACTTGGTACACGCCTAAAAGTTTCTTGCTCAATGGTGTTCAGCGACAAAACCTCCTAAAACAAGGAATAATAAAAGAAACAGAAATCACCCTACAAAACCTAAACGAATTCTCTCATTTTCAGCTCATCAACTCTATGAATGAATTCAACCAAGATTTTGTGTATTCCATAGAAGAGTTAAAATAAATTTATCGTTTTCCCTTGAAAAACTCACTGACCAAAAGGGAGCATTCTTCCTCTAAAACACCTGTGATGATTTCTGTTTTAGGGTGGAGCTCTATTCCTTTGTTTAGAAAACCGCGCTTCTCATCTCTTGCTCCGATGACCAAGCGAGAAATCTGCGACCAAAACAAAGCTCCAGCACACATCACGCACGGCTCCAGAGTCACATACATCGTGCAGTCTTTCAGGTATTTACCGCCAAGAAAATTGGCCGCTGAGGTTACACTCTGCATTTCGGCGTGGGCTGTGATGTCGTTCAGCCGTTCGGTGAGATTATGTCCTCTAGCGATAATTTTATTATTACAAACTATCACACAGCCTATCGGAACTTCCTCTTCTTCAAGGGCATAGAGAGCCTCTTGGAGAGCTGCTTTCATAAAATATTCGTCGGAAAACATATTTCTAAATGTTTCAGCAAAAATAGAAAATAAAAATCTGCTTTCATGGGAAATGTTCTTTTCTGTTATATTTTTCTAATTTTGCAGCAATGACAAAACTAAAATCAAAAATCCACAGCGCCCTATCCCTTCTCTTCCCAAATAACAAAGCAGAATATCTTTTATTCGGCTTATTCGTGCTTGTTTATGGGAGTTTAGGAAGTATCATCGCACTGAAATACCGCATCATTTTCGATGACCGTATTCCATGGGATGCTTATTTTAGCTTTGATAACCGAGCGATTATCATGACTGGTGGAGGTTTTGAACGGCATCCACTGTCTATCTATTTTTTTGATTTTTTACGGAATTTTGCACTTTTCGTTTCTGGCGGCGAGAAAAACGAGATTTTCAGACTGGTTTGGGCGTGGCTCAGCACCATTACTATTAGTTTGACTTTGGTTCAGATTTATAAATATTTGACCAATATCACTTTGATTTCTAATAAATCAGCGTGGCTTTTGACCGTTTTCTTTGCTTTTTTCTCCACGAATATTCTTTTGTCTTTTACACCCGAAACTTACACTTATTCGCTTTTTCTTCTGACCTTTTTTAATTATTACGCTGCAAAAAAAATCCAGCAGAAACAGAGCATTCCTTTTTTCCTGCTGATGCTCTCTGGCATAGCGATTGGAGGGCTTACCATCACGAATATTGTCAAAACTTACATTCCTATTTTATTTGAAAAAAGACTTTTTCTGTCTTGGAAAAAATTCTGGCAAGCAACTCTGAAAGTAGCCCTTTCCGCTGGAGTTTTTGTTCTATTGTTCCTGATGCGGATGGATTTTAATTTGAAGCAAATTCTTACTAAAACCGATGAGCAGTACGAAAAGTTTTCCAACTCGAAATCTGTGCCTTTTTGGGATATGGTAACCTCTTGGTTTTTAGGCGGTAACATATTATTCCCTGGGTTCATCATTAAAAACTATAACAACAAAAAAGGCTTCGAATACAAAGCCCTTTTTATGGATGTTTACAAGTCCGATTGGCCTTATCTCTTTGTTGGGATTTTGCTCATATTGGTGGTTTGGAGCATTATAAAAAACTTTAAAAACACTTATTTCCAGATACTTACACTTTCGTTTTTAGTGGATATCATCATACACTGCGTCCTAAAATTCGGGCTTAATGTTGCCTATATCTATGGAGGACATTTCGTTTTTGTCTATCCGCTGTTCCTTGGCTGGCTGTTCCATTCTTACCAAAAACAGCCTAAAATTCTGAATTTCTTGGTTTCCGTCATTCTTGTTCTGTGTGTTTATTTGGCGGCAAATAACATCTACAGAATGAATAATTTTTTCATCTTTTTGGAAACTTACTATAAATAGTTTTTCTCTTTCCAATAATTTTCTTTAAAAGAGTGAAATTTTTATTACTGAAAATCAATACTTTACAAGAAACGAATGAACTTGGAAACTTTTTTTACTTTTTTGTTTCCTAGTTTTTATATATTTGCAAAACAAAATCAGACAAAATATGAAAGACACTATATTAGAAAAATCAAAGGAATTATTCCTAAGGAATGGCTTTAAGACCGTAGGGATGGATGATATCGCACAGGCGCTTCATATTTCAAAAAAGACTATTTATCAGTATTTCCCATCAAAAGAAGATTTAGTAAAGGCTACTCTAGATTATGTGTATAATCTGGCTTTCAGCAAAATTGCAGAAATATCAGGAAAATGCGAAACGGCTATTCATGAGCATTTCAAAATAAAAGAATCAATAGATGGTATTTTAGGAAAAGATTTTGAAACATCGCCTTGTTTTTTTCAGCTTAAAAAATATTACCCAGAGCTCTGTTATGAATTTGAAAAAAAACGCTGCAAGGATGTGAAAAACCATATCGAAAACAATATAAGTGAGGGAATAAAACAAGGAATCTACAGAGAAAATCTGGATAAATCTTTTTTGGCCGTTCAGTTTATTGCAGGATGTGATGCCATCGATTTATATGAAGAATTCCCAGAAGAAATAGGAAAAAGTATATCAATAAAAGAACACGATGACAAGTTTTTAGAGTTTTATCTAAGGTCAATCGTAACGCCAAAAGGTTTAGAAATAGTAGAAAATTTAATAAAAAAAGAAAATGAAATATAGTTTATCAATAGCTTTGGCTCTGCTGAGCTTCTTCCCAAAAGCACAGGAAGAGCTGACGCTCAGCAAAGCGGTTAATTATGCCATAGAGCATAAAGCAGAGGCTGTAAAAGCCAAATTAGAATACGAAAACGCAGAGTACCAGATAGAGCAAGTGCGCGCAGCTACACTTCCACAGGTGAATGTCACAGGAAGTCTCACATACAACCCTATTCTGCAACAGTTGAGCTTTATGGGAAATCAAGTAAAAATAGGTAACCCATGGCAGACTTCAGCGGGAATTTCCGTTACTCAGCAGTTGTTCAACCAAAGTGTTTTCATCGGTCTGAAAGCAGCCAAAACCACTCGTGAATTTTATGCTATCAATCAGCAACTTACCAATGAAAACCTGATAGAAAAAGTAGCTACGGCTTACTATCAAGTTTATCAAACACAGCAAAAGCTGAAAACTGTGGAGACGAACCTAAACAGCACCACTAAAACCAGAGACATCATAGAAGGACTGTACAAAAGTGGTCTGGCTAAAAAAATAGATTTGGATAGAACCAATGTAACAGTGAACAACCTAAAAGCCTCTAAACAGCAGATTTTAGAAGTGCTACAACTGCAAGAACATTCCCTGAAATTCATGATAGGAATGGACATCAATAAAGCCATCGTGATGCCAGAGGACACCTTTGATGCTACGCCTGCCCTTCTAGGAAATGAAGCAAGTGTGGAGAACAGAACAGAAATCAAAGTTATCAATAAACAACTGGAACTCTTAGAGCTGGACAGAAAAGCTAAAAAAGCGGAATACTATCCTACTCTGGCGCTTTCAGGAAACTTTGGCTACACTGGTGTAGGGCAAAAATTCCCTTGGTTTAGTAAAGATGAACGCACATTCTACTACAGTGCAGCGAGCATTGGGCTAAGTCTAAACATCCCTGTTTTCAATGGGTTTTCTACAAGAACCAAACTTCGCCAAGCCGATGTAAACATCAGAAAAGCTGAAGTGGAAAAAAGAGAAGCAGAACTGGCAATCAGCCTAGATATAGAAAACGCTAAAACTCAGATTAACAATAGTTTAATTACCATCAACACTCAAAAAGAAAATGTGAATTTAGCGAAGAGCGTTTTGGAAAACACACAGAACAACTATAAATACGGGCTTTCTACGCTTACCGATTTATTGGATGCAGAAAAAGCCTACGCAGATGCACAAAATAACTATACCAATGCTCTGCTGGAATACAAAATAGCTGAAATAAAACTAATAAAATCAAGAGGAGAACTAAATACATTAACAAAATAAATTTAAATAAAAATGAAAAAAACAATCATAACAATCGCTTTAATCGGAGCTTCTATCGCAGGAATTGTCTTCGTTTTAAATAAAAATAAAGAAAAAAGTGAGCAGGCGACAGCCATCGTAGCGGAGAAAAACGCCAATGTAGCCGTAAGAGCGGACATCGTAGATTTCAGAAGCGTGAATACTCAATACGAAGCCAACGGAACCTTCCAAGCAAAGCAGGAAGTCGCTCTTTCTGCTGAAACTCAAGGGCGTGTAATTCGTGTTTTAGTAAATGAGGGAAGCCGTGTAGGCGCTGGGCAGGTTCTTGCCATCATCAAAGGCGAACAGCAGAATGTAAATGTACAAAATGCACAGGCAGTCTATAACAACGCCCTAGCCGAAGTAAAGCGTTTCGAAAGTGCTTACGCTTCAGGAGGTGTGACCAAGCAGCAGCTAGACCAAGTTCGCCTCCAAGCGCAAACTGCTAAAAACAGCCTTCAAAGCGCACAGCTTAGCGCTTCTGATGTGAATGTAAGAGCTTCGTTTTCAGGAATTATTAACAAGAAAAATATAGAGCCAGGTTCTTTTGTGGCGCCAGGGCAGGCTTTATTTGAAATCGTAAACATCGGCTCACTTAAATTAGAAGTAAAAGTAGATGAAAAACACATCGGCTCTGTGAGAGTAGGACAGACTGTGGAGGTTTCTTCTTCGGTTTATCCAGATGAAAAATATTCTGGTGTGGTGACCTTCGTTGCTCCAAAGGCCGATGCCAGCCTAAATTTCCCAGTAGAAGTGGAAATTAAAAACAATACCAATAACACCCTAAAAGCGGGAATGTACGGAACGGCATATTTCGGAGAGAAAGAAAGCAGCCAGATTTTGACAGTGCCGAGAACAGCCTTTGTGGGAAGTGTAAGCTCTAACCAAGTCTATGTCATTAAAAACGGAAAAGCAGAGCTAAAAACCATCACCTCAGGAAGAAACTTCGGAGATTATATAGAAGTGCTTTCTGGATTATCAAAAGGCGACCAAGTAGTAACCACTGGACAAGTGAATCTTTCTGACCTGACTCCAGTAGAAATCATCAAATAAATTAGAAAATTATGAATTTACCAGAAATATCCATAAAGCGTCCGAGTATCATCCTCGTTCTCTTTATTATCCTTACCTTGGGAGGGATTTTCTCTTATAGCCTTCTTGGCTATGAGCTTATCCCAAAAATGGAGACCAATACCATCACTGTGCAGACAGTTTACCCTGGTGCCTCGCCTTCCGAGGTGGAAAATACCGTGACCAAAAAAATAGAGAATGCGGTATCTTCTATGGAAAATGTTAAAAAAATAGAAGCTAAATCCTTTGAGAGTTTGTCTCTGGTGGTCATTACCCTAAATACAGGAGCAGATGTAAACTACCTAATGACCGATGCCCAAAGAAAAATAAACGCCATCGTCAGCCAGCTGCCAGATGATGCCAAAACACCATCTTTGAATAAATTCTCACTGGATGATGTGCCGATTATGAAACTTTCGGTAACTTCCAAAATGTCTGAAAAAGAACTTTATGACCTTTTGGACAAAAAAATCCAGCCTATTTTTTCTCGTGTAAAAGGAGTTGCGCAGGTGACCATGGTAGGTGGTCAGGAAAAAGAAATCCAAGTGAACATTCACCCTGAAAAATTAGAAGGTTACGGACTATCTATCGCTCAGGTTCAGCAGGTTATCGCAGCATCCAACTTGGACTTCCCAACAGGAAACGCCAAAACGAGAGAAAAACAGACCATCATCCGTCTAATGGGTAAAATAGGTTCTGTAGAAGAAATGAGAAGGCTGCCTATCACTACGCCTTCTGGAATGATGATCCGCCTCGGAGATATCGCAGATATACAGGATGGCGAGAAAGATGTAGAAAAAATCGCGAGAATTAACCAAAAAAACACCATCTTATTACAGGTTACCAAGCAGTCTGATGCCAATGCCGTGGAGGTGAGTGAAGCGATAAAAAATACTATAAAAACCGTAGAAAAAGACTACGAAAAACAAGGAATAAAATTAGAAATAGCGAATGACACCACAGATTACACGCTGAACGCTGCGAATAATGTGATTTTTGACTTGTTCTTAGCTATCGCTTTAGTAGGGTTCATCATGCTGTTCTTCTTACATAGTTTGAGAAACGCAGTAATTACAATGGTAGCGATTCCTCTTTCATTGATTGCTACTTTCATCGGATTGTATTTCATGGGATACACGCTAAACCTGATGTCCTTGCTTGGGCTTTCGCTGGTGGTTGGTATCTTGGTGGATGACGCCATCGTGGTTATTGAAAACATTCACCGCCATATGGAGATGGGTAAAAACAAAGTTCGTGCGGCTTATGATGGAGCTTCCGAGATTGGATTTACCGTTACGGCGATTACTTTGGTTATCGTGGTGGTATTCCTTCCGATTGCTATGGCTACGGGACTTGTAGCGGATATCTTGGTGCAGTTCTGCGTTACGGTAATGATTTCTACAATGCTCTCCCTATTGGTATCCTTTACTATCGTGCCTTGGCTGTTTTCTAGAGTAGGAAAGCTGGAACATATCAACGAAAATTCTTTCTTTGGAAAAATGATTTTCGGTTTTGAAAACATGTTGAATAACTTTACCCAAAGCATTGGTAATTTGCTAAAATGGGCATTGCAATCAGTAAAAACAAAGTTAATCACACTGGGAGTTACTTTAGTTCTGTTCTTGGTTTCTACCATTGGTTTGTTCTCTATGGGCTACATCGGAGTGGATTTCTTCCCGAAAAGTGACAAAGGCGAGTTTTTGGTTCAGTTTGAATTAGAAAAAGATGCCTCTATCGAGAAAACCAACAAACTCACTCAGCAGGCGGAGCAGTACATCAGCGGGATTCCTGATGTAGAAAAAATCATCACCACAGTAGGAAAGGCAGATGACGGGATGGCTTCCACTTCTGGAACGAAATACAAATCCCAAATCCAAGTTTTCTTGAAAAAAGATGGCAGTGTCAAAGAAAGTTCGGATATTTATTCAGCTAAACTAAAAAGAGAATTGGAGAAAAAAATCATCGGAGCGAAAATAAAAATCGTTCAGATGGGACTCATCGGAGCAGAGCAGTCGCCTATTAACCTAACTGTAACAGCAACTGACCTGAAAGATGCCTTGGAATTTGCAAAACAAGCAGCGAAACAACTGGAAAAAATCCCAGGAGCTTCCGAAGTAAAACTTTCCTCCGAAGATGGTAACCCAGAAATCAATGTAAAAGTAGATAGAGAAAAAATGACTTCTCTCGGGCTGAACATTGCTTCCGTAGGAAAAACGATGCAGATCGCCTTCTCTGGAAACACAGATTCTAAATATCGTGCTGGAGAATATGAATATGATATCAACATCAGATATGACGAAATCGGAAGATCTTCCATCGATGATGTTAAAAACCTGAAATTCGTAAGCGCTACTGGACAAGTAGTTCGTTTGGAGCAGTTTGCAGACATCAGCTATGGTTCTGGACCTTCACTATTAGAGAGAAGGGACAAAACACCTTCTGTATCCGTACAAGCAAAAGCAATTGGACGACCAACAGGTACCATCACAACTGAATGGCAGGAGCAGTTTTCTAAACTAGAAAGAAAAGCAGGGGTAGAATACAGATGGGGAGGAAACATGGAAAACCAGCAGGAAGGTTTCGGTACATTAGGACTTGCTTTGTTGGCTGCTATTGTGCTGATGTACTTAGTAATGGTAGCACTATATGACAGCTTTGCTACGCCGTTCATCGTGATTTTCTCTGTTCCACTTTCGTTCATTGGGGCATTACTCCTCATGGCACTCACGAACCAGACGCTGAATGTCTTCACTATCTTGGGGATTATCATGCTCATCGGTCTCGTTGCGAAAAACGCCATCATGCTTGTGGATTTCGCAAACAATAGGAAAGCAGTAGGAGACAGCACTTTTGATGCTCTGGTAGCAGCCAACCAAGCTCGTCTTCGTCCTATCTTGATGACCACCATTGCCATGGTAGCAGGGATGATACCTATTGCGATAGCATCTGGAGACGGTGCAGACATGAACCGAGGTGTAGCGATCGTAATCATCGGAGGTCTGATGTCCTCACTATTCCTTACACTGATAGTGATTCCTGTGGTGTATTCTATCTTTGACAGCCTTGAAAGAAGGTTTAGCAAAGGAGAAAAAACAGATTACGCCAAAGAAATGGTCGCAGACTATGAGGCAAATGCCAATTTCAAAGATGAATTTGCTTCAAAACAATAATTAATATTTTTTTCATTTTTCCCTTCAAAGTTTAGCTTTGGAGGGATTTTTATTTATATTTTTGAGAAAGATGATTTATTTTTTCTTTTTAACAAAGCAAAAAAACTAAATTTGCGAATATTTTGTAATATGAAAATCATAGACCGCTATATTATTAAAAAATATTTGGGAACGCTGGGCTTTATGCTGGCGCTGTTATCCATCATTGTGGTAATCATAGATGTGCAGTCCAAAGCTCCTAGAATAGAAGGAAACGGCTTCACTGTGGGGTATTTCCTAATTCATTTTTATCCGTTTTGGGTGGTCTATTTGGTGATTACCTTTATGTCTATTTTGGTTTTCGTTTCCATTATTTTCTTCACTTCGCAGATGGCTAACAATACTGAAATCGTAGCCGTTCTCAGTAGTGGCGCTAGTTTTCATAGATTTTCGCGCCCGTATTTTTATGTAGGAATTTTTCTGATGCTCCTTACCCTTGCTACCAATCATTTTATTCTTCCTTGGGCGAATGGAAAGAAAAACGAACTCATCATTTACACCTATAATAGCAGTAATAGGAACAAATACATAGACATCACAACCATCTCTGCACAGCTTTCGCAGACGGAATATGTTTTTATCAACAGCTACCACCAGCTTAACCAAAGAGGCTCTGGCTACAAGTATCAAAAATTTGACAAAAAAGGGAAAATGGTCTATCAGCTCATCGCTACAGATGTGGCTTGGGACAAGAAAGACAAACTCTTTCGCCTAAGTAATTATCTGGAAAAAACCATCAATCCTGATGATACAGAAATCCTAAACAGCGGTAACGAAAAGACCCAAAGTTTCGGGCTCTCGCCAGAAGAGCTCTTCCCAAATGACCTAGAAGCCGAGAATAAAAACACACCTAATCTTATAAAATTCATCGAGAGAGAAAAAATAAAAGGCAACAGCAACCTAAACACCTACCTAAACGAACTCCACCAGCGCACTTCTATGCCTGTGTCTATTTTCATCTTGTCTATTTTGGCATTATCACTTTCTTCACAGAAACGAAGAGGAGGAATTGGACAGAATCTGGCTGTGGGTATCTCATTGGCTTTCACATTCATTTTCTCTTTTGAGGTGCTGAAAGTTCTCTCTTCCAACCAAAGCCTTCCGCCGCTCCTTGCCATGTGGATTCCAAACATCATTTTCGGAGCTGTGGCTATACATTTGTATAGAAAAAGAGCAAATGAATAATTAGTACAGCAGTTTTATTTCTTTATGATAAAACCTTTTCAGACCTTCGTTTTCAAGGTCTATCCATAGATAACCTTGTTCATCTACTTTCTTGATTATGCCATTTTGTCTTATTTTGCCGATTTCAAAAACAGAAACTTCATCTTTTTTAAATAAAAAATGATGATATTGGTCTAATATTTCTTCCGAAGAAACGGGCTCAAAAACTTTTTCTAAAAAAAATGCGTGCATTTCTTTTGTCCAGTTTTCTAGGTCAAATTCCTTTTTCGTTTGGGTAAGAATAGAGCCTGCTTTAGGGAGATTTTGGAAATTTCGCTGTAAAAGATTCAGCCCTATACCGACTATAAAATATACATTATTCCCTATCTTCTTTTTCTCGATGAGCATCCCTGACACCTTTTTGTGATGGATGATGATATCATTAGGCCACTTGACTTCTACTTTTGTTTCTGTCTTTTTGGCAATAAAATCGCGTAAAATGTTTGCGGTATGGAAATTGAATAAGTTATCCAACTGCGAAACATCTTTTTGCAGCAAAGCCATAGAAAAAGCCAAATTTTGGTTCGGTGCCGTATCCCAAGTGTTACCATACTGCCCTCTTCCTTTAGTTTGGTCAAAGGTGTAGAACGTCAGTTCCCTGATGCCATCATGGCTTTTTAGCAAGTTGATAATCTCATCATTAGTAGATGAGCACTGCTGAATATAAAATAATGTATCCATTTCATAAATTTATGACGGATAAATATAAAAATATTTCTTTGATTTAAAGTAAAAAAGAATAAATTTGCAACTAATACAATATATATCTAAATGAGTATAAAATCAGAAAAGCAACTTCTAATAAATACCATCATAGACAGTATCCAAGACACCAAGGGGGAGGATATTAGAATTTTGGATCTTACCAACATAGAAAATGCGGCTGCAGACTATTTCATCATCTGTAGCGCAAATTCAAACACGCAGGTAAATGCTATTGCAGGAAATATAGAGAGAAGAGTAAGAAATGAGCTCAAAGAACGCCCATGGCATACCGAGGGCGAAGAAAATGCGCTTTGGGTTTTAGTAGATTACATCTCTGTGGTGGTGCATGTTTTCCAGAAACATATCCGCGAATACTATGACATAGAAGACCTTTGGAGTGATGCCAAAGTCACTGTGATAGAAAATCAAGACAATTTATTTAACTAAGAAAAATATATGTATGAACAAAGGATTTAATTGGTTCTATGTAGTCATTCTCATTGCATTGGGAATGCTCTTTTATCCCATGCTTAGCTCATCTTCTACGGTCAAATCGATAGATGAGGATACATTTTTCGGCCTAATGCAGCAAGGAAAGATAAAAGAGATAAAAGTATACCGAGACACACACAAAGCTGATATATTCTTAACTTCAGAAGCAAGAAAAAAAACTGAAGACCAAAAAGATATAATGCTTCCTTTTTCACAAGGAGCAAATCCAGATTTGGAATTATCATATGGAGATCTGAAATACCTTCAGGAAAGATTTCATGAAATCAAAAAGACCAATTCTGAGATAAAAACAGTAATCAATTTCGGAGATTCTGGTTCCGCTATGAAGAGTACATTCATCTCCATGGCTATGTGGATTGGTTTTTCTGCCCTGCTCTACTACTTCCTTTTCAGAAGAATGGGCGGCGGCGGTGGAAGCAGCAGCGGTATGTTTAACATTGGGCGTTCTAAAGCCAAATTAGTTAGCGAAAAAGATGCTGCCATCACCTTTAAAGATGTGGCAGGTCTCGAAGGAGCAAAAGAAGAAGTACAGGAAGTTGTAGATTTCCTAAAAAACGCTGAAAAATACACTAAATTAGGTGGTAAAATTCCGAAAGGAGTATTGCTTGTAGGGCCTCCAGGAACAGGAAAAACCCTCCTAGCAAAAGCTGTGGCAGGAGAAGCAAAAGTGCCTTTCTTCTCACTTTCTGGGTCTGATTTTGTAGAAATGTTCGTGGGTGTGGGAGCTTCGCGTGTGCGTGACTTATTCGCCCAAGCAAAAGCAAAATCTCCTGCGATTATATTTATTGATGAAATTGATGCCATTGGTAGAGCGAGAAGTAAAAGTAATTTCAGCGGAGCTAACGACGAGAGAGAAAATACTCTTAACCAACTACTTACAGAGATGGATGGTTTCGGAACGGATACCAATGTCATCGTGATGGCGGCTACCAACCGTGCAGACATCTTGGACAAGGCTCTCCTTAGAGCAGGAAGATTTGATAGGGAAATTTATGTAGACCTGCCTGAAGTCCACGAAAGAAGAGAAATTTTTGAGGTTCATTTAAAGAAAATTAAACTTGACCCATCTGTTGATAAAGAATTTTTAGCAAAACAAACTCCTGGATTCAGTGGTGCGGATATTGCAAATTTATGTAATGAGGCCGCTCTTATCGCTGCAAGAAACAGACACGAAAGTGTTACTAAACAAGATTTCCTAGATGCGGTAGATAGAATCATCGGTGGTTTGGAAAAGAAAAATACAGCAATAAAACCTTCTGAAAAAAGAAGGGTTGCCATCCATGAAGCAGGACACGCAACGATATCTTGGCTTACAGAACACGCCAATCCACTACTAAAAGTGACCATCGTTCCTAGAGGGCGTTCACTGGGTGCGGCTTGGTATCTTCCTGAGGAAAGACAGCTGACCACTACAGAGCAAATGCTAGATGAAATGTGTGCTACACTAGGAGGGCGTGCGGCTGAGCAGGTTGTATATAATAATATATCTACTGGAGCGCTTTCTGACTTGGAAAAAGTAACCAAAAGAGCCCAAGCTATGGTTACCATATATGGTCTGAATGACAAAATAGGAAACATTTCTTACTATGACAGCTCTGGACAGTCTGAGTATAACTTTGGGAAACCATATTCAGAGCATACAGCGAAGACCATAGATGAAGAAATATCCAAACTCATTGAAAATCAATATCAAAGAGCCATCAGAATTTTAACTGAAAACAAAGATAAATTAGAGGCTCTAGCGGATAAACTTATTGAAAAAGAAGTGATTTTCAAGGAAGACTTGGAAGAAATCTTTGGAAAGAGAGTATGGGAACCAGAAGTTGCTGTAACTTCTAAAAAAGAGGAACAAAATTCTGCTCCAGCAGAAAACCCAGTTCCCGTGATTGACAACACTCCAGAGGAAGAAAAACCTTCTGAAAATGATGAAATAAAAGATTCTCAATCATAATTTAATCAAACCTCTCTATAAAATTAGAGAGGTTTTTTTGTTTGTAAAAACTAAGGTTTATACTTTTTTACAAAATTCTTCGTTATTTGATTCAAATAATATCAATTTTGTTTATCAATTCTTACATGAAACCTGTTTGTTTTTTGATTTATTCAAAATTATTATTAACTTCGTGACCTATTAAATATAATTTTTGTATTATAATTGAGCTTTTTTAAAAATTTAATCGGTAAAATCTTCGGTGGTGAAGAAAAAAATAAATCTCCTCAGGGTCTTCTTGATTACGGAGACACACTTAAACATGCTGATGTAGATTATAAATTTGCTCAGTTATTTACTCTCTCTGGAGGTGTTTTTAACTATTGTGTAAATGAAGCTGAAGCTCTTCCTATTCTTCATAAAATCATTGATTCTGAAAATATAACCTCCGTTTTCTGCTGTGATGAGGATTTACAAAAATTTTTAGATGTTACGAAAACGCCTTATACAGAGCTTCTATGCAAACAAAATGATGCTGCGTTTATCACTTGTGAATATTTAATTGCCTTCGATGGAAAAATCATGCTTTCATGTGATAATATACTGCATTTTAGTAATCAGATGCTGCCCGAAAAAATCATCGTCATGGCGAATGTTTCTCAAATAGTGAGCGACCTCAGCGAAGCCATGTCAAGAATAAATCGGAAAAGCCATATTAAAAAAATAACATCAATAAGTGGAGGAAAATCAAATTTAGACAATCCAAACAAGAAATATCCAAAACTTTTCTTACTTTTGCTCGAAGATTAATTTTTTTAAATTACTAATTTTGGATAAGAATTTAATTCAGCGTGCTATTTCTGGAGCAGTCTATGGTTTGGTCGTTTTTCTATGCACTACCCATTTCGGCTCTGTTTACTTAAAAGATTTCCTAAATATTGATGTAAAACAAGAGTACTTATACCTTTCTTTGATTTTATTTTTTGTGGTGGTAGGTGCTTGGGAAGCGATTAAAATAATGAAATTGGGTGAAGGTTGGTGGAAATGGATAGTTTTCCCAGTGGGATTCATCGTTTTTTATAGATTTGGGATAAGATTCCTAAATCATGATTTTTACTTCATTTTTAATATCCAAGAGCTTTTGGGTATTGCCCTAGTTTTCATCGCTTCATTTACTTTATTTAAATATCCGAATGAACTTTATTATGATAATGGGAAACTGATATTCATCGTAATTTATGTATTTCTCTCGTTTTCATTTGCATTAGGACTTCCTATGTTTAATTATTCCGAAAAACATTTTGGCTGGGAGACTTTTGTCTTATTTACGCTAATATGGAGCAGTGATGGTTTTGCGTATTTTGCTGGAAGAATGTTTGGAAAACATAAAATGGCTCCGAAAATCAGCCCGAAAAAAACTTGGGAAGGTTTTGCTGGCGGAGTAATCTGCACTTTGATTTTAGGATTCTTCATTGAACAAAAGATGCCTGAACTGAGAGGAAACTGGATTATCATTGGGCTTCTTGTTTCTGTTTTTGCTCCACTTGGAGACTTGGTAGAGAGCCAGCTGAAAAGAACTTTCGGCGTGAAAGACAGCGGAAACATCATCCCTGGGCATGGCGGTGTGCTGGACAGATTGGATAGTTTCATCCTATGTGCGCCTGTGATATATTTATATTTTATTATCGAAAACTTAATTTAAATACATAAAATTATGACACTTCATAGAGAAGGAAAAGGGACTATTATCGTTTCTTTATTGGTTTTAACCTTGTTATCTGCCATTTCGCATTTTTTTCTTGATAGATATTCGGTATTGGTAACCCTGCCTTTACTTATTTTATTCTGCTTGGTTGTTTGGTTTTTCCGTGTTCCAAACAGAAATATTTCAGAACACACGGACACTGTGGTGGCGCCTGTTGATGGAAAAGTAGTGATGATAAAGGAAGTGGAAGAAGACGAAGTTTTGAAAACAAAATGCCTTCAGATTTCTATTTTCATGTCTCCTCTCAATGTACATATATGCAGATATCCTGTGACAGGAAAAGTTTCCTACAGAAAATACCATGCTGGGAAATACCTGATGGCTTGGAACGAAAAATCCTCCACAGAAAACGAAAGAACAACGATAGCTGTGGACACTCTGACCAACCAGAAAGTAGTATTTAGACAGATAGCAGGATATGTCGCGAGAAGAATCGTAATGTATTCAGAAGTGGGCGATGATGCCAAAGCAGGGCATGAGCTGGGCTTCATCAAATTCGGTTCTAGGATGGATGTTTTCTTGCCAATCGGCACAGAAGTTCTCTGCAAAATAGGAGACATTACCACAGGAGGTATCGATGTAATCGCAAAACTGAAAAACGCATAAAAAATTAAAGCTGCCAAATATGGCAGCTTTTTTATATTCCTTCTTTTTCTACAATTTTCTTAAAATCTGATACTGTTTCTTCCAGAGATTTTAGATATTTCCCTCCAGCGGCGTTGATATGTCCGCCACCATTGAAATATTTTCTAGCGAACTGATTGACATCTACATCTTCTTTGGAACGGAAAGATATTTTGATAAAATCTTCATAAAGGTCTTCCATAAAGAAAGCGGAAACCTTCACACCAGCGAGGCTCAGCCCATAATTTACAAAGCCATCAGTATCTCCCTTTTCAAAGCCAAATTCTTGCAGTTCGTTTCGTTTTAGCCAAAGAACAACCACTTCATTATCTTTTACCAATTCCACTCGCCCTAAAATCAAGGAAAGCAGTTTCAGACGGCTCACCGTATTATTATCCCAAGTGTTAGAACTAATCTCGGCAGGATTTGCGCCTTTTTCTATTAAATTCGCGATAATTCTGTGAGTAGTCGCACTTGTGGAACGGTACCGAAAGCCCCCCGTATCGGTCATTATCCCTGTATATAGGCATTTTGCGGTGTTTTCATCAACTAGATTTTCCTGTCCCAGCGCTTCTATAAAATGATAAACCATCTGCGAAGTAGCAGGAATATTGGTATCAGAATAAACAAAATCAAACTCACCAGGCTGCTGGTGGTGGTCTATCAAGATTTTAACGGCTTTGGAATTGCTTACCCAGTCGCCTACCATACCTATCCTCGTATAAGTATTAAAATCCAAGCAAAATACCACATCCGCTGCCTCTATCAGCTCTATGGCTTTTCTTTTTTTATACTCTGCGATAGTTATTTTTTTTGCTTCGGGCATCCATTTTAGGAACTTTGGGAAGTCGTTGGGAACGATGATTTCCGCCTCTACGCCTCTATTCCTAAGGAAATGCTTAAGCCCAAGACTGCTCCCAATGGCATCTCCATCAGGATTGTAATGGGTAACGATTACTATTTTTTCTTTTACTGAAATCAGATTTTCTATCTCTGACAAAGCCTCTTTACTAAACATAAACTGAACTATTCCGTAAATATATTTGTATAATATTAACTACAGATTATTATAATTATTCAACTTCTAATCTATAAACATTCCCATCCTCATCGGTTGCCTCCATAACACCATAATCAACCCACTCAGTTTCTACTTCTCTCTCTTTTCCATAACTATCTATAATTGTCCCTTCTCCATATTTACCTTGTGTGTCAACATTCCCACTTACTTCTTCACCTTCCTCATCCTCTCCTATAACATCATAATTATATTCATATTCTCCAGAAGTACCAGTTCTATATTCATACTTATAATCAGCTCCTCCTTCCTTATATCCATTTTTCTTATCTTTCCCACATGAATAAAGAAAAATTATAACTAAACTCAAATTTAAATAGTATTTCATAGTTTATCTCTTTTTCTAATCATTCAGCTTCAGCACCGCCATAAATGCAGACTGAGGAACTTCTACACGCCCAATTTGTTTCATTTTTTTCTTTCCTTCTTTTTGTTTTTCAAGGAGTTTTCTCTTACGAGAGATGTCACCACCATAACATTTTGCGGTTACATCTTTACGAAGGGCTTTTATGGTTTCTCGGGCGATTACTTTAGTTCCCAGAGCCGCCTGAACCGCGATGTCAAACTGCTGTCTCGGTATCAGTTCACGAAGTTTCTCGCACATTTTTTTACCGATGTTATAGGCATTGGAATCGTGTATCAGGGAAGAAAGCGCATCCACCATATCTCCATTGATAAGGATATCCATTTTCACCAATTTGGATGGACGGAAACCTATTGGGTGATAGTCAAACGATGCATATCCTTTGGAAATAGATTTTAATCGGTCATAAAAATCAAACACCACCTCTGATAACGGCATATTGAAAATCAATTCCACTCGGTCAGAAGTCAAATAAGACTGGTTCACGATTTCGCCTCGTTTTTCTATACAAAGCGTCATCACAGCTCCCACAAAATCAGACTTAGTAATGATAGAAGCCTTTATATACGGTTCTTCCACTCTATCCATCGTGGTAGGGTCCATCATTTCGGATGGGTTGTTGATAAGGATAGGAACATCTGGCTCTTTCTTGGTGTAGCCGTGATAAGATACATTGGGAACAGTAGTGATTACATTCATCCCAAATTCCCTGTCAAGACGCTCCTGAACTATCTCCATGTGAAGCATTCCAAGGAAACCACATCGGAAACCAAAGCCCAGTGCCGCCGAACTTTCCGCCTCGAAAACAAGTGAAGCATCATTGAGCCTTAGTTTTTCTAATGAAGCCCTAAGCTCCTCAAAATCTTCAGATTCTATCGGATAAATCCCCGCAAATACCATCGGTTTCACCTCTTCGAAACCTTCTATCGGTGCAGGAGCTGGATTTTCAGCGGAAGTAATGGTGTCCCCTACTTTCACCTCTCGGGCATCCTTTATTCCAGAAATGATGTAGCCCACATCTCCACATTTTATCTCTTGTTTAGGCGCTTGTTTTAGTTTCAAAGTTCCTACCTCATCGGCATCATAGGTGCGGTCAGTAGCCATAAATTTCACTTTCTGTCCTTTCTTGATGCTTCCATTTACCACTTTGAAATAAGCCTCAATTCCTCTAAATGGGTTAAACACAGAGTCAAAAATCAACGCCTGTAGCGGTGCATCTGGGTCACCCTCTGGCGCTGGGATTCTCTCCACGATCTGCTCCAAAAGTTCTTTCACTCCTGCTCCTGTTTTTCCAGAAACACGGAGAACATCCTCTGGTTTACAGCCCAAAAGATTGACAATTTCATCTGTAACCTCCTCAGGATTTGCCGAAGGAAGGTCTATTTTATTCAAAATTGGAATAATTTCCAAATCGTTTTCTAACGCCAAATAAAGATTGGAAATAGTCTGAGCCTGAATGCTTTGCGCCGCATCTACAATCAGCAAAGCTCCTTCGCACGCCGCAATGGAACGCGAAACTTCATACGAGAAATCCACATGCCCAGGAGTGTCAATAAGGTTAAGGATATATTTTTCACCCTTGTATTCAT
This sequence comes from uncultured Flavobacteriaceae bacterium, assembly GCA_963509715.1. GTDB lineage: Bacteria > Bacteroidota > Bacteroidia > Flavobacteriales > Weeksellaceae > JABCPE02. Next base: position 26,595 of record CAUPCB010000003.1, on the reverse strand, counting down.
AGTCCATCTGGATAGCATGGGATTTTATGGTAATTCCTCGCTCCTTTTCCAAATCCATATCATCAAGAGTCTGCGCCTGCAACTCCCTCTGTGTCACTGTATTAGTATACTCCAAAAGTCGGTCTGCCAAGGTAGATTTACCATGGTCAATATGTGCAATGATGCAAAAATTTCTTATATTTTTCATTTCAAAAATCAGTATCCTGCAAAGATAACAAAAAAGAGACTGAAAAAATCAATCTCTTTTGGTATAAATTTATTTAGTCTTATGTTTGTCTTTATCGTGTTTATGCTTAAAGGAATCCTTGATATCTTTCTCTATTTTATAAATTTTCAAAACCTGTTGTGGAGAAAGGTGTTCCAGTAATTTTTTGGAGTAAAATTTTCTGTTATCCAAAACCTTCTGCGCAACTTCAAAACCAAGGTTTATCTTTCTTAAAGCCTCTTCATCAGTCAGATTTTCATGAGCACCCATAGGTTTAAAAGCTTTTATTTCCCTTTGCGCTTTAAGATATTCACTAAGAAGTTTCTCCACAGTATCTTTTTTCTCACCAGAAAGCTCTAATTCTTTGATGATTTTATTAACACTCAACTGCTGAATGAAAGCCATTTTCTCTTCATGTGTCATTTTTTCAAAATCATGAATATAGCTTTTCTTGTCCTCGTGGTGTTTTCCATTGTTCTTTTGTGCAGAAACCAGCATTCCAAAAGATATGGCTAATAAAAAAAATATTTTTTTCATTTTTAAAATTTTAATTAATATAAATCCAAAAAGGTGTCTTGTTCATAATTACTAGTCAGCTCCTGAAGTTCCTCTTCGCTCATGACATTGAGAACCTCTTCCATTTTGAGTTTCGTAGAAAGATTTTTTATTTTCTGCTCAGAAACAGCATCAGAACTCTGCCCTGCGAAAGATGTTTTCGGTTCTGTATAGGGTTGATTCTCTACCGCTTCTTGATTTACAACATCTGCTTGATATTCAGCGCTTTGCTCTTGATTTAGATTTGAATTATTTTCAGTCTGAACCATCTGAGGATTTTGTATCACTTCCGCATTTTTATTCTTGAAATTTATAAAAAACGAAATCCCAAAAATCACCGCTATCGCAGCTGCAGAAGCCCACGCTGGGTTTATTTTAAACCTTTTCACAGGTCGTTTTTCTACCCTTACCGTTTTATCTAAAACTTTTTCCTGCATTTCCTCGAAAAAGTTTTCTGGCAGTTCAGGCGTTTTTCGTTCCCATTTTTCTATATCTATTTTTTTCATTTTTAAAATTCTTCGCTATGGTCTAAAATATACTGTTCTATTTTGCTTTTCGCGTAGTGATAGTTGGTTTTCAGTGTACTTACTGACATATCCAAAATCTTGCTAATTTCCTCATATGGCAGGTCATCATAATACCTCAGCGTAAAAACCATCCGTTGTTTCTCTGGTAGTTTTTGTATCGCATCTTGTAATAAAAGCTCTATTTCATCTGCATTTCTCCCGCTATTTTCTGCTTTTTGGTTTTCTAGATAGACATCTGCATCCTGCTCTGTTTTCTGCATTTTTTTCACCTTATTCAGATGTTGCAGAGCCTCGTTAGATGCTATCCTGTAGAGCCATGTGTAGAGCTGACTGTCTTTCTTGAATTGTGAAAAATTCTGATAGACTTTGATAAAAGTTTCCTGCAAAACATCCTTTGCGGCATCTTCATCATTGACCAGCCTACGAATATGCCAATACAACCGACTCTGATACGCATCCATCATCATACGAAGTCCTTTTTCTTGACTTTCAGGACTTTGCATAAGAAGGATAATATCTTCATCTTTTACCTTCATTGGGTTTCTATTTGTTTGATGATTTTTTTTGCGAAAGGTTAAATCTAAAATTAAAAAAATGTTAAAACAACCGAGAGTTATAACAACGAAAAAATGTCCAAAAGACAGATTCTTTCAGACACTATTATTTTATTTTCAGAAGACAGATTATCTTTTAGCTCTTGCTTCGCTAACTGTCAATCTTTTTCTTCCTTTTGCTCTTCTTGCAGCTAAAACTCTTCTACCATTAGGTGTAGACATTCTTTCTCTAAACCCATGTTTGTTTCTTCTCTTTCTTTCTGATGGTTGGAATGTTCTTTTCATTTTATATACTTTTTCTTGTAAGAGGTAGCATTACTGCTCCATTACTTTTTAAACTTAAAATTATTCTCCCTTTTGAGAGTGCAAAGATAATTATTTTTTTCTACTAAGCAAGAAGATTTTTATTTTATTTTATGAAAATTTCTTGGACAGGAAAAGAATACAAAATATATTACAGCTCACCAAACCGTAAGAATTTGATTATATTGACATTATCTATCCTGACAAGGCTACTTTCCGAATATATAATCCCTCGCGCTGGTGCAGTTTTTCCATATCTTCTATCTTTTTACAATTATTAAAAAAGACTTTTCCCAGCTTTTTACATTCATTAAGATAATTTACTTGCTTTAGATTTCGTCCATATTGTATTTCTATTTCCTTTAGAAATCTAAGGTTTTCTACTCCTTCTAAAGTTTCTATATTAGTATGATTTATTTCTAATATTTCCAAATTATATAAAAACTCTATCAATGTTTTGAGTGTTTTTTCTTTGGGCTTATGATACCATACGACTAATTTTCTAATATTATTCTTCTTTGAATCATTTTTGAATTTTATTTTCGTATCCCAATCCAAGATATTAATTTCTTCTAAATTTTTATATAAATCCAAGACTATTACTCCTTTTACTTTTCCTCCACAGAAGAAAGTTTTCACATTATCTGTAATATGCTTAGGCAATGGCATATCAAGTTTGCTATTTCGGATATTGATTTTATTAATATTTAAATGCTCTACTTGGCTATTTAAGTATTCCACATCTATTTCCTCTACTCCTAGAAAACTAATTCCTAAAGGCTCTTTTATCTTGTCTTTGGATGGGTTCAGTTTTCTGGCTCTGAATTCATTAAATCCTGATGGGTCATTCCTTTGTAAGTATTTTACAAATTGACTTCTATTTTCATCTTTGTCTCTTTCAATAGCTTGTTGAATATTCTCTTCGGTATCAACTACAATGAAAGTTGTTCCTTTTTGCTCACATAAATACACTTCTTGTTTCATATCTTATGGATTTTTGATGTATTATGATAATATCATCTTATTATAAAAATGTCTAAAACAGAACTTTTACTCATTTTTTATTATCTCTGCCATATCCAGCAAATATTGGATGTTAAATATTTTATCATCCCCCTCATTATATAGCATTTCCCGCACACAATCTCTAATATCTTCATCCTCAAGTGCAGGATAGTAATACTCCTCCCCCAGCACATTATAATCTCGTTTCACACACCATTTTTTCTGTGGGCATAATTCTCGGATATACTCTCCATATAGAATGATAATGGGAATTTCATATTTCTGAGAACCATCATAAGAAATTTCTTCTCTAATTTCTTTAAAAATTTTAAGTATATATGTTTCTTCTCCTAATCTGGATTTATCAATTTTAATTGACAAATTTTCTTGTAACACAGCTAAATAATCGTCAATATAATTTTCTATATTTAGGATTTTATCTTGGTCTGCAAGATAGTTCTTCGCCAGTTCATTTGGACTGAAAAAATCTTCTATTTCATCAGGTAAACAAACTCTTTGATTAAGTTTAAGATAATATTGTTTAAACAATTCATAATCTCCAAATTTTGTTATTTCTTTTCCGTTTTCATACTCTATAATTTCTCCTGTATCAAGCAATAGCATATAGCTGTATTTCTCATTACTCAACGGCAAGAAAATAAAACTCGGTTTCATTTTTTGATTTATTGTTTAAATTATTTTTTAGCGTTCCACAATATTACAAAAAATAAGATTTACCCTTTTGGATAAATCTTATTTTTCTATTGATGATATTTAGTCTTTTTTCCAGTCAGCGTTTCTTGATGTGTCAGCTTTTTTCACACCATTGCTGATATTGTAAGCCAGCCCAAGTCCAAGTGTCTGTTTCAGCTGAACTTTTCTGATTTGGTTGTGGTCATACACTAGATCCAGAGTGATGTTAGACGAAATATACTTGTTGATTTTCAAATTAAGAATTCCGCTGTATCCCATTGCGATTCTTTCTGGGTGGTCTAGATAGTTAGAGAACAACCATGCTTTGTTTGTCAAATGGATGTTTTCCATCAATTTCACTTTATAAGAAGCATCTGCATAGAACCCAAACTGGAACAACATGCTGTCTCCGTCGTTTTTAAGTCCGTAGTTTCCTTTGTACTGTAAATCCTTGTCTAAAACAAAAGTCATTCTTGCGTTAGCAGGTCTTAAAGTAAGCGTGAAATCTTCATTTGGTTTATAAGTAAAACCAGCCCCGATATTCAAGTACCCTGGTGCCATAAAGCTTGAGATTTTCGCAGCGCTTGGATTATTTCCATCAGCATATCCGTTGTCAAATTGAGAAATAAAGCTCGCTCCAGCAGACACATACCAGTTTTTAGAGATAGCTCTACCGTAGTTCGTGCTGATGTTGATATTATCCTGTGTTTTTCTGTTTCCTAATCCTTGGGTATTATTTCTTCCATATCCTAAGATGATGTTATTTTCCCAAAGGTCTTTGTCTTTTTGGTAAGTGAAATTATAGTTCACTCCTACTAACCATCCCACATTATTAGCTCCACCGCCTACCCAGTTAGAGAATGCCGCTTGGTTTAGCATTAGGGTATTTTGCCCTTCTATAGACCAGTTTTTTTTCGGTGGTTCTGGCTCTGCCACTACTTCTTCTACAACTGCAACCGCAGAATCTTTTACTGTTTCATTTTCTTGTGCAAATGCATTTCCAAATGCAAGTGCTAAAATAACTAATGTTAATTTCTTCATCTCTAATAAAAATTAATTGGGCGCAAAAGTATAAAAATAAATTTTAATCCCAATTTTTTCTTCTTTATCTATTTAATGAATAAAAAATCCCCTCCATATTTTCTACGAAGGGAGTTTTGATTATTTGACTTTCATTTTGATAGGCATACTATAAAGAGACTTTATTTTTGTCCCATTTACTTCCCCAGGAATCCATTTGACTTGTATAGCTTTTACAGCTAATTCAGCCTCTTCATTAAAAGATTGATTTTCTCCTTTTGCTGAAATATTGGATAATGATCCATCTGGCTCCACGATAAATTTTACAGTTGTCATCAGCAAGATATCAGGTGTAGGTTTGTTTTGTAAAATCATCTGCTGAATTTTCTTTACATATTCTATAGGCAAATGTTGATATGGATTTACATTATCAGTATTGAATTTTGATACGACTAACTCGCGGAATCCATTAATTCCCCCATCTGGAAAATCCGGGGTAATAGTGACAGGGTAAGCTGCTGTTTTCTCTGGCTTAGGTGTTTCCTGTGCACAAGTCATTCCGAAAAATAAAACAGCCGCTAAAACAAATAATTTTAAAAAATTCATAAACTAATATTTTTCTTCAAAGATAATACATTTGCCTCAAATATTTTCTTGCTTTCTTATATTAAAACAACTGGAATTTTATTTGTCATTAAACCAAAATTTAACTCATTACATAGGATTTTCTTATCTTTGCTCATTCAAAATTAAATAATGGCAAATAGTTTAATACCAAAATTACAAGCAATCAAACAAAGATATAATGAAGTAGCGGATCTTATCATCCAGCCAGATGTCATCTCAGACCAAAAAAGATATTCTTCTCTTAACAAAGAATACAGCGATTTGGGAAAGGTGGTGGCTGTTTTTGACCAATACATGAACGCTAAAAACTCCATAGAAGAAGCGGATGAAATCATCGCCACAGAATCTGATAAGGATATGATAGATTTGGCTAAAATGGAGAAGCAGGAAAGTCTGGCGCTTATCCCTAAATTAGAAGAAGACCTGAAAATCCTCCTCATCCCGAAAGACCCAGCCGATGACAAGAATGTCATGGTGGAGCTCCGTGCAGGAACAGGCGGTGACGAGGCGGCTATTTTCGTGGAAGATGTGTATAGAATGTACACGATGTATTTCAAGTCAAAAGGCTGGAGACACGAAGTTACCGACTACAACGAGGCCGCAAAAGGCTACAAAGAACTCATCATGAGAGTAGAAGGCGAGGGTGTGTATGGAATCATGAAGTTTGAATCTGGTGTTCACCGTGTTCAGCGTGTTCCAGAGACCGAGTCCCAAGGGCGAGTGCATACCTCAGCGATTACCGTAGCGGTACTTCCTGAAGCAGAAGAAGTAGATGTGGAAATCAACCCAGCTGACATAGAAATGCAGACTTCGCGTTCAGGAGGAGCAGGAGGACAGAATGTAAACAAGGTAGAAACCAAAGTTCAGCTGACTCACAAACCTACAGGAATAGTGGTAGTTTGTCAGCAGGCTCGTTCTCAGTTGGCTAACAGAGAGTTAGCAATGGAAATGCTCCGTACAAAACTCTACGATATAGAGCTACAAAAAGTACAAGGAGACATCGCTGCTCAGAGAAAAACTATGGTTTCTACAGGAGACCGTTCCGCAAAAATCAGAACTTACAACTATCCTCAAGGGCGTGTGACCGACCATAGAATCAATAAGTCTATTTACAATCTAGACGCCTTTATGAACGGAGATATAGAAGAAATGCTAGAAGCCCTAATCATGGCAGAAAACGCCGAAAAGATGAAAGGAGAAGATTAAATATAAAAAGCAGTCATTCACAGACTGCTTTTTTTGTTTTAATTTTTAAAGACGATTACTCATCATCAGAAGTGGAAAGACTACTATAGGTGTTTTCCTCTATTTTCATCTTTTTGTTCCCTTCGAATCTCGCTCCTTCATGGATAACGAACGAAGCCGAGATGATGTTAGCATACACTCGTCCATTTTCGCCAATCTCTACTCTATCTGCAGATATATCTCCTTTGATTTCTCCATCGATGAAGATAGAATCTGCCACGATATTTCCATTAACTTTCCCTGTTTTACCTATGTGCAGGGTGTTTTCACATTTCACATCTCCTTCGAAGAAGCCTTCTATCTGCGTCATAGCGCTAGTTTCTATCACTCCTTTGAAGTGGGTTTCTGGAGCGATTACATTTACTCCTTTTGATGATACATTCACACTCATTTCGTTTGATTTTTTCCCATTATTGTTAGAAAAGATTCCCATTGTACATTTTTTTCATTGTTAAACACTATATTAAAATTACTCTTGTCCCAATTTATAAAATTTTCTGGTTCCACCTGTGCATCATCATACAAAACTTCATAATGAAGATGTGGCCCGGTGGAATTCCCCGAGTTTCCACCCGCGGCTATTACTTTTCCTTTTCCTACAATTTCGCCCGCCTTTACATAAATCCTATCCAAATGAGCATAAAGGGTCTTAAAACCAAATGCATGCTCTATGATAACTGTATTTCCATAACCTCCTTTTTCTCCTGCAAAAGCAATTTTTCCCATGGCTGGTGCGATGACATCATCTCCTGTATCCAGTCTCAAATCCACTCCATTATGATGTTTTACTCCTCCACTTATTGGATGTGTTCTATTTCCAAAATTACTCGTCACTTCCAGTTCCCTCAGTAGAGGATTTCCACTTGGGATGATGTTCAGCATCAGGTTTTTTCTTTCCTCAGGAAGATTATTTATATTATCTAAAGTTAAATTTTGTAGTTCTTTCAGCTCCTCTTCTTTTTGTTTCTGCTCTGCGAGATATTTTTTACTGAGTGTCACAAGTTCCTCATTTTTGGAAAGATAATACTGAAATTCCAGATACTGCTGGGATAAAAACCCTATCGCTCCCGCCATCACCAAAACTACAAAACCTAAAAGATATGGGCGTAGTTTTTTTAATTTTTCTTTCCGAAGGTTGGTTTGTTTTATATAGTATTTAGATTTATCATCATCTATTTCTATAACTATCTTATGCTCTATGTTTTCTTTAACCTTCAAAGGAACTTTTTTCTGTCTTTTCATGCATTCCAGAATTTCATTCCTTTTTCTTTCTTTTACAATGTTGAATATGTCTAATTTGTTTCCTACTTTTTCTTTCATTAGTTATTAAAATTTTATTTCAGCATAAAACAAACCTCCTTCAAAAAATTAACTCATTTTTAATCTCAATTCAATATAACTTTTACCATCCGCCGCTGGCTCCACCGCCACCGAATGTGCCTCCTCCTCCAAAACCGCCGAAGCCTCCACCAGAACTTCCCCCACCAGAAGATGGGAAGCCCCAAAATATCCCAGGGAAACTGCTTCGCCCCCTGCGGGAAATAATAACATCATCAAAATCAGTATATCCGCCGCCTCGTCCGCCGCCGCCTTTATCACCATATTTGATTAAAATTATCATTATCACAATAAAGGCAACAAAAATTAAAACAGCCACCATTGCAAAATCTCCTTCTTCTTTTTTCTTTTTCTGCGGTTTAAATTTCCCCTGCGTAGCTTCCATCAGGGCGTTTACCCCTTCATCTATTCCTTCATACCATTTCCCTTGTTTAAATTTAGGAATGATAAGGTAATCTATAATCTGCCCAGCAACAGAGGCTGTCAGGTATTTTTCCACAGCTCTCCCCTGCTGTATGGAAATTTGTCTGTCTTCGGTAGCAATCAGAAAAACAACTCCATTGTCCACTCCCTTTTTTCCAATTCCCCAAGTCTGCCCAAATCTGGTAGCGAGAAAGTTAATATCCTCTCCTTTGGTGGAAGGGATGATAACCACCTCTATTTCCGTAGATGTGCTATCCTCAAATTTTATCAGTTTCTGGTTCAGCAGTTCCTTTTCCTCCGAAGAAAGAAGTCCCGCCTCATCATACACAGGATAAAGCACTTTTGGTTTCTCAGGGATAGTATACTGAGCTGAAAGCCAGCCTCCTATACTAATAAATAAAACCCATATGAAATTTCTAAGAAAATGTAATCTCATCTGGTAATTCATTTGGGTTTTCCTCACCGACAGGAAAATACTTTTTCAGTTCTATTCCTGTCGCTAAAATTCCATTTTTCAATCCTTGCAAATAGTCACCTTTCGCAAAATCTGCCACCATCTCAGCATGAATTTTATCCCAAAAACTCTGGCATACTTTCTCATGGATGCCTTTGTCTCCGATGATGCTCAGATATTTTTGAGCAAAATTAACATGAAAAAGGACTGCATTTCTATCCTTGGTTTCATGCATTTTCAGCTTCTCAAAAACCTCCCATGCCACACGCTCACTCTCCTGCTCTGTGGAAGAATCTATATGCACACGGATTTCTCCCGTGGAGTGATTTTCCGCAGTTTTTATAGCTTCCACCAAAACCGAAACATCAGTGTCTGAGAGATGGTTCATCTTTTTTTAGTCTTTAAATACCTCTGGTGCTTTAGAAGCTCCTTCGTCAGCTTTGAAATAAGGTTTTGCTTTAAATTTAAAAAAGAAAGCAACAAACAGATTTGCAGGGAAAGATTCCACTTCATTATTAAATATTTTCACTGCCTCGTTATAATAAACAGTTTCTACTCTGATACTGTTTTCTATAGCAATATATTCTTTTTGAAAGCTAATATACTGCTGGTCTGCTTTTAGCTCTGGGTATTGTTCCACTACCATCATCAATCTGCCCAATGAGCTGCTCAGTTCCCCTTGTGCTTTCTGGAACTTCGCCATATCTTCTTCCGTCATATTAGTAGGATCTACTGTAACTTGGGTAGCTTTAGACCTTGCCTCCACTACTTTGGTTAAAGTTTCCTGCTCGAATTTCGCATAAGATTTTACTGTATTTTGTAGATTTGGAATCAGGTTCGCTCTTTTTTGATAGATTGTCTCTACATTAGACCATTTATTGAGAACATTATTATTCTCTTTCACCAGACTGTTATAGCTTCTTACTCCCCAAAATCCTATCGCAAGGACAAGTCCGATGATGACAAGTCCTATTGTTCCTATTCCAAAACACCCTTTGTTGTTCATTGTTTTTCTTAATTTTATTTGGTTAAACAGATATCAAAGTTACAAAAAAAAATATAATTCACATCAATGACCGCATTTTCCGCAAAATCATCTCGGCTGAATTAGGCTGAGAATTTACAAAATCTCTCGCTTTTTCGGACATTTCATGCAGAAGCGCTTTATCTTTTAATAATTTTACAATAAATTCTGAAGCCTCTTTTTCGTTTTCAAAAGATTTCCCTCCATTGGCGCTGATGAGGTTGTCCGCTTCTGGATTTTTTTTGTAATGATTTCCAAATATCACAGGCACACCGAAAGTAGCCGCCTCTAAAATATTATGCAGTCCCTTGTCATGAAAACCGCCTCCCACAACCGCCAAATCAGCGTAGGAATAAATTTTAGAAAGAAGCCCTATACTATCTATTATCAGGATTTTAGCTGATTTTTCTTGTGCGTTTTTGGTTTTCCATTCAGAATATTTCAAAATTTGTTTCTCGTTCTGAAATTCTATATTTCGCTTAATATCATGCGGTGCGATGATGATTTTAGCCTCTATTTTATCGGCGATTTCATCAGCGATTTTTTCTTCTGATTTCCAAGAACTTCCAAAAACCACAAGCGGCTTATCTTCTTTGAATTCTTGGATAAATTCCACAAAATTATCCCGATTTTGAATTTGCTTTACTCGGTCAAAACGGGTATCTCCAGAAATGGAAGACTGCTCCAAACCTATACTTTTGGCAAGCTGCTCCGAGTGTGCCGTTTGATGAAAAAACCAATCCACATTTTTTTTCAGCTCATTTGCGAACCACTTCCCATAAGGTTTAAAAAAAATCTGCTTTTCATAAAACAACGCCGAAACCACAAAAATCTTCGTTCCCTTTCTGTGCAGTTCACGAAGAAGATGATACCAAAAATCGTATTTTACGGTAAAGAAAATTCTGGTGTCAAACTGAGAAATAAACTCCTGTATTGTAGATTTTTTGTCAAACGGAAGATAGCACACCGCATCAGCAATATGCTGTTTTTTAACTACATTTTCGTAGCCAGACGGAGAAAAAAAGGTTACTAAAATTTTATAGTCTGGGTATTCGTTTTTTAATTTTTCTAAGACAGGAAGCCCCTGCTCATACTCCCCAAGACTTGCCGAGTGCATCCATATCACTTTCTGATTTTTCAGCTTTTCCTGAACTATTTTCAGGCTTTCTTTTCGTCCATCCACTCCTTTTTTGGCTTTTTCATTAAACCACGAAAAAACTTTTAATCCAAAAGAAAGCAGACAAATAAAAAGGTTATAAAAAATCATTTCTTATGGGTTTGGGCAAATTCTTTTCACAAATCTCAGTTTGTGCGTGTGTTTGTTTTGGTCTTTGTTAAAAATCCCTATGCAGTCCAGATCATCTATCCTCACTTTTCCGTGGGCGTGTATGATTTTTTGATTTTCCAGCATGATTCCCACATGGATAATTCTACCTTCTTCATTCTCAAAAAACGCCAAATCACCTATTTCAGCCTCTTCGATAAAATCCAAAACCTCTCCCAGCTCAGCCTGCTGATACGCATCACGCGGAAGCTGGATACTATTCACTTTATAAACAATCTGGGTAAAACCACTGCAATCTATCCCAAAAAAACTTCTCCCGCCCCACAGATAGGGAACATTCAAAAACTCTAAGGCTGTTTTTTTTAGGTTTTCTTTATCAAAGTTGTTTTTTGTATCTTCTTGATTATCAGACTCTATTTCAGAACCAATGGAAAGGAGCGTTTTTTCTCCATTATACTGATAATTTATAAAACTCTCCGTGACAGTTTTTGTTTTTCTTTTGGTAAAATCGGCATCAGAAATCGGTGAAACCTGCTTGGTATCCACCCAGCCTTCGTATCCATCAAAATGAATTTTTATCTTCGTCCAGTTTTTATCCACTTCTAAAATATCACAACTCTCGCCAAACAAAAGCTGAGTCACGATTTCGGCTCTGTCCGAGTTTTCCGCCCTCACAGGAGCTACTGAGACACTGGCAATGGCTTTCATTATCATAATCTTTTATTTATCACTAAATCCACCTTTTCTAAAATATTATTTCTTTCTGATGAGATTTATTCCATCTCGCAAAGGTAGTATAAGATTTTCAAAATCACCATCTTTGGAGACTATTTCGTTTAGTTCTTTTATTTTTTTTGTCATTTTGCTCTTTGGATTTTCCTCTAAAACTTTGCCATACCAAAGAACATTATCAAACAGCACCACTCCGCCGCTTCTAAGTCTGGTTTTTATCAGATTGAGATAATCCACATACGCTGCCTTATTCCCATCTATAAAAACCAAATCATACATTTCATCCGTGTTTTGGAGAAATTCTCTTCCGTCTTGAAGACAAAAAATTATTTTCTCTGCAAAATCACTTTCCGCAAAATATTTCTTCGGCAAATAGGATAATTCTTCATTGATATCCAGCGTCGTTATTTTTCCATTCTCGGCCAGTCCCTCCGCCAGACAAAGCGTGGCATAGCCTGTGAAAGTCCCTATTTCTAAAATATTTTTAGGCGACAAAAGTTTAGAAATAATCGCCAGAAAACGCCCCTGCTGTTTCCCTGAAATCATATGTGGCTGCTCTGTCACACGATAGGTTTCCTCTCTCAATCTTGCCAAAATTTCTGGTTCCTGAGAGCAGTATTTCTCCAAATAATCATCCATTTCTGGACTCAATTCACTAAAAAAACTCATTCCTCTGATGATTTATGCGTCAAAAATAAAAAAACCTTAGAGATTTCTAAGGTTTTTCTGAATTTTAATTTTACTATTTTTTCACAGGAGCTACATCCATAAGTTGCATGAATTCCTCCAGTTTCGGCATGATGATAATCTCCGTTCTTCTGTTTTCTGCTCTACCAGAAACACTCATATTAGTAGATTTAGGGTTGTATTCACTTCTACCACCAGCTGTTATTCTTGATGGATTTACCCCAAATTTAGTTTGTAGGATTTTTGCTATCGCAGTCGCTCTAAGGGCTGATAGATCCCAGTTGTCTCTTGGTAAGTTAGATGAATTTAACGGCACATTATCCGTATTTCCTTCTATCAAAACAGAGTATTTATCGTAGTCATTGATTACTTTTGCTACTTTTCCTAGCACTTCTTGTGCAGCAGGAAGAACATTGTAATCTCCTGTTTTGTAAAGCATTTTATCAGAAAGTGAAATCATCACTACTCCTTTCAGTACTTTTACTTCTACATCTTTATCAGCTACATTGTCTAGTGAACGCTTCATTTTATTAGACAAAGCCAAATTCAAGCTGTCATTTCTAAATTTAGCATTCGTAAGCTGTTTGATATATGCGTTAGAAGCATTGATTTCTCCTACAAGCTTATCAATATTAGAAGATGATTTACCTGTATTAGACAAACATGCATCTAGAGAAGATTTTAGAGATGTACTTTGCTCTTTTAGCAAGTTATTTTCGCTAAGCAAACTAGCGTTTTTAGCCTTTAAATCTTGGATTTCTCTCTGTCTTTCAGCTACATTCTCTATTGCTTGTTTATAGTTACTATTAAGTATATCATACTGTTTTTTACTAACGCAAGATGTTGCTGTAAGTGCCACCGTACTGATGACAAACATTTTTATTAATTTCATATCATCAAAATATTTAAATTATGTTGCCCAAAGGTAACAATTTTATTTGATATAACGGACTTTGTCTCTATTTATTGTTATTTTTATTACTTTTGTCTTATGCTTAGTCTTGATTCTTTTAATGAAGAAATAAACAAAATCACCAGAGATTTTACACAAAAGAAAATCCTCCTCACAGTGAGCGGAGGCGCTGATTCTATGGTCATGCTTGACCTTTTCCGAAAGAGAAGTGCAGAGCAATCGGACTTTATGATTTCGGCGGCGCATATCAACTACAAGCTGCGCGGTGAAGACTCTGATTTAGACCAAAAAATAGTAGAAGACTACTGCGAAAAACATAAAATTCCGCTGTTTGTTTATTCCGTTTCAGAAAAGGACAACAAGCCCGAAAACGGCTCTATACAGCTCTGGGCAAGAGAACTGAGATACCATTTTTTTCATCAAATCTGTGAAGAAAACAGCATTGATTTTATAGCGACAGCCCACCATCTGAATGACCAGCTGGAAACATTTTTCATCAACCTGATGCGTGGAAGCGGATTGAAAGGACTGAGCGGTATCCCTGCAAACGAAAACAAAATTCTGCGTCCGCTTTTGGCTTTCACAAAGGAGGAAATCTATGATTTTGCGGAGAAAAATTCGGTGCCTTTCCGCGAAGATATTTCTAACAAAAAAAATGATTATCTGAGAAACAAAATCAGAAACCTCATCGTTCCAGAGCTGGTAAAGGCGGATTTTAATTTTATTCAAAATTTTAGCAGAAGCCTCAGTATAATCCAGCAAAGCAGTGATTTCATCAAACAAAAAGCCAAAGAATTCATCGCTAAAAACGGAACAAAAACCGACAATCGCCTGATTTTCAATAAGGAAGAATTATCTGAAACACAGGATATAATGAAATTTGAAATTCTGAATAAATTCGGATTCGGCAGCGAGACAGAAATTCAAAAAATATTTTCAGCCGAGACAGGGAAAGTGTTTTTCAGCAAAGATTTTTCGCTAAAAATAGATTACACAGACATCATTATCAGTCCTAAAAACCAAGAAAAAGAAAACGAATTTCCCACCGAAATCAGTTTCTCCGAAACAGAAAAATTCTACAAAATAGAGGATTTCAGAATCCAAAATTCTAAACCTTGGCTTTTCAATAAAGAGAAAGTTTTTCCTCCCTTTGAACTGAGAAAACCCAAAGAAGGAGATATTTTTCAGCCGAAAGGAATGTTTGGAAAAAAGAAAATATCCAAATTCCTAAAAGATGAAAAAATATCCAGCCTTGACCGCGAAAAAATCGGCATCCTCTGTGATACCAAAGGGCAGATTTTAGGTGTGTTTCCTCTGCGGCAGGACGGGAGATTTATATGATACTTATTTAGCCTCTTTCTGCAAAATAGTGAATACAGGGAAATGGTCGCTGTAGCCTCCTGTAAATTTATCTCCATCCCAAGAACGGAAAGGATAACCTTTGTAATTTCCTTGCTTATTAATAAGGTAAGCAGGAGCATAGACTTCGGTTCTATAAACGGTGTATTCCTCAGCAGAAGAATTGGAAACCAAGTTTTTAGAATAAATAATCTGGTCAAAGAGATTTGGTGCATCTCGGTAAGCTAAACTCGCTACGCCTTTTTTGTACATTTTGTACATCGGATTGAAATACGGATATTCCTCGTTCAGCTCTTTCTCATCGCCTACGGCTTTCAGATGATTTTTAAAACTTGGGCTGATAGGGTCATCATTAAAGTCTCCCATCGCGATGAGTTTGATATTTGGGTTTTTCTCTCGCAGGGCGTCCATTTCTTGTTTCAGCAGGGCAGCAGCGGCATTACGCTTCGGCATGGATACGGCCTCACCTCCTCTTCTTGACGGCCAGTGATTCACAAAGAAAGCCACTTTTTCTCCATCCAAAATCCCAGAAACCACCAGCAAATCCCTTGTATATTCTCTTTTGCCATCTTCACGGAAAAGCACAAGTTCTTTTTTATAAGAATTGGTCACGGTAAATCTTTTCTTCTGATAAATCAGTGCTACATCTATCCCACGCGCATCAAAGGAATTATAATGCACCACGCCATAGTCATACTTTTTCAGGGCGTCCTGCTGAGTCAGCGCCTCTACCACTTGGCGGTTTTCCACCTCCACAAGTCCCACCACTGCAGGCGCTGTTTTAGTGTATTTAAAGCCAATTTCGGAGATTACCTGCGCGATGTTTTTCAGCTTCTGCTGGTAAATATTATAAGTGTAATTTTTATTGCTTTTCGGTGTAAAATCATCCGAAAGTATCTGTTTTCTCACTACTTTTTGTCCTTTTATTCGGTCATAATCCCACGGCCCTTTGTAATCTTTCGTAATTTCCAAATATTTTAAAGAATCCAAAGGCACGCTTCTATGAAAATTAATATGATGAGCAGGAAGCGTTGCATCTATATAATCCACAGATTTCACCGTATCCCAGAGGTTTTCCACATTATAAAATCCCACAGCAGCAGTTCTTTTCATCTGGGCATTAGAAAACAAACCAAAAATACAAAAAATAATGATGAATACTTGTCTCATGATAACTTATCTTTGTTAAAAGCTTATAAATTTAAATTTTTCTTTTCATTTAGGAAAAGAAATTGATATGATTTATTTCATATCATTATATTCGTTTTAATTAAACTTTAAGTCTATTTTTGTTAAAACTTGTTAAATTAGATTAGAAAATGTTTAAAAAATCTGTCTTGATTTGCGGTTTTACAGTTGCTGCAATGCACTTCTGTAACGCACAAACCACGGTTTATGCTTATATAAAAGATGAGAAAGGCAAGCCTGTGGAACGAGCTGAAGTAGACATGAAAGGCTCGGAGGAGAATATGATTGCAGACAAAATCGGGTATTTCCAGTTTGTAGATTTGAAACCTGGTAATTATCAGATCGTTGTCTTTAAAAACAATTACGAAACCAAGACCATTGATTTCAGTGTACAGGAGGGAGAAAAAAGAAAGGATTTGGGCGTTATTGTCTTAAATTCAGTTCTTTACAACTCTACTGAACAAGGCTTCACTCTACTGGACAGCGATAGTGACAATGATGATGACAACAGCTCTCTTCAGACCACTGTGGGACTACTGCAGTCTTCGCAGGATATTTTCAACAGAATCGCAGGGTATGATTTGGGAATTTACTGGTTCCGCCCGAGAGGCTTGGACAGCAGGTCTGGGGAAATGATGTTCAACGGCGTATCCATGTCAAAACAAAACAATGGAAATATAGATTTCAGCAGCTGGGGAGGGCTGAACGAGATTACTCGTTATCCAGAAGTTGCCACTAACCACTCGCCGTCCGAATACGCTTTCGGAGGTGTCAGCTCTGTGATTTATAAAAACACAAAGGCGAGCGAATACAGAAAAGGAAGCCAACTGACCTACTCACTCACGAATAGAAACTACCGCCACAGGCTCTCTTACCGATACACTTCGGGAATGAACAAAAACGGCTGGGCTTTCACTGGGATGGTCAGCCGAAGATGGGCAAAAGAAGGCATACAAGAGGGAACATTCTATGATTCCTATGCAGCATATTTAGGGGTGGAAAAGAAAATCAATGACAAACACACCCTCACGCTCAATATGGTAGGAAACCCTTACAGAAGGGCTACATCCAGCCCTAACACGCAGGAAGTCTATGACTACAAAGGAATCTACTATAACTCCTACTGGGGATGGCAGGATGGCGAAAAAAGAAGCGAAAGAGTAAAACGAGGTTTTCAGCCTATTTTCCAGCTAACGGATTATTGGAAAATCAATAAGAAAACGGAACTTTGGACAACACTTTCTTATCAGTTTGGAAAAACAAAATCTTCGCGATTGGATTGGCATAATGCCCAAAATCCTTCGCCTACTTATTATAAGAACTTGCCAAGCTATTTCTTTGGAAAAGCAGAATATGACAATGTCCTTCAAAACTGGGTAAATAACAATCCTTCTGTATCTCAGATTGATTGGAATAGACTTTATCATGCTAACCTCAGCTACGAAGGGCGGTCAATATTCTATTTGGTGGATGATGTGAATGATGACAAAATTTGGAATCTTTCCACACATTTTACGCACAACTTTAATGATAAGACAAGGTTTATCCTAAATGTTTCTTATCAAAACTACAAGTCTGACCAATACAGAGAAATAAAAGACCTGCTAGGAGGTCAGTATGCTCTGAACAAAGACCCTTACAAGAGAAATGGAAGCGGAAAATACAACGGATACGAAACAGATACTCACAAAGGCGTAGGTGATAAAATAAGCTACGACTACACTTTCGGAAGACAGGAAGTAAAAGTAAATCCAGCACTGAAATTCTCCACAGGGAAATTCGATGTTTTGGTGGCAGGGCAGTTCAGCTATTCTACTTCGTACCGAGATGGTAAATTCCAGCATTATCTGTATCCAGATTCTTTTGGAAGAAGTAAAGATTATGAATTTACCAATTTTGGGCTAAAAGGACAGGTTGTCTATAAAATCAATGGGCGAAACTTCTTGGTTTATAACGGAACGGCTTATTCCCAAGCGCCTTTCATGGAAGATTTATTCTTTAACCCAAGAGTAAATTCATCCGTAGTGGCAGGTATGAGAAATATGTTTATCAATGCTAATGACCTCAGCTATGTACTTTCTACACCTTTCGTAAAAGCAAGGCTGAGCGGATACATCATCAACTCTGAAAACGAAACCAATGTTCAGCGTTTCTTCGCTGATGGTTCAGTTTTACAAGGTGTAACTAATGGTGCATTCTTCACGCAGGTGATGAAGGATATGAAACGACAAAACCGAGGACTAGAACTAGGACTGGAAGTAAAAGTAACTTCTACGCTCTCTCTACAAGGGCTGGCAAGCTACGGTGAATATGTTTATAATAACAATCCTAAATTATACTTCAGTTCTGATGCTGTGGGCGCTTCTGGAGGAACTACTTATACCTACATCGGAGATGCTTATATCAAAAACTACAGACAGGGAGGAACGCCTCAGACTGCGTTCTCTCTAGGATTTAGATATAATAACCCTAAATACTGGTGGGTAGGAGCGAACTGGAACTATTTTGACAATTCTTATTTAGACCCAGCGGCACTTATCAGAACTCAATATTTCATTACCAATCCTTCTACAGGGGATCCATACCCAGGGCTTGATGAAGCGGAACTGAGAAGAGTTCTCCGCCAAAAACAACTGCCTTCTGCATTCTTTGTCAATGTAAATGCAGGGAAATCTTGGCTCTTTGGTAAATATTATCTGATGGTTTCTGCTTCGGTGAATAACTTGCTGAACAACAAGAGCTACATCACAGGCGGATTCGAGCAGACCCGAAAAGCATCTTACATAGATTTTGCAGCGGATTTTGACAAACAATATTCTCCTTTCGCACCTAAATATTGGTACGCACAGGGAAGGTCTTATTTCATAAATGTTCAGTTTAGATTTTAATTAGTAATTCTTTTAAAAAATATATAAAAATGAAAAAAGTATATCTAAAACAGGTTGTAGGAGCTTTATTGCTATTCGGAATTACCACTTCCTGCGTAAGAAAAGATGACTGGAGTATTCCAGATATTACATGTACCAATAAGTTTGGAGATACTAATACTACTATGGCAGCCTTTGCGGCATTGGCTCCGAGTAACGGCAGCGCCTTGGCTATCACTGATGACCAAATCTTTGATGGATATGTGATTTCTTCTGATGAAAAGGGTAATTTCTACAAAACTATTGTTTTCCAAGACAAACCAGAAAATCCTACGGTGGGACTTCAAATAGAAATTGAAAAAACACACAGCTACACAGATTTTCCTGTGGGAACTCATATCAGAATCAATGCAAAAGGTTTGATTTTAAGAGTAGATAAAGGCGTTACAAAATTAGGTGTCACAGATGCTCAATATACTGTTGGAAAAATCCCTTCATCTTCCCTTGGAAACTATCTTTCTATAGTGTGTAATAACGGAAGAGCGGACATTGCAAACCTTGTTCCTCTGGCTTTGGCTAATTTAGATGAAGCTAAACAAGCTCAGCACATCAATAAGCTGGTAACTGTTCTAAATGTGCAGTTTACTGACAGCGAAATTTTAGTTCCTAATGGGCCTAAAACTTATATAGATGTTTCTTCTAATGTTGATACTAACAGAGAGTTAGTAGATGCAAGTGGAAAAACAGCTATTCTGAGAACATCTAAATTTGCTGACTTTGGAAAAGACAAACTTCCTACTGGGAAGGGAAGTATCACCTTCGTGGTAAGTAAATACAATACCACTTATCAAATGCTGATAAGAAGCACCAGCGATGTGAATTTCACACAGGAAAGGGCAGACACTGCTCCTGCAAAAGGTGGAACAGCCATCGTTTATGCTGGTGCGGGAACTACTGAAAATTTCGAATCTTATAATACAGGAGCTTCTTCTGAGGCGTTGCCTAAATATATCAACGACCCTGTATTAGGGAATAGATATTGGAGAGTATCCAGCCATTCTGGAAACAAATACCTTAACCTTGGTTTTGGTGCTACAGGCCCTAAGCCAGAATCTAAAACGATGTTCATCGTGCCTGTCAATTTCTCCAATATGACTAAATTCTCCTTTGATTCTAAAGATGGACACTATAACGGGAATGTTCTGAAAGTCTACTATTCCACAGACTATCAGCCTTCTGGAAATATCCTAAATGCCACACTGACAGACATCACCAGCGCATTTACTATTTCTTCTAACAATACTAATTATCCTGCAAACTTCACCAATAGTGGACACTGGATGAAGCCTTCCACGCTTACAGGAAATGGATTTATCATCTTTGAATATCACGGAGGCGGAACCCTGCCAACTACGACTATTCAGATAGATAATATCAAAGTAGAATAAAAAACACCATTAAATAAAAAACCGCTTTTTTAAGCGGTTTTTTCATTTTTATTTGAAAGTAAAATTATTTCACTTCACCGAAAACACTCTTCGTTACGCAGAATTCTTTCAAAGTTTTCAAAGAAAGTTCCAGCCCGTATCCAGAGTTTTTCGTTCCTCCAAATGGGAAACGAGGGTCAGAAGTCATCAACTTGTTCAAAGAAACTGTCCCTGATTCTAGATTTTCTGCAAAGAAATAAGCTCTCTCTTTACTTGAAGTCCAAACCGAATTTCCTAGACCGAAGTTAGTATTATTCGCTATTTTCAAAATTTCTTCGTCATCTTTTGCTGAAATTACCATTCCCAGCGGCCCGAAAAGTTCCTCATCAATCATCGGATTGTCAAGGTTCATCTTAATAAGCCCTGGTTTAAATGAAATATCATCCACTCTCTCCAGCGGAATTATAACCTCTGCTCCATGCTCCAAAGCCTTTTCATACTGCTGCTGAAGCTCATCCGCAAAGGATTTTGAAGCCAGCCCGCTTAGTTCTGTTTTATCATCAAATGGATCGCCTAATTCGTATTTTTGGTATTCTGTTTTTAATTTTTCCAAAAACTCGGCATAGATACTTTCTTGGATAATAAATCTTTTTGCTGATGTACACGCCTGTCCACAGTTTCTCAGCCTTGCCGCAGCACCCTGCTTCGCTGTCTTATCTAAATCTGTATCATCTAAAACGATAAAAGCATCGTTCCCACCTAATTCCAACAATGATTTTTTAATATTCGCTCCTGCAAGAGATGCTATTTTTCTTCCCGTTGTCTCACTTCCTGTAAGGCTCACTCCTTTCACCAGCGGATTTGTTATAAGCTCCTCTATATCAGCATATGAATACTCTATATTCTGCAAAATTCCTTCTGGGAAGCCAGATTTTTTGAATAGTTCTTCTATGGCTCTTCCCGAACCTTTGCAGATAGATGCATGTTTCAGAAGGACAACATTTCCTGCCAAAATAGTCGGCACTGCAAAACGAAGCGCCTGCCAGAAAGGGAAATTCCATGGCATAATTCCTAGAATAACTCCCATTGGCTGGTAATAAACCTCACTTGCAGAAAGTTCTGTTTCTACAATCTCTGGTTTTAGGACATTCTCTGCGGCCACATAATAGTCTGTCATCATTGCACATTTCTTAACCTCTCCTCTTGATTGGGAAATAGGCTTGTGCATTTCTCGCGTAATCATTTGGCTGTATTCCTCATGATTTTCAAGAATATTTTTAGATAAATTCTTTAATAATTCTTGTCTTTTCTCAAAACTTACCTCTCGCCATTCTTTTTGTGCTTGAACAGCAAGATTTAGTTTTTGTTGAAGTTCTATATTCATTTTCGTATTTTAATTTTAGTCAAGTTTCGTATGACTTCCCACATAGTGCAGGAATTCTTTTCGTGTTGTAGGATTTTTTCTAAATAGTCCGCTAAGCTCAGCTGTGATGGTGCTGCTGGCAGTATCTTTTATCCCTCTACAGTTTACACAAAGATGTTTAGCGTCTATGATACACGCCACATCTTCTGTTCCAAGAGCCTCTTTCATCGCTTGGACAATCTGCATTGTCAATCGCTCCTGAACCTGTGGACGGCTAGCATAGTAATTCACAATTCTATTGATTTTAGACAATCCTATAACCTCTCCATTAGAAATATAAGCTACATGGGCTCTTCCGATGATAGGCAAAAAGTGATGTTCGCAGAAAGAATACATCGTGATATCTTTTTCTACAAGCATCTGACGATATCTGTATTGATTTTTAAAGGTAGAAATCCCTGGTTTGTTTTCAGGAAGAAGCCCACCGAAAATCTCATTCACATACATCTTTGCGACTCTTTTTGGAGAGTCTTTCAGGCTGTCATCTGTCATATCCAGCCCAAGGGTGTGCATAATCTCCCCAAAAAGTTTTTCTATCTTTTCTATCTTTTCATCAGGAGAAAGCAGAAAAGCATCTTTACGAAGAGGCGTATGTTCCTTGCCTGTAAAAAAATCATCTTCTATATCTGAGAAATCTGTCATTTCTATTTTAATTTTTTATTGATTAAAATCTATATCATCCCCTTGATTTATCCTGCTGTCAATATCCTCTTCCCTGTTTTGGTTTGATTTTGATTTATCTTTTCCTTTATTAGGATTTTGTATTTCATCTATTGTCTGCAGTCCTCCTTCGTCTCCATAGCCTCCAAGTCCCTGCAAATCAGAACAATCTCCTTTCCAGTCAGATGGCTTTTCAAATTTATCTTCTTGTGTGATTTTCAATGATTTATCAGTATAAATTCTCTTCATAAAATAACCCCAGATAGGAAGCGCCATTTTCGCCCCCTGCCCTTCTCCTGTACTCCAGAAGTGAGTTGCTCTATCTTCCCATCCTACCCATACACCTGTGGCTAGTTTAGGAGTTATCCCTATGAACCAACCATCTGAGTTTTTCTGTGTAGTCCCTGTTTTACCTGCTATTTCTGCATTGATACCCATACTTCTAAGCTGTCTAGATGCCGTTCCATAGCTGGCTACTCCTTTCATCATATCTATCATACTATAGGCATGTATAGGGTTCATTACTTCTCTGACCTCTGTTGTCACCTCCTTGATAACCCTTCCGTTGGCATCTTCAATACGCCAAATCATCTCTGGCTTTATATAATTCCCATAGTTAGCAAAGGTACTATAAGCCCCAAGCATCTCATAAATGGTAATATCTGAAGACCCCAAAGCTGTTGCTAAATCAGGTGTCATCTCGCCTGTAACTCCTAAATCTCTAGCTAATTGGATTACATTTTTAGGACCTGCCGCTTCCATCAAACGGACTGCTATCGGGTTTTTGGAATGAGCCAGACCATCTTTCATCCTAAGCATACCGCCAGAACCTTTTACATGCCAAGAACCTCTGCTGTAAGATGCATTAGAAATAGGCGTACACGGTGTCATTCCTAAATTTATAATTGCCGTAGCATATACAAAAGGCTTAAAGGTAGAACCTACCTGTCTTTTCCCTTGTTTCACATGGTCATACTGGAAGTGCTCCCAGTTGATCCCTCCGACCCAAGCCTTAATATCTCCTGTTGTAGGCTCCATAGCCATAAGTCCTGCCTGTGCTATCTGCTTGTGATAACGGATAGAGTCCCATGGAGACATCTCCACATCCTGCTCGCCCTCCCAAGTAAAGATAGAAGTTTTTACAGGTTTCTTAAACTCCATAAGGATAGAATCCTCTGACACACCAGC
The DNA here is from genome assembly GCA_963509715.1 of uncultured Flavobacteriaceae bacterium. Taxonomy (GTDB): domain Bacteria; phylum Bacteroidota; class Bacteroidia; order Flavobacteriales; family Weeksellaceae; genus JABCPE02. The sequence continues at coordinate 2,893 of CAUPCB010000003.1, read as the reverse complement.
CTCTGCAAGTTGTTTATACCTTCCTGTTCTCTTCACAGAAGCCATCATAATGTCATTTACCTGTTTGTCAGAAATATGATAAAATGGTCTCTTTCTATTATTTTTTTGTTCGTTATCAAAACTTTTCTGCAGATTGGTCAAGTGTTCTTTTATCGCTTCTTCTGCGTATTTCTGCATTTTGGAATCAACGGTAACATATATTTTTAGTCCATCTCTATATATGTTCAGTTCTTTTCCTGTTTTCTTTTCATAATCTTTAAGATATGTAGAAATTTCCTGACGAAGATAATGTTTGTAATATGCAGAATAGCCCTGGTCTATTCCTTTAATGTTTTGATAATCAGTTTTTATTGGCTCTTGTACAGCCTTGTCATAGGTTGCTTGGTCTATGTATTTAGTTTCAAGCATTTGTTTCAGAACTACATTTCTTCTCTCTGTAGCTCTTTCCAAGTTTCTAAGTGGGTTGTTTTTCACTGGGTTTTCCAGCATTGCTACAAATGTAGCCGCCTCAGAAAGAGTAAGGTCTTTGGTTTTTTTATTGAAATAAACCTTTGATGCCATTTCTATTCCATTGGCATTATAAAGGAAATCAAACTTATTGAAATACAGAGTAATAATCTCCTCTTTGGTATATCTTTTCTCCAAACTTACCGCTACAGACCATTCTTTAAGCTTTTGAAAAGCCCTTTCCATTTTACTTTGTGCAGCTGATTTTGTAAATAAAAGCTTGGCTAACTGCTGGGTAATAGTAGAACCTCCCCCTCTTTCGCCTCGGAAATAGACTGCTCTCACTATGGATTTTAGGTCTATTCCAGAATGCTCTCTGAAACGCTCATCTTCCTTCGCATAAAGAGCATAAACCAAATACGGCGGAAGCTGATTATAAGTAACTGGCTGGGTTTTTTCTTTTTCAAATTTACCCAAAACCACTCCATCAGAAGAAATAATCTCTGATGCTACATAGATATCTGGATTTTCTATATCTTTCATATCGGGCATCTCCCCAAGAAAACCCTGTGAAATAGAAAAGAACAAAGCCACTATGGCAGCAACTGTTCCTATAAATCCTAACCAAATCAACTTAATCCATCTTCCTACATAAGATTTTTTCTTTTTTGTGGGAAGTTTTTTTTCGTTTTCCATGTTTATTACGGAGTTGTTGTTTTTATATTTTCTATTTTAATGCCTATATCCTCTATTCCTTTCAGCTGGTCGGTTCTCATTCCGTGTTTTAGTTCCACTTTATATTTACCGTTTGCTGGGAATTTGTATTCATTTTTATACTGAACTAGAATTTCCTTAACATCTCCTATACCACTTCCGTACCATTCTCCATTTGGTTTTGCTAAAATATACTGAAGTGTATCCGTTTTCAAAACTTTATTCTTTTCTCCTTTGATAGTAGAGATTAGAAACAAGTTATTATAAGGATATTCATTATTATTCCTTACAACAAATATAAGGTTTTTTGGAAACTTAGAATCTTTGATTTCGAACTCTATTTTTTTAGCATCATTCTTTCCCCAGAGATTATTCACCTCGGTCATATAGATTTCTCCCTCGCTAGAACAACCTATGGAAATAAACCACAATGCTGCGAATAGCCATATCTTTTTACCCATCATTATTATTTTTTTTGGGGTTATTTCTTTTTTTATTATTCTTTCTATTGTTTGGTTTTTGTTGCTCTGAATCATTCTGTTTCGGAGCATTATTATTGTTTTTTTCTTCCTTTGGAGAAGTGTTTTTCTTTTCCTTGTTTTTAGGCTTTTTGTTTGATTTTTTCTTCTCGAAACGATCTATATTATTCTCCTGAATCAAATCAATTTCCTTTGTAGGAGCAGACAATTCTTGGGTTTTATATTCCTCTAATGGCGGGATTTTGTTTCCTTTTTTATTCATGGAAATCATCTCCTTCACCTCTTGGATATCTAGGTCATACCAAAGGATAGAGTTATCCACATATGCGAACCACATTCTCTTTTTGAAAACATCTATTTTAATGCAGAAAGCCTTTCCTTTTTCTGTATCCAAAACCGTGCTGGAAGAAGGAAAATGGCTGAGAGCATCCATGTAGCTGTCCAATTCAAAATTCAGACAACATTTCAGCTTACCGCACTGTCCTGCAAGTTTCAATGGGTTTATGCTCAGCTGCTGGTATCTGGCTGCATTAGTATTCACCGAACGAAAATCCGTAAGCCATGTAGAACAGCAGAGTTCCCTGCCACAAGAGCCTATTCCGCCCAGTTTAGCTGCTTCCTGTCGGTAGCCTATCTGTTTCATGTCTACTTTAGCACGAAAAACAGCCGCATATTCCTTTATCAGCTGTCGGAAATCTACCCTTCCTTCTGCTGTGTAGTAAAAAGTAATCTTAGAGCCGTCTCCTTGGTATTCTATATCCGAAATTTTCATTTCAAGATTTAGATTCAAGGCGATTTTTCTTGCTTCTTTCTTTACTTCTTCTTCTTTTTTTCTAGAATTTTGCCATATTTCTACATCTTTTTGTGTAGCTATACGGATTATTTTGGAGGCTTGTTCTTCTCCAAAATTTTTCTTTTTCATCTGTATCCTCACCAGTTCGCCTGTGAGACTCACCACTCCAACATCGTATCCTGAGCTGGACTCTACCGTTACTATACTTCCTATATGCAGCGGCAGTTTATTTATGTTATGATAAAAATTTTTTCTTTCATTTTTAAATCTAACCTCAACATAATCACACTCATTCAGTGGAGATTTTATATTGGCAAGCCAGTCAAAAACATTCAGTTTATAACTGTTCCCGCAGGTATCTACTTTGTCACAGCCCGTCTCGCTTTTAGAGCCACAACTATGTGAAGAATCGCCAGATGTTCTACATCCACAACTCATATTTATCTTTTGTTTATTCTTG
>CAUPCB010000002.1:0-113071 GCA_963509715.1 uncultured Flavobacteriaceae bacterium | reverse complement strand
TAATAGATTTCATTTTATAAAGATTTAATTATTGTAAAATATAAACTTGTCATTGATAGATTTCTTGTTATGAACAAGATTCATCACATCTGCAAATAACGGGGCGCAAGATAGCACTTTTATTTTAGATGACAAACTGTTTTTAAGAGGAATTGAATCTGTGATGATAATTTCCTGCAATTTAGACTTCTCTATATTCTCATAAGCCTTTCCAGAAAGGACTCCGTGAGTAGCGATAGCCCTTACACTTTTCGCTCCTCTTTCCATGATGATATCCGCTGCCTTGCAGAGTGTCCCTGCTGTATCCACCATATCATCCACCAAAATCACATTTCTGTCTTCCACATTACCAATGAGGGTCATTTCCGCCACTTCATTCGCTTTCTTTCTCTCTTTGTAGCAAATGGTAACTTCTGCTCCTAAATGGTTTGCGTAGTTTTTAGCTCTTTTGGCTCCTCCCATATCAGGCGAGGCTATGGTCAAATTATCCAAATTCAAAGAATTAATATACTCCACAAAAATAGCCGATGCATAAAGATGGTCTACTGGAATTTCGAAAAAACCTTGAATTTGGTCTGCGTGTAGGTCCATGGTCATCACTCTAGTTGCTCCCGCTGTTGTTAGAAGATTTGCAACCAGTTTCGCGCCTATCGGAGCTCTCGGTTTGTCCTTTCTATCTTGTCTTGCTAGACCAAAATACGGAAGAACCACCGTAATGTTCTTTGCAGAGGCTCTTTTAGCCGCATCTATCATAAGGAGAAGCTCTAAAAGATTGTCCGCTGGAGGAAATGTAGAACCTATTAAAAAGACCCTTCCGCCTCTTACAGACTGGTCTAAAACAGGCTCAAATTCTCCATCACTAAACTCTTGAAAATTGATTTTTCCTAGTTCCTGCCCATAGTGATAGGCGATTTTTTCAGCCAACTGTCTACTGGTTCTAGTGCTGAATAAATAAGATGTTTGAGAAGCCATTGTTTAATTTGAGTTTTTTTGAGAGTTGCAAAGTTAATAAAAAATAAAACCACTTGAAAAATATCAAGCGGTTTTTATTTAATTATAAAAAGTTATGGAAACTTTACTCCTGAATAGTTATTTGGATTTACTTGGCGTAAGTTGGATTTATATTTAGCATTGATAGCTTTGATAAATTCATTAGCAATCACCGCATATCCCTTTCCTGTAAGGTGTACGCCATCCAGTGAAAACGAACCTCCTGTAACGAATGTAGTGGAATAATTCACTCCATTGTACTGAATTCCAGAGTTTTTGCCCAATTCTACCATTTTAGCATTAGCATCTACAAAAGCCAATCCATAAGCTTCTGCTAAAGCCTTTATTTGAGTATTATAAGCATTTGTCGCTGTCTGAACTTGTGCCACTTCTGATTTCGTCAATACATGTTTATCTTCCAAAGGATAAGTAATTCCTAGTTTATTAAATGGATCAGAAACATTTGCTACATCTGTATTGATAACAGGTTTTGTAGATAATAATACCAAATCTTCACTTGTAGTGTGACGAGCCTGTCCATAAGTAGTCCCAATGAAAGCCGCCTCAGCAGCAGAAACACCATTTCTTGTCAAAGCAGCTGTGATTTGAGCTGATAAATCAGTCAAATCTTCATCTTTTATCAATAATGGATTTTGCCCAACTACCAATGTTTTCAATCTATCTCCTTGCCCTAAAGCAGTCAAAACAGGTTTTAATTTTCCTACTAACTCAGCATTATAGGTAGCAGCATGAGCTTCATCCAATGGAGCAGCATTATACGGAACCGTTGTAAAGAAAGGAATAGAAGTCACATTCGGAATGTTTGCTATCACTCCTTTAGTTGCCCCCACTGATTTCATCCCTTCTAAAACAGCTCTGATAGACCCTGCTAAAACATTAGGGTCTGTGATGTCATTAGAAGAATATGTTCTTAGATTGGTATTTCCTGTTTGGTTCGTCCCTACCCCTCCTGAAGTCGCATAAGAAAGCACATCATTATTCCCTATCCAAAGAGAGAAAAATGTAGGATTCTGAGCCTTAGCATCGTCTAAAACACTAGCAGTAGAAGAAGATGCAAATCTCACGAAATATGGGTTTGCTGTTCCAGATGCCAGCCCAGCCATGTTACCATAGCCATTCGCTACCAAATGGAAAGACTTAGCACCAGGCACTCCCATATTATTGTATGTTCCCGTCAATCTATCTAATGTACTAACAGCCGTAGAATACACAGGAGTCAATGCTCCATTCACTACTTTAAGAGTTAATTTTCCTTTAAACCCTGGTATATTAGCGAAACCACCGATGTTATCAGGCACCAAAGGCTGAGTAAAAGTTCCTCCACCTGCTTTCTGCATCTGTTCAGCAATCATCGCAGGATAAGACTCCAGCTGCCCATCTAAATACACTGTCCCATCTCTATATCCAGAAGTCAAGGAATTCCCAAGAGCCACATATTTACTAAAATCTGCCTCCCCGCTAGTTACCGCGATATCCGCTACATCGGTTTCAAAATCAGTTTTACAACTTGTAACTGACAAAACAGCCAAAACGGCCATTGATGATATAAATACTTTTTTCATGATTTCAAATTAAAAAGGGTTATAAGAAATTCCTAGACCGAAATATGCCGCTTTGGATTTCAGCTGGCCATAAAATCCTAAATTATCATTCATACTATTTCTTCTCTTCATAAATGCATATCCTCCAGAAATATCAACATTAAATTTATTGAATTTCAGACCAATACCAGCCGTTATCACATTATTATCAAAAGATGGAGTCTCTGGAATGAAATCCTTATCTTCATATGGAGACTGGTCATAGTAATATCCTAAACGCCCAGCAATCATGTCAGTAAACTGATACTGAGTTCCAAAACGCCAAGTCTGTGTATTCTTAAAGTTTTTAAGGTTTTTTAATACTGTTTTATCTTTCTGATTTCCTATAAGCGCGTTTTCGAAATCAAGCGTCAGAGCATCATAGCGAGACCATCCTGTATAGTTGAAATCCGCTGAAACCTGCCATTTTGGAGTGATTCTATATGTAGCTCCTATCGTGTATTCTTCTACTAATGGAAGTTCCGCTTTGAATCTATCCTGACCATTAGCATCCACTTTCAGCGCTGAATACAATGCCGAAGACACATTAAAACTCACAACACCATCATTAGCCTTCACAATTACAGGCGAACGGTATGCAACACTTACATCAAGTTTTTCTGTTGGTCTAAAATAGAATCCCAACCCTAGACCATGTCCACTTGCTTTCGTGTCTTTTAGATTTAAACTACCATTAAATTTATTAAGTTTCTTATCCCAGTCCACTTGTCCTTTTACATATATATAGCTCAGACCTACTGACATCCAATCCGCCATCTTCACAGAAACTGCTGGCTGGAAGAAATAACTCTTCAAGCTCATTTTAGTTACGATTTCATCTCCTGTCCATTTTTCTGGCCACTGAACTGTACTTCCGAAAGGCGTAGTAAAACTAAATCCCACAGAAACATTATCCACCACCTTATACGCTACAGCCGCATAAATAGGCGTTCCCAAAGGATTTTCCGTAGAATAAGCCTCTCCTGTGTCTAGATTTTGGTACGACACTTTACTTACCACTCCAAAACCACCAGCTACTACACTGAGTTTACTTGGAATGAAAGACATTCCCGCTGGATTAAAAAAAGCTACACTCGCATCTTCTGCATGGGCACTCGTGTGTGCCATAGCCAACTGCTTCACTCCTTGTAGCGATACTCTGAACCCTCCCGCATAGGCTAGGGTTCCCGCCAATAATGTTATTGGTAACAAAATTTTTCTCATGTTTCTTGTTTTCACTTTTATTTTGAAGGTGCAAATATAAAAATATTATTTCTTTAATTTTAAACATTTTTTCAAAAACAATATTTGTTTGAATTTTAAAACAATATTAAATATCTTTAAATTAAAGAATTAAAACCGAATCAAATTTAACAAATCCAATATTGTTTAAATTTAAACAATAATTTAATTTATCAATTGGTCAAAAAAAATCTTTATCTTTGGTTTTCAAATAGATTAGAAATGCCTGATTTTTTGCATCCAGATAAAGAAAATTACTCCTCCGAAGAACTTTCACAAGAGGAAAAAATCCGTCCGCAAAGCTTCAAAGATTTTGCAGGACAGAGAAAAACATTAGATAACCTAGAAGTGTTCGTTGCCGCCGCCAAAAACAGAGGAACAGCACTAGACCACACGCTTCTGCACGGGCCTCCTGGGCTTGGGAAGACCACACTTTCACATATCATTGCTAATGAACTGGGCGTAAACTGCAAGGTAACCTCTGGCCCTGTGCTGGACAAACCTGGCAGTCTGGCTGGAATTTTAACCAATTTGGAGGAAAATGATGTTCTTTTCATCGATGAAATTCATCGTTTATCGCCTATTGTAGAGGAATATCTATATTCTGCGATGGAAGATTTTAAAATCGATATTATGCTCGAAACAGGTCCTAATGCCCGTTCCGTTCAGATTGGGCTAAATCCGTTCACTCTAATCGGAGCAACGACCCGAAGCGGAATGCTTACCAAACCCATGCTGGCAAGATTTGGGATTCAAAGCAGATTAGAATACTATAATGTAGAGCTTTTAGGTATGATTATCGAACGAAGCGCTAGGGTTTTGGGCGTTCCTATTTATGAAAACGCCGCCCTTGAAATCGCACGAAGAAGCCGAGGAACACCGAGAATAGCCAACGCCCTGCTCCGCCGAGTGAGGGATTTTGCGGAGATAAAAGGCAATGGAGAAATTGACCTTAACATCGCTAAATTTGCCCTTAATTCGCTTAATGTCGATGAATATGGACTTGATGACATGGACAATAAAATCATGCGGGTAATGATAGAAAATTTCAAAGGAAAACCTGTGGGAATATCCGCGCTGGCAACTTCTATCGGAGAAAATGCTGAAACTTTGGAAGAGGTGTATGAACCCTACCTCATTCAGGAAGGATTCATCATCCGAACGCCGAGAGGAAGAGAAGTTACCGAAAAAGCCTACCGACATTTGGGCATATCACAACCAAAAAATTTAGGCGAACTTTTTTAACTAATATATTAAATATGAAACATTTACTAATTTTTGCCCTACTCTGTGGAGGGACAGCACAAAGCCAAATCAAAAATTTTTATCCTAAAAAAGTAGTAAAACCTGACCTCAGCGCAAAAAGAGAAAAGGAAATCAACCGACAAAATGAACTTTTACAAAAGAAAATTCCCACAGCTTCAGAACAAAAAGAACTAAATATCCTCCTTGAAAAATACGGCGAAGTAGTAGAAAACGCTTGGGATATCATTGATGGAGGGTGCAGCTGGTACTGCGGCGGTGGAAATTACAAAATAAAAGCATCATCCTCACTTGGAGATTCCTACAAAGCTGAGTTTGCAAATGATTTGAGCTACAAAACCGCTTGGGTAGAAGGTAAAAAAGATGAGGGTATCGGCGAATATTTGGAATATTATTTCAAAAATGACAGCCCTAGGATTACAGAAATCATTATTTCTAATGGATATATGAAATCTGAAGAAACATGGAAAAATAACAACCGTGTAAAAAAATTAAAACTCTATGTAAATGGCGTTCCTTTCGGAATTTTAAACTTAAAAGATAGCCGAACCGATCAATATTTTGAAGTGGGAACACTAGGGCACAATAAAAACGGAACAGATTTGATTTTAAAATTTGAAATCTTAGAAGTCTACAAAGGGAGTAAATACAACGACACCGCAATTACAGAAATATATTTCGATGGGATAGATGTACACTAATTTTCTCATTTAAAAACAACAAAAAAGCAACTCTAAAATAGAGTTGCTTTTTTATTTTTATCTTTTATTATTCTCCAAAGATGTAACTTACCCCTGCACTCAAGATATGCTGAGATTTTTTTCTATATACATTGGGATCTCCCGACCATGATTCTACAAGATCTGGATACACACTAGATAAACCGAAATCATAACGAGCAAGTATCTCGAATTTTCTATTTATACTATATCCTAAACCTCCTGACAAAGCAAAATCAAAACCTCTCGCTTTACCCATCTTATCTTTCACATAAAGAGGACTCGCAGGATTCTCAACTTTTTGGTTAAGTAAGAAAGCAAATCTAGGTCCTGCAAATGCGAATAAAGAATGTCTTCCTTCTGTAAAATATCCTTTAAAATAGATAGGAACACTGATATAGTTGTTCGCATAAACTGTAGACCCTTCTCCTTTTTCACCTGCTGATAAATATTCTACCTGTGGCTGAATATAAAACTGATTTTCAAAATCTAATGGAATCAATGCTAAAAGACCTCCATAGAATGAATATCTTGCCGCAGAAGGATTATGGGCATTTCTTACTCTGGAATAATTAGGCCCTCCTATCACCCCTATTCTAGTATTTTCCAACTGTAAAGAAAGCTGTGCTGACATAAGGCTTGAAAACACCAAAAAACTTCCTAATAATAGTTTTTTCATAATTTTTTATTTTTATTTAACAATTTTATTTTTTTCTAATTCAAAGTACAAAAGTAACATTTTTTTATTATCCTTGTATCAATCGAGTAATTTTTACTTGTTTTTTATAATATTCCTTGGCTTCCTCTGCGGGTGCTCCGAAATAAGTTTTACCTTTTTTCAAATCTTTTGAAACCCCTGAGGTTGCCAAAATAACCACTCCATCTTCTACTGTAATGTCCGAGGAAACTCCTACCTGCCCCCAGATGGTAACATCATCACCTATATTACAGCATCCTGCAATCCCAACTTGTGATGCAATCAGACACCTCTTACCTATGATAGTATCATGCCCTATCTGGATTTGATTATCCATCTTCGTCCCCTCTCCTATAATTGTAGTGTCTGTAACACCTCTGTCTATGGTGCAGTTTGCTCCTATTTCTACATCATCTTCTAAAACTACATTTCCTACCGAAAGCATCTTGATATAGCCTGTTGGCAGTTTTCTGTAATAAAATGCATCTCCTCCAAGGACTGTCCCAGACTGGATAATACAGCGATTTCCTATCTTGGCTCTATCGCCTATCACCACATTTGGCATGATGATGCATTCCTCTCCTATCTCCACATCATTTCCTATGATTACAGAAGAATGAATCTGGCTGTTTTTCCCTATTTTTACATTTTCTCCGCAAGTTTTAAATGTCTGTATTGAAGTAAAATGAGCATTGATTTTATTAAAATCTCTAAAAGGGTCATCCGAAACCAAAAGAGCCTTTCCCTCTGGACAATCCACTTCTTTGTCAATGAGAATAACTGTCGCCTCAGAATTTAAAGCCTTTTCATAATATTTAGGATGATTTACAAAAACAATCTCTCCCGATTTTACTCTATGAATTTCGTTCGTTCCAGAAATAGGAAAATCATCCGCACCAATATATTTAGCATCGATAATTTCTGCTATTTGCTTCAATGTCTGGACTTTAGGAAATTTCATAGTAGTTATATAATTTTATTTAACTCTCTCTAAATAAGAGCCATCTTCTGTATTTACTTTAATCTTATCTCCTGGTTCTATGAATAACGGAACCAAAACTCTAGCACCTGTTTCTACTATACAGTTTTTCAAGGCGTTAGTAGCTGTGTTTCCTTTCACACCTGGGTCTGCTTCTGTCACTTCCAAAAATACTGTTGCAGGAAGTTCAGCAGAAAGAGGCGTTTCATCTGATTCTTTCAAAATTACTGTAATTTCCTCACCAGCCTTCATGAATTGAGCATTTTCTATCATTTCTTTGTTTAGATAGATTTGAGAAAAATCTTCATTGTTCATGAAATGATATCCATTCTCATCATCATAAAGATACTGGAATTTACGCGTAATTACTTTAACTTCATCGATTTTATGTCCAGCTGAAAAAGTATTGTCTAACACTTTTCCATTCGTTACTGATTTCAATTTTGTTCTTACGAAAGCTGGACCTTTCCCTGGTTTTACATGAAGAAATTCAATTACTTTATAAATATCATGGTTAAACTCTATACAAAGTCCTTTTCTAATATCAGCTGTTGTTGCCATTTTTTATTCTAATTATTTTTAATCTTGATTATCTTCTTCCTCTTTTTTCATACTACCACCTCTGATGATTCCTCTCTGAGATGATTGTATAAATTGTACAATTTCATCTCTTTCTGGTGTAGACAGCACTTCTCTTTCTATATAAGCCAATGCCTGAGATACATTCATTCCCATTTGGAAAATCACTCTATAAATAGACTGAAGCTCTAAAATCTTCTCATTAGAAATTCCTCTTCTTCTCAGTCCAACAGAGTTGATTCCTGCATAAACAGGCGGCTCTCCTCCCACTTTGACATAGGGCGGAATATCTTTTCTGACCAAAGAACCTCCCGCTGTGATTACATGTTTCCCTATTCGGGAGAACTGATGCACGGCACTCAGCCCACCAATGATAGCATAATCGCCTATTTCCACATGCCCACCTATCGCACATCCATTTACTATAATGGCATTATCACCGACAACGCAGTCATGAGCAATATGAGATGTGGCCATGATTAAACAATTATTCCCAATTTTAGTATATCCTAAAGCCTTGGTTCCTCTATTAACCGTTACACATTCTCTAATGGTCGTGTTATCACCAATGATAACCTGCGATTCCTCACCATCAAACTTCAAATCTTGTGGTATCGCAGCGATGACAGTTCCTGGAAAAATTCTGCAGTTTTTACCAATTCTTGCCCCATTCATAATGGTAACATTAGAACCTATCCATGTCCCTTCTCCTATCTCCACATCCGCTGCTATGGTGGTAAATGGATCTACGGTTACATTTTGTCCGATTTTCGCTCTTGGGTCTACTGCTGTAAGCTGATGAATCATTTAGTCTATTTTTGTTTTTGCTACTTGAGCCATTAGTTCTGCTTCAACCACTACATTATCGCCTACATAGCCATACCCCTGCATGTGTACTATTCCCCTACGGATAGGAGCTAATAACTCTAATTTAAAGACAAGTGTATCCCCTGGGATTACTTTCTTTTTGAATTTAACATTATCTATTTTCACAAAGTATGTAGAATAGTTCTCTGGATCTGGGACACTTGATAATACCAAAATTCCCCCAATCTGTGCCATTGCTTCTATCTGTAAAACTCCTGGCATCACAGGTTCTTTTGGGAAATGCCCTACAAAGAACGGTTCGTTCATTGTGATGTTTTTCAACCCTACGATATGATTATCAGAAAGCTCCAAAATCTTGTCTATCAACAAGAATGGCGGTCTGTGCGGCAATAATCTCATGATGCCGTTGATATCATAAATAGGCTCTTTGCTCAAATCAAAATTTGGAACATTTTTCTTCTTTTGAGCTTTGTATAATTTATTTAGTTTTTTAGCAAACTCTGTATTTATGTAATGTCCTGGTTTATTAGCAATTACCTTTCCTTTTATTCTCACTCCTGCCAATGCCAAATCACCGATAACATCCAATAATTTATGACGAGCTGCTTCGTTTGGATAATTTAAAGTCAAGTTATTCAAAACTCCATTTGGCTGAATGGAAACATCATCTTTTCCAAAGGCTTTTTTAAGTTTTTCAGCTGTTTCAGGAGTTAATTCCTTATCTACATAAACAATCGCATTAGAAATATCTCCACCTTTGATTAGACCTGCATCCAAAAGCATTTCTAATTCATGTAAAAAACTAAATGTTCTAGCAGAAGAAATTTCATTTTTAAAATCAGAAATATTTTTTAGAACAGCATTCTGAGTTCCTAAAACATTAGTCCCAAAATCCACCATCGTAGTTACTTCATAAGTATCCGATGGGATAATGGTAATCTCAGAACCAGTCTGCGGATCAGTGAAATTAACAACCTCTGTAACAGCAAAATACTCTCTCGACTGCTCCTGCTCTACCACTCCTGCTTTCTCTATAGCTTCTACAAAAAACTTGGATGAGCCATCCATAATAGGAGGTTCTGCACTATTCATCTCCAAGATAGCATTATCCACATCCATCCCCACTAAGGCCGCCAAAACATGCTCACATGTGTAGATTTTAACTCCTGATTTTTCTAATGTCGTCCCTCTATCAGTAGAAATAACATAGTTAGCATCTGCTTCTATTTGTGGATTTCCCTCTAAGTCTGTTCTTACGAACACATAGCCTGTATTTTCCTTAGCAGGTTTGATGGTTAGGGTCACTTCTTTTCCTGTGTGAAGACCTATTCCTGATAGGGAAATTTCTCCTTTTAAAGTTTTTTGTTTATCACTCATTAGTTTTATCTTTTGAGTTATTTTCTAATTGATTTATTCTTTTTACTATTTCTGTCAAGTTTCTAAAATGCACATAGTTTCTTCGGTAGTCTCCTGCATCTATGGCTGGTGCTCCATACAGTGCTTCGCCATCTTTTACATTCTTATTTACACCGCTCTGTGCTTGTATTTTTACTTGATTTCCTATGTTGATATGTCCTACAATTCCCACTTGACCACCGATCATATTCCAATTGCCAATGGTAGTAGAACCTGCAATTCCTGCCTGCGCAGCAATCACATTGTTTTTTCCAATTTTCACATTGTGTGCGATTTGGATAAGGTTGTCTATTTTAGTCCCTTCTCCTATAATGGTAGAACCTATGGTAGCCCTGTCAATACTACAGTTAGAGCCTATTTCTACATTATTTTCTATGATTACATTTCCCAACTGCGGGATTTTGTCATATCCATTTGGTGTAGGCTGAAAACCGAATCCATCTCCTCCTACCACAGTATTAGAGTGGACAACACAATTTTCGCCAATGATACAGCCATCATAAATTTTCGCACCGCTGTCTATTTTAGAGTTTTTACCGATTTTCACATTTTTACCAATGAAAACCTGAGGAGCAAGCTGGACACCATCGCCAATTACCGCTTCTTCTGAAATATAAGTGAACGCACCTACATAAACCTCCTCTCCCAAAACAGCCGTTTCATGGATAAAACTCTGCGCTTCTATTCCTTTTTTCTTTTCGGTCATCTGCTGATAAAGGTTCATCAAAACCTGAAATGCAAGATATGCATCTTCCACCTCTATGATGACTGGCTTATAACTTTCTTCTTTCAAAAGTTTTTTTGAAACAATAAGCACAGAACTCTCCGTAGAATGCAGAAAATGTGCAAATTTTTCATTCGCAATAAAAGACAAATGTCCATGCCTTCCCTCTTCTATAGGGGAAAATCCATGAACTTTTATTCCTTGGTCTCCAATTACTTTTCCTTTGATAAGACCAGCAATTTCAGCAGCTGTAAACTCCATAATCGTGCAAAGATAAGAAAAATCCTATTAGTATAATAAAAATTTATATTTATTTATATTTTTAACATAAAAAATCATGAAATTTCCTTTGGAAAGGATAAAATATATCTCGTTATTTTTTCATTGATATTCATTGATAAAATCTGGCTTCCCGCCTGTTCCAACGCTACTTTTTCCATGTCATTCCGCAGGAGATAGATAGGCTGTTTGGTTTTATCATAAGGCAGCAGATTTCTTTCAATATTATCCACGAGTAAATCTCCGTTTTCTATCCCAAAATGCAAATTAGTTTCCCGCACTTTCTCCTGCACCAAATCATCCGAAAAAGGCGTAGAAGAGTAAATAATTTTAGGAAACTTCCTGTTAATAACCGTTTTACAAAGATACGAAAGCACGAAATCATCATGATTTTTCCATGATTTTATAGCCTGTAACACATCCGTATCATCCAGCTCCATAAACCTCGCTATATCTTCCTCCGTAGCCTCTGTGGAACTCTCTCTGTATAAGAAATATTTGAGGTTTTCGGAAGCTTCTACTTTCACATTTTGCGAAACCAATATTTTGGCTCTGTTCATTATTTTTATCAATAAATTTTCTGCCAATACTGCTGCTTTATGATAATAAACCTGCCAATACATGAACATCCTCGCCACGAGATAATGCTCAATGGAATAAATTCCTTTCTCGTCCAGAACCAGCTCATCATCAAGGACATTCAGCGTTGATAAAATCCGTTGTGTATTGATATTTCCTTCCGAAACTCCTGTGTAGAAGCTGTCTCTTCTGAGATAATCGAGCCTGTCCACATCAAGTTGTGACGAAATCAATTGATTAAAAAATTTACGATGATATTTCCCTTGAAACATCTGTATCGCAACGGTTAGTTCGCCTGAAAACTCTTCGTTCAGCTGCTCCATCAGAAGCAGGGAAAGTTTTTCGTGATGCCAGTTGTCCATCAGTATATTCTCCAAAGCATGAGAAAAAGGGCCATGTCCCACATCATGAAGCAGGACAGCCAACATCGCTCCCTTTTCCTCTTCCATAGAAATTTTCACGCCTTTTTGTTTCAAAATTTCTAGTGCATTAAACATCAAATGCATTGCGCCTATCGCATGATGAAAACGAGTGTGGGTAGCTCCTGGGAAAATCAAACTCAACAGTCCCGTTTGAGAAATTCTTCTCAATCTCTGGAAACAGCGATGTTCCATGATATCAAAAATAATTTCATACGGGATTTTTATAAATCCATGAACAGGATCATTGATGATTTTCAACTTATTAGCCATAAAAAGATTTTATCGTGTAAAATTATGAAAAAAACTTTAACCAAATATTAACATTTCGTTGGTATAATTTTAATATTTTTTCTCCATACTTTTGAAAACAGAAAATTAGTGGAAAAAAATTATGTCAAAAATACTTTGGGTAGATGATGAGATAGAGATGCTGAAGCCGCACATTGTTTTCTTGGAAAGCAAAGGTTACAGCGTTACTCCTATCAACAATGTGAATGAGGCCTTGGAACTGATAGAAGAAAACAGTTTCGCACTCGTTCTTCTTGACGAAAGTATGCCTGGCATATCTGGCTTAGAAGCCATTCCGATGATTAAAAACTTGGACAGCTCCATCAAAATAGTGATGGTAACGAAAAATGAAGAGGAGCACATCATGGAGCAGGCCATAGGTTCACAAATTGCAGATTATATTCTAAAACCAGTGAACCCAAATCAAGTTCTACTTTCATTAAAGAAAAATCTTGAACAAGATACTTTAGTAGAACAGCAGACCATTTCTGAGTACCAACAAGAGTTCAGAAATCTGAGTATGGAACTTTCCAACCTTCATAATTACGAAGACTGGGCAGAATATTATAAGAAAATCCTTAATTGGGAAATAAAATTTGATAAGGTTTTTGATAGTGAGTTTTCAGAATTGCTTCAAAATCAAAAAGAAGAAGCAAATATCCAATTTGCTAAATTCATAGAAAACAACTACGAACATTGGCTTAACTCAAATGACAAGCCTCTGATGAACCACACCCTTTTCAAGGAAAAAGTAAAACCAGAGATAGAGAAAGACAAAGTTCTTCTTTTGGTGATAGATAATCTGAGATATGACCAATGGAAAGTAGTAGAACCGCTTTTCACTAAGTTTTACAATAAAACTTCTGAAGAGTATCTGTACAGCATCTTGCCAACGGCGACTCAGTATGCTAGAAATTCTTTCTTCGCAGGGCTGTTGCCTTTGGAAATAGAAAAAAGATTTCCAGATAAATGGTTCAATGACAATGAAGACGGAAACAAAAATGAATTTGAATTTGATTTCCTAAAAGACCAAATGAAAAGACTCGGTCTGCAAGGGAAAAGTTCAAAATATATTAAGATATTAAATGCTGATTTTGAGCGAAAAATATTAGAAGATTTTAATCAGCACAAAAACAATGATTTATTGGTGATTGTTTATAACTTTATAGACATTCTTTCTCACGCGAAAACTGATAATACCATTGTAGATCAGCTAATTAGAGATGATAAAACATTCCGTTCATTAACATACAATTGGTTTGAAAATTCATCTCTTATCAAAATCATCAAACAGGCAGCAGAAAACGGCTTCAAGCTTGTGATAACTACTGACCACGGAATGATTTATGTAAGAAAACCAAGCAAAGTGGTGGGTGATAGAGAAACCTCTACCAACATAAGATATAAAACAGGAAAAAGTCTAACCTATGAAGACAAAGATGTCTGGGCGATTACCAATCCTGAAAAGCTATTCCTTCCAAAAGGGAATGTGAGCAGCAAATATATCTTTGCGAAGAACAATTTATTCTTTGCTTACCCTAAAAATTACAACCATTTTGTGAATTATTACAAAGACACCTATCAACACGGAGGGATTTCCCTAGAAGAGATTATCATCCCGTTCTGCGTGTTAGAACCAAAGTAGTTTTAGTTTTTTCATTATATTTTATTTATTTTAGACGAAATCGGATATCCAAGGATATCCGATTTGTTTTTTCTACAAAAGCTGTGTAAGAGCATAAATCACCAGACCTACCATACCTCCTACCAAAGTCCCATTGATTCTGATAAACTGCAAGTCTTTCCCTACTTCCATTTCCAGCTTTTGGCTCAGCTCCTTGCCTTCCCAGTTTTTAACCGTATCACTGATAAAATCTCCTATTTTTGTTTTATTTCTCAATGCAAATCTATAAGCCGTCTTCTGAAACCAAATATCCAGTTTTTTCTGAAACTCCTCATTGGTTTTAAATCCACTAATCTGCTTATTTACATTATCTTGCAAGAGTTTTGTGATTTTATTTTCCCATTCAGAAGAATTAAGCCTTTCAGCAAAATCATAGAGCTGCGTGGTCATTTCTCGCCTTACAGAATGCGCCTCATCTCTGGTAATTTTCATTACAAATTCCTGCAGACCATCCACCACCTTTTCTGAAATCGCTTCTCTGATGAAAGATGGAATAAGCGGTGGAAACTGATTATCTATTTCTCTCCGAACCACATTTTGGTTTTCAGAAATATAAACTTCTATTTTCTGGAAAAGTTGGTTAAATAATTCCTGATGTTTTCCCTTATCCAAAAACTCCACAAGCATCTGACTGGCTCTCACATTGAGGGACATTCCCTTTATGATGTTTTCTATTTTTTCAGGAGTGGTTTCTTTGGAAAGCCATTCTACCATATATTTAGATACTTTAATATTTTCAATATGAAAACGAATTTGCTTTGGTTTTAGAAAATTCTCTACAACAAATCCTCCCAAATTATTCCCAATATCCGCCTTTCGTTCTTCTATCAGATTGGTGTGTGGAATGGGCAGTCCCATTGGCTTTTGGAATAATGCCGTTACCGCAAACCAGTCAGCAAGAGCTCCCACCATAGCAGCCTCGGAAAAAGCCTTCACATAGCCTATAAAGGACATTTCGGGATATTTTTTCTGCAAAAACACCATACTTATGTAGATGACGAGCATCAAGACAAGAAGCCCTGTCGCCAAATTTTTATGAAATTGTAATTGTTTTTCTCTCTGATTCATGATTTTATATTTTTATTAAAAAAACTCAGCACAAAATCTTGCACTGAGCGTTTGTTTATTTCGTAAAGAGCAGTTCGCGGTATTTGGTCATTGGCCAAAGCTCATCATCCACCATCATTTCCAAGGCGTCTGATGCTTCTCGTATTTTTGAGAAAAGCGGCTTCACTTCCTGACAAAATGCTTCTGCTTGTTTTTGATTATCCTTTATAGATTGGGCTTTTTGTTTGGCATCCAAAAGTTCATCCACGCCTATTTTTATCTGGTGGACATTGTGAGAAATTCTCTCTATCAGATTCATCTGCTCTTTCGCCAAAGGTCTAAAGTCTATTTCGCCATAGATTTCTTTCAGCCCTTTTACATTGTCTATCAGCCTGTTCTGATATTTCAACGCCGATGGAATGATGTGGTTTCTCGCCACATCTGCCAGCACTTTCGCCTCTATTCCTACGATGTTGCTGTATTTTTCTAATTTAATTTCGTTTCTTGCCTCTATTTCACGCTGAGTGTAGATTCCCATTTCTTCATACATACTAATGAATTTCGGGTCTAGTTCTCTTTTCAAAGCCTCTGGCGTGGTTTTTAGATTGCTCAGCCCTCGTTTTTTGGCTTCCTTCACCCAATCTTCGGAATAGCCATCCCCTTCGAACATTATATTTTTAGACTGCTTGATGTATTCTCTCAATACATTAAAAATAGCCTCATCTTTTTTCAGTCCTTTTTCTTCTATCAAAGCATCTACTTCCTTTTTAAAGACACGAAGCTGTTTTGCCATGATGGAATTCATGATAGTCATCGCCTCTGCGCAGTTCGCTGAAGAACCGACTGCTCGTATCTCAAATTTATTCCCTGTAAAAGCAAATGGCGAAGTCCGGTTTCTATCCGTGTTATCGAGCAGAATTTCAGGGATTTTGCCGACTACATTTAGTTTTAAATCATATTTTTCATCAGCGCTGAGTTTCCCCTCGCTCACTTTTTCCAATTCCTCCAAAACTCCATAAAGCTGAGAACCGATAAACACAGAAATAATCGCTGGCGGCGCCTCATTGGCTCCCAGACGATAGTCATTCCCCGCAGTGGCAATCCCTGCACGAAGAAGGTCTGCATATTCATTCACCGCCTTAATCACATTTACAAAAAATGTCAAAAACTGAAGATTTTTTTTCGGGTTTTTCCCAGGGCTCAGCAGATTTTCGCCTGTATTGGTAGAGAGCGACCAGTTGTTATGCTTTCCACTTCCATTGACTCCCGCAAATGGTTTTTCATGGAAAAGTATATGAAAATGATGCTTGTGCGCTATCCTCGCCATTAGATCCATCAACAAAGAATTATGATCAACCGCCACATTGGCTTCCTCAAACATTGGTGCAAGTTCATATTGATTTGGTGCATTTTCATTATGCCTTGTAGATACTGGAATGCCCAGTTTCACGCACTCTATCTCTAATTCCTTCATGAAATTCATCACACGAGTAGGAATAGAACCAAAATAATGGTCTTCCAGCTGCTGTCCCTTCGCTGGTGAGTGTCCCAAAAGGGTTTTTCCCGTCATCAAAAGGTCTGGTCTGGTCTTAAAAAGCGCCGAATCTACAAGGAAATATTCCTGCTCCCAACCAAGTGTAGCCGTAACTTTGGTTACATTTTTATCAAAATACTGACAAACTTCTGTAGCCGCCTCATCCACAGCGTGTAATGCTCTCAGAAGCGGAGCTTTGTAATCCAATGTTTCGCCTGTATAGGAAATAAAAATAGAGGGAATACAAAGGGTAGTTCCCATAATAAACGCTGGAGAAGTAGGATCCCAAGCGGTATAGCCTCTCGCCTCAAAGGTGTTTCTAATTCCTCCATTAGGGAAAGAAGATGCATCTGGCTCCTGCTGAATAAGGTTCGCTCCGTTAAAGCGCTCCATAGCTTTGCCCTCACCTATCGGCGTGAAAAAGGTATCGTGTTTTTCTGCAGTAGTTCCTGTCAATGGCTGAAACCAATGCGTGTAGTGAGTAACGCCCTTGGTCATCGCCCAGTTTTTCATACCGAGAGCCACTTGGTCTGCTACTGACCTTTGGATTTTAGTTCCATTTTTTATGGCATCCATCACGGCTGTGAAGGCTTCTTTGGTCAAAAACTCACGCATTTTCTCTTCAGAAAATACATTTTCACAAAACAATTCTGATAATTTGGGCGGAGTTTCTACAAAATTATCTTTTCTATAATTGATAAAAGGCAATTTTTCTAATGCACTAAACCTTAATATTGACATAAGCACATGTTTTTATAGGGCAAAGTTAATAAAAATATTATTTTTCTCATTAACACCCCCTAAAAAATACCCTTTATCTGAAAAATTGAAATTTAAGTATAGGGTTACTTTAAACCAAACTATTTTTGTCTTCGTAGTTTAATCTAAAAAACATAGCGGTCATTATAGAAAACGCCAAAAGGGAACTTCCCCCATAACTGAAATAAGGCAGCGGAATCCCTACCGTAGGGAACAGCCCCATAACCATCCCCACATTTATAGCAAAGTGCATCATCAAAATCGATGCAAAACAATATCCGAAAACTCTATTGAACACGGGCTTTTGGCGTTCAGCCAAGAAATAAATCCGCCCTATATACACTGCATAAAGAAGAACCAAAACAGAACTCCCCACAAAGCCCCACTCCTCTCCGACGGTACAGAAAATATAGTCCGTACGCTGCTCTGGCACGAAATGCCCCTGAGTAACAGAGCCTTCCTTGTAGCCTTTTCCGAGAAGTCCGCCAGAACCTATCGCTGTTTTAGAGTAAAGCAAATTATACCCTGCCGTATCGCGGAATGCTTTTTCTCCTTTGAACAAAACCTCTATCCTCTCTCTCTGGTGTTTCGGGAGTTTTTCCATGACTTTAGGCGCACCAAAACTTATTCCTGCAAGTATACCAACACTCACTACAAGTGTAGAAATTGTACTAAAACCAAGCTGAATCCTACTAAAATAAACTCCTAATAAGGTCAAAAGCACGATTGCACTTACAATATATACAGGTTCAAAAACCAATGACAACAAGAACACTCCTACCACCAAAAAACCTGCAGTAAAAAGCCATCCACTAAGTCCCTCACGATACAAAGCAATAGCAAATGCCATGAAAACCATCAAAGAACCTACATCTGGCTGCAACAGCACCAAAAGCCCAGGAATACCAATGATAGCAAAGGCAGTCAATAATGACCTTCCGTTTTTCATACTGAAATCTGGGTTTCCTACATAAGAGGACATCATAAGGGCAATGGCTATTTTCACAAATTCCACTGGCTGTAAACTTATCGGCCCAAATACATACCAGTTCCTCTGTCCGTTGATTTCTTTCCCTAAAGGGAAAAGTCCAACCAGCAAAACAACCGCAACAATGTAAAAAAATGGCGCCAAACTCTCAAAAACACTTCCACGGACAAACAAAATCATCATCATAACAAACAATGAGATACCAAACCAAACCGCCTGTTTTATACCGCTATCCGTACTTACACTATACACATTAGCGATACCAAACAAAACGATAAGGATGTAGAGCAGCAGCCCTATTTTGTCTAATCCATTAGCCCATCTCATATCTATTATGGTGTTTTTTGAGTTTGTTTATTTTTATTATCGATTGTTTTATTTTTCTCGTTCAGCAGTCGCAGACTGTCTTGTATTTTTTTCATTGCAAGAGAATCTGGTTTAGGAGGTTCATATCTTCCTATTTTTTTCAAATGAACTACCCATTGTCTGTTATATTCAGCCATGAAACTCGCTCCTATCAGCCTTTTATAAAGATGCTCTCGTTTGAGCTCTCCTAAAAGATATTTTTCGGCTATCACCGTACAGGCAGGCCCCGCCCAAGTTGCCCCGAAACCAGCATGCTCCATCACCGCTGCGACTACTATTTTAGGATTGTCAGCTGGTGCTATCATGGTGTAGATAGAATTATCCTTCCCCTGTGGAACTTGTGCTGTTCCCGTTTTTGCCAACTGAGTAAAATCATTAGATTTCAAAGCTCGTCCCGTTCCCCTCAAAACCACTGCTTCCATTCCCCTTATCACTGGTTCAAAATATTTTGGGTCTACTAATGTCTGATTTTTTACTTTAAATCTCTTGTCTGGATTAGGTTTTCCGTCAATAGATTTTACAATATGTGGTGTGTAATACCAACCTCTATTTGCAATAGCTGCCGTAAAATTAGCAATCTGCAAAGGCGTTAAAAGGATTTCGCCCTGCCCCATCCCGTTGAAAACAGCTTGGAGAGGTTTCCAATTTTTACCATACCTCTTTTCATAAAATTTGCCATCTGGTATCAGTCCCTTTGACCCAACGGCCAAATCGTTATTTAAAAACTGCCCAAGTCCAAAACTATGCATAATTTTCGCCCATTCATCTGCTCCTTTGCTTGGATTTCCTGGGTATTTATTGAGCATTGCTAAATAAGCATAAGAGAAATAACAGTTACTAGAAACTTGGATAGATGGTATAAGAGGGTCTGCGCCTCCGTGCCCTTTGATTCTAACCCCAGAAACATTGAATCCGCCTCCACAAGGGAAAATCGTAGTAGGAGTCATCACGCCCATCTGCATAGCGGAAAGCGCTGTAACAAGTTTAAAGGTAGAACCTGGTGGATAGGCCGCCTGAATAGAGCGGTCAAACATCGGTCTATTCATACTATCCATCTGTAGACGATACAGATTTTTAGTTTTTTCTGGACCTGTAAATAGATTTGGGTCTATATCTGGACCTGTAGCCATTGCTAGGATTTCGCCGTTATTTGGGTCTATCGCTACTATTGCGCCACGCTTATTTACGAGCATTTCCTGAGCCATTCTTTGGAGGTCGTAGTCTATTGTCAAAACCAAATCCTTCCCTGAAATCATCTCCTTGTCTAATTCTCCATTTTTATATGAACCTATATTCCGAAGCTTAATATCTTTCTGAATATATTTCATTCCTTTTTCGCCTCGGAGCACCCTTTCATAGGCTTTTTCTATACCGCTCATCCCTGCTATATCCCCAGGAAGATAGTATAGAGAGTCTTTTTTGATATAGGCAGCATTTACTTGGTTAGTATACCCGAGCAAATTCCCCGAAGTAGAAACTTCATATTTTCTCTGTGGTCTGGAAACAACCGAAAACGCTGGATATTTAAATATAATTTCTTGAATTCTCGCCACATCTTCCCTGCTCAAATCCTTCATAAAAGTCATCGGAGTAAATTTAGAAAAATACTTATCTGCCTTTATCTCCTTCATTTTATGATTGTAATCTGCCTCAGTGATATTCATCAACTTACAAAAACCCAATATATCAAAATCAGCTTTCATCAAAGCTTCTGTATAGGATATTTCATAAGCGGGTTGGTTTCCTACTAGTAATTTGGAATTTCTATCAAAAATAGCCCCACGCTGAGGGATGATATATTCTATCTTGATAGATGTATTGGCTGCATTGAGAGCATATCTATCCGTAAACAGCTGTAAATAAGCTAGTCTAGCGACAAATATCACAGCTATAAGCCCTAAAGAAATTAGAATTTTAAAATATGGTCTCAAACTCTCTGCTTGATTTTAAATATTAAAACATAAAATAAAACAAAAACAAACGAATATGCAGTGGTTATAGAGATATTGATAAGCACATCTAACGCTCTGCTCAACTTAAAATACTCTATAAACTGAACCAAAAACTGGTGTAAAAAAAGATTAGTAAGAATAAAACCCAGAAACTGTGTCCACTGCAAAGATTCAAAAGAGAAAAAATCCGATGTAGAATCTGATGATGACCGAAATATAACGGTTCTTACAAAAGCTATCAATGTAGTCGCAAAGGCATTAATCCCCCATGTTCCCAAAAACATATCCATTCCTAACCCCAGCAGGAAACTTGTCCCTAAAAACTGAAATTTATCCCTATAAAAAGGATAAAACATCACATAGATAGGATAGACAATTGGCGGATACTTGCCCATGATGAGGATTCTATTCAACAAAAAAACTTGTAATATTACCAATACTACAATGAATAAAATATCCGTCAAAATATTTCTACTAATCATTTTCCTTTACAGCAGCATCTAAAATCTCTTTTATCTCTTCTAGTTCTGTTTTTTTGAGGTTTTTAACCACGAAAACTTTCTGCACCTGTCCCATATTCTGGCTCAGCTCCACAGAAATATCCCAGTGCCCTGTTTTACTATCTACATCATAACCAGCCACTCTTCCTATCATGATTCCTTTTGGGAAAATAGATGATTTACCATCTGTAATTACGGTATCTCCCACTTTTACAGAAACATATTTAGGAATGTCTTTTAGGTGCATTACTCGTGTATCCTCTCCATCCCAAGTCAAAGTCCCGAAAAAATCAGATTTTTTTAGAGATGTATTTATTTTAATATTATTTACACTCAAAACAGACTGCACCAAAGCATAGTTGGCCGTTGTATTGATAACTATCCCCGCTATTCCCTGCGGAGCTATCACTCCCATCTGTGGTTCCACGCCGTGGTTTCTTCCTCTGTTAATTGTGAAATAATTATTATTTCTATTTATACTGTTTTGGATAATTTCTGCATCCATCACAGAGTAAGACTGACCTTCTGTAAAAGTATTATCCACATGGACAAATTTGGCTTCAGCGGATTTTTTCTTACCATACAGCTGTTGCATGAGCATTTTATTCTGAGCGGTCAGGTCTTCATTTACTTGTTTCAGGCTGAAATAACTTGCCCCCTCATCTATGTAACCAGACACAAAGGCATTAAAAGCTGATGCATGTGCTGCTACAAAAGAACGCTGCATGGAGTTCCTACTAAAAATAAGAACTACTGATACCAACTGGAGAAAAACGAAAAAAGTACCAAGACTGTTCCTCTCCAAAAACCTCCATACAAAAGACAACATCTTGACTAAGGCACTTATCTAATCAAAAACTTAAACTTATCTATGTTTTTCAGTGCTATCCCTGTTCCTCTTACTACGGCTCTCAAAGGATCTTCGGCTACGAATACAGGAAGCCCTGTTTTTTTGTGTATTCTATCGCTAAGACCACGCAACAGCGCTCCTCCCCCTGCAAGATATATACCTGTTTTCCAAATATCTGCTGCAAGTTCAGGCGGAGTCATGGAAAGAGTCTCCATCACCGCATCTTCTATTCTAGATATTGAGTTATTTAATGCTATAGCAACTTCCTTATAGCCTATCATAATTTCTTTTGGTTTTCCTGTGATAAGGTCTCTACCCTGTACAGAAATATCATCCACTTCTACATCTAGTTCTTCCATCGCTGCACCTACTTCTATTTTTATTCTCTCTGCTGTTTTTTCCCCGATGTATAAGTTATGGTTGGTTCTTAGATAATAGGCTATATCATCTGTAAACACATCTCCTGCAATTTTAACAGACTTATCACAAACGATTCCTCCAAGTGCAATCACTGCAATCTCTGTAGTTCCCCCTCCTATATCTATCACCATGTTTCCTTCTGGCTTCTGAACATCTATTCCTACACCTATCGCAGCCGCCATTGGTTCATAGATAAGTCTAATTTCCTTAGCATGAACTTTCTGAAGAGAGTCCTTAACCGCTCTAATCTCCACCTCTGTAATCCCAGAAGGGATACAAACAACAATTCTAAGAGCTGGCTGAAAAACTCTTCCCTTGATTCCTGGAATTTGTTTAATAAATTCCTTAATCATGCTTTCGGAAGCTTGGAAATCTGCGATAACTCCATCTTTCAAAGGACGGATTGTCTTTATTTCCTCATGGGTTTTCCCCTGCATGTGTTTTGCTCTGTCTCCTACTGCTATAATTTTCCCCGTATTACGCTCCACCGCTACGATAGACGGCTGATCTACTACGATTTTGTTGTTATGTATAATTAGGGTATTAGCTGTTCCTAAGTCAATCGCTATCTCTTTCGTGAATACATTAAATAGTCCCATTTATCTATTTTATTTTTAATTCGCACAAATATATGAAATTTATTAAGTATTTTTATGCTTTCTATCGCAGTTTTACAAAAACTTTAACATTAGTTGTTTTTAATCTTTAAAAAAGAAAAAAATCACAAGCCTCAAAAAACCTTATTCAAAATTCTAAAATCAGATTTTATAATAAAAAAATCTCCCTAAATTAGGAAGATTCTTCTACTATTTTATGTCCGCACTGCTTACAATATCTAGCATCACTATCATTATCAATATTTCCACAGCAGTCACACAGTTTCTTTGCCTTGTTCATACATTCTCTCATCTGAGATGAAACAATCCCAGTCGGCACAGCTATAATGCTATAACCACAGAGCATAAGAACCACTGAAAGCAGTTTCCCCAGCGGCGTAGCGGGAGAAATATCCCCATACCCCACCGTAGTGATGGTGACCACCGCCCAGTAGATACTCACAGGAATATTATGAAAGCCGTTTTTCCCGCCCTCTATGATATGCATAAGCGCTCCTAAAACCACCACAATAATGGTAATGAACATCAGGAAAATATAAATTTTTCTAGAACTGCTTCTGAGTGACTCCAAGATATAATGCCCATCATCCATATAGTCCATCATATTTAAAATCCTAAATACCCTGAGTAATCGGAACAATCTGATAATCATAAGATATTTAGCCTCGGGAGTAAAAATACCGATATAGAACGGCAGGATAGAAAGAAAATCTATAACCCCCATCATGCTGAATATATAGTCTTTCTTGTTTTTGACAACCATTATCCGAACTATGTATTCTGCCGTAAAAATGATGTTCATAAGCCACTCAATGACTAGGAAAGTCTTATGAAAACGAATATTCTCCACACTGTCCATGACGACTATCAGGGCACTGAGGACTATCATCGCCAGCAAAACTACATCAAACAACTTCCCTAAGGGTGTCTCCGCAAAGTATATTATTCTAAATACTTTCTTCTTCCATTCCGCTTCTTCAGGAATGAGATTATGTTCTCTACGCATGATAAATTCCTTTGAAATCTAAAATTGAAAGAGGCAAAGTTAGTCAATTTTTTATTTTACAAACCAAAAAACTTTTTCCATGGCGTCCATCCCCGCCGAAAGGGCATTTTTGGGAATTTCGCCTATTTTTAGCCTATGGTCTTTCAGCCACCAGATTTTATCTGAAAAATCTTTTGCCAGACGCCAGTCATGCGAAGAAAACAAAATAGCCTTATTTTTTTCTTTTGCTAATTTTTTCAAAAGATTTAGAATCATCATTTTATTTTCTTCATCTAGATATGTCGTAGGTTCATCCAAAATAATCATCGGCGTATTCTGAGCCAAAGCCCTCCCTATAAATGCTTTCTGAAGATTTCCATCGGATAGTTTTTTGAGCGGAAAATCCTTATACGAAGTCAAATTCAGACTATCTATAATCTCCTCCACTTCCTGCAAATCATCAGAATTTAGCTTAAAATAATACGGATAATGAATGTATTTCCCTAACGAAACCAAATCCATAACTGTGTAATTTTCAGGAACTTGAGTTTTAGAAAAAACCATAGAAATCCATTTGGGAATCTGCTCGGAAGAAACCGATTTTATTTCAGTTTCTTTAATCCAAATCTGCCCTTCCATTGGTGGAATCTGCCCCAAAATAGTCCTCATAAGGGTAGTTTTCCCAATGCCGTTATTCCCCACCAAAAGACAAACCTCTCCAAGCAAAAGCTCTGCATCAATGGACGAAACGAAAGGCTCTCCGTAGCCTATTGTTAAGTTTTTTAGTTCTAAAAAAGGCATGTTTATTCCTTATCCAACTGAGTATAAATTTCCTCCAAAACAGCCTCCATTTCCTGCATCGTTAGAACCTGTAAGAACTTGGTTCTATATTCCTTAAAATGAGGTATCCCTCGGAAATAATTGCTGTAATGCTGCCTCATCTCTATCAGTCCCGCTCTTTCACCTTTCCATTCTGCTGACCATTCTGCATGCTGTCTTACAGCTTCCAGCCTGTCTTTTATTGTAGGCGGCGGTAGTTTTTCTCCCGTTTGGAAGAAATGTTTTATCTCGTTAAAAATCCATGGATAACCTATCGCCCCGCGCCCAATCATCATTCCGTCAATATTGTATTTCTCCCTGTATTCTAGAGCTGTTTCTGGCGAATCTATATCACCATTTCCGAAAATCGGGATTTCTATATTAGGATTGTTTTTAACTTTGCTAATGTACTCCCAGTCGGCTTTTCCTTTATACATCTGTGTTCTCGTTCGGGCGTGGATGGTAAGGGCTTTTATGCCCACTTCCTGCAATCTCTCCGCTACTTCCTCTATATTGATGCTCTCTGTATCCCAGCCCAACCGAGTTTTTACCGTAACTGGCAGTTCGGTAGAATTTACCACTGCTTTGGTGAGTTTTACCATCAAATCAATATCTTTCAAAACTCCTGCCCCAGCGCCTTTGCTGACTACCTTTTTCACAGGACAACCAAAATTGATATCCACCAAATCTGGCTGTACCGTTTCCACTATCTTAGCAGACATCGCCATCGCTTCCTCATCACCCCCAAAAATCTGAATCCCCACAGGTCTTTCATAATCAAAAATATCCAGCTTTTTTTTGCTCTTTATCGCATCACGAATAAGCCCCTCGGAGGAGATAAATTCTGAATACATCAGGTCTGCCCCATGCATCTTGCACAAACGGCGAAACGGCGGATCCGAAACATCTTCCATCGGCGCCAAAAGCAATGGAAAATCAGGAAGTTCTATTTTATCTATTTTCAACATGTTGCAAAGATAGGCACAAAATGTTTTGGATATTATTAAATTATGTTTAAATTTACAAAATCGTTAGAAAATTTCGATTTAATAGTCCTTAATACTAAAAAAATTAAAGACATAGAATAAATTTTATCTTGTTTTTACAATAGAAATTGCATGAAAAAAAACTTAATAATGAAAATGGAAAAGAAAGATACACATTTCAGAAGTGCAGTAAATAAAATAACTATTCTCACTTTCTTATTTCTTTTATTTTATATATTTGAAAAAGGAGAAGTTTTAGGAAAAACTATCGCAAGAATAGGGTTTTAGACAAAAAATTATTTAAATTTATATTTTATGAAAAAGAAAATTGGATACACTATTGTGCATGTTGTCATAATGCTTTTGGCGCTTGGAGAAATCGCAGAGTCTTTTGGTCGTAGTATAAAAGGTTGGTAAAGAAGATTTTAAAGCAAATATAAAAGCCTTACTTCACAAAAGTAAGACTTTTAATTTCATTTACATTCCCAGGCTTTTTCTTACTCTTTGGAGAGTTTTTTGGGCTACTTTTTTGGTTTTCTCTGCTCCTTCTTGTAGTTTTTTCTCCAATTCAGGAAGATTGTCCATATAATAAGCAAAGATTTCTCTTTCCTTGGCATAAGTTTCCAAAATCAAATTCAATAATTCTGTTTTCGCGTGTCCGTACCCGAAGTTTCCTGCAAGATATTTCTCTCTCAACGCTTGGGTTTTGTCCTCTGTCGCGATAAGTGAATATATCGTAAAGACCTTACAAGTATCAGGATTTTTTGGTTCTTCCAGCGGTGTAGAATCTGTTTCTATGGACATTACTTGTTTTTTCAGTTCCTTTTCTGGAAGGAATATATTGATAATATTTCCTCTTGATTTGGACATTTTATTTCCGTCTGTCCCTGGCACATATTTCGTGTTTTCCTGCAATTCTGCCTGTGGCAGCACGAAAACCTCGCCCATTTGGTTATTAAATCTCGCTCCTACATCTCTCGCCATTTCCAAATGCTGAAGCTGGTCTTTTCCCACAGGAACTACCTCGGCATCGTAGAGCAGAATATCCGCTGCCATAAGCATAGGATAGGTAAAAAGTCCTACATTCACATCTCCCAATCTATCTGCTTTATCCTTGAATGAGTGAGCCAATGTAAGCCTCTGGTAAGGGAAAAAACAAGACAAATACCAAGAGAGTTCGCAGGTTTCTGGAATGTCACTCTGTCTGTAGAAATAAGTTTTCTCTGTATCCAGCCCAAAAGCCAGCCACGCCGCAGCGATTTCGTAAGTGTTTTTTTTCAGCACCTCAGCATCTTTTATCTGCGTGAGAGTGTGCATATTAGCGATGAACAAGAAAGACTCGTTCTCTGTTTTTTTAGATAATTCTATGGCTGGAACGATTGCCCCCAAAATATTCCCTAAATGCGGCGTTCCTGTAGCCTGTATTCCTGTAAGAACTCTTGACATGATTTTATTTTTTATTTTTAAACAAAATTAAATTTTACATTTTAAAACCTGCTGTACATTTTTACAAATCTCGGTTTTAAGGACTTCTATCGGTATTTCTTTGATTTCGGCAAGTTTCAGATAAACCTCATCAATAGGCTCTTCTGCTGTATCCGTTTCCAAAAAAATCCTATCCAAAGGAATGTCCCGCGCTGTTTCCTGCAAAGATAAGTTATAAAGCAGTGCTTTCCCAAAAGACAAATAAAGGCCTTTGCTCAAAAGCTCTTCGGCGGTTTCCTTTTTCTTATTATATCCATGCACTATGAGCGGCACTTTTGCGATTTTCTGAAACCTCAGCAACTGAGAAAAACGCCGAACACAATGCACCACTACGGGTTTTTGGATTTCATTCGCCCAGAGAATCTGCTGTTCAAAGATTTGTTCCTGCAAACTCTCATCTGCCGAGACCAGCCCATCCAGCCCGCATTCGCCTATCGCAAGGCAGTTTGGGTGCTGGGATATTTCTTTTATTTTATCTAAATTCTGTCTGTAATTTTCATCAATTTTATTTGGGTGAAGTCCTACCGAAAAATAATTTTCTGGAATTTCTTCCGTGAAATCCAAGTTATAAATTCCACATTCTCTCCCACAAAAATGATGATGGAAATCAAAAAACATACAGCTCTTTTTTATTCTTTTCTTTCTTCTTTGGACAAGTAGAATTTAGGCATTTCCCACTGATATCTCACCGCGAGAGTTCTCACCGCTACAATCAGCAAAATAGTAGAAACATGCACCATAATATACGGCATGGAAGTGTATCTATACAACACCAAAAACAAAACTCCGCCCACAATACACGCCGTAGCGTAGATTTCTTTTCTCAAAACCAAAGGAATTCTATTGAGCAAAATATCTCTAAAAATCCCACCAAAACAACCTGTGATAACCCCCAAAGTGAGAGAAATAATCATTCCATGCTCCGCATTCAGCCCTTTCTGAATCCCCATAATAGTAAAAAGCCCAAGCCCAAAGCTGTCAAAAATGAACAACGGTGTTTCGAATTTTTTCTCAAAAACCTTTACCAGCATCGCAAAGATACTCGCTAAAAAAACCACCGTGCAACTGAACATATCTTTCATCCAGAAGACAGGAACTTCCAGCAGTAAATCCCGCAAAGTCCCTCCACCAAAGGAAGTAACGAAAGACACTATAAGCACACCGAAAGGGTCTAATCTTTTCTCTATCGCTGCAAAAGCCCCAGACATTGAGAAAGATACCAGCCCCAAAAGTTCAATTACGAAATTAAAATTTTCATACAACATAAATCAACATTTTATTTTTTCAAAACAATAACCACACAAAACGAGTCCGTGTGGCAAAAATCAAGTTTCTATGACCGACCTTCTTCCTACACCCTCACTGCATCTGGAACGAACAAAGTATAGTCGCCACCTAGCGAAATAATCTCCCTGACACTGCTGCTGCTGATGAACGACTTAGCTGAAGAAGTCAGCAGGAAAATCGTTTCTATCTTGTTCTCCAAAGTAAGTGTCCTATTGATATGCACGATCGCCTTTTCAAACTCAAAGTCGGCAGGATTTCTCAGCCCTCTGATGATGAAATTCACATTTCTCTTTCGGCAGTAGTCCACCGTAAGCCCCTCAAAAGAGTCAATCTCCACATTAGAAAAATCCTTAAAAGTATTTCTCAAAAATTCTTTTCTCTGCTCCAGAGAAAACATGTATTTTTTCTGTACATTATGCCCTATGGCGATGATGATTTTATCAAAAAGTTTCGTCGCCCTTTCTACAATATCATAATGCCCCAAGGTAACAGGGTCAAAAGACCCAGGGAATACCGCTGTTTTCATTGTTTATTTTTAGTTTTCTTAAATATTATTCACTTCCTCTTATAGCTTTCATTAGCAAAATCAATATTTCTGCACGGATACCAACCCACCATCATATCCATCACTTCTTCCAAAGTCTCTATAAGGTGCTCATCTGTCCCATCGTTCTGTAATTCAACATCACTTTCTAGGTATATTTGATAGATTTCCTTCTCTGAAAACCCTTCTGCGTACAACTGCAATGCTAAGTTTCTAAGTTTTTCCACAGCATCCTGCTCAAAGAGAAGCCGTTTTATCTTCTCTTTTGCTTCATCTCTCTTTTGCGTTTCGTTATCCATCATCATTACTTATTTCCTCAGTGTTTTCTAGCGAGTTTGATTTGATTTTTCATAAAACTGCTTCAAATTATCCAAATTCACGCTGCAGTCTTTATTAAAAACATTATTGGTTACTAAGTTTTCCATCAAACGAGTTGCTCCAGTTACTTTTGGGTTTCTGTAAGCTTTTTTACCAATGATATTAAAATCTACAATACCTCTCCAGTTTCCTGCTTCATCTTTTTTCGCCACTCCAAAGAATAAAAGTTCTCCTTTCAGGGATTTTATTTCATAGGAATAAGGCACCAGACCATATTCTGTTTGCTTTTCTTCACCCTCATTATCCACATCATTTACAGTTAAAAGAAAACACATTTTTTTATCCAAATATATTTCATCTGGCTCCACTCTCACTTCTTTAGCGGTATTCTTTGTTTTCGGAAGATTTAGTTTTAACTCGGTATACAGGTCTTCTTCTGTTTGCGCAGAGAAAAACAGAGGAAATAGAAATGCTGTCAACCAAAGTGTTTTCATAATTTTTATGTTTTTAATGTTTGTTTAAGGCTTTTTCCACTTCATTTCCGCACAAATCTTTGATGGAAATTCCGTAGATTTTCGCCTGCTGCGGCAGGATACTTGCAGGAGAAAAACCTGGGTTGGTATTCATTTCCAGCATGTAAGGTGTTCCGTTCATAATGATATATTCCGAACGAGAAAAACCACTCATTCCCAATGACTTATAGGCTTTCTTCGCTATTTCTTCTACTTTTAGTCGTGTCGGCTCATCTATTCTGGCAGGTGTAATTTCCTGAGAAGCACCTTCATACTTAGCTTCATAGTCGAAGAAATCATTTTCGGAAACGATTTCCGTAATTCCCAAAACGGTAATTTCTCCTTTATAATCCACCACTCCTACCGAAACTTCCATTCCATCCAAAAAGCTCTCTATCAGCACCTCATCATCTTCGTGGAAGGCTTTTTCCAGAGCGGCTTTGAACTCAGATTTTTCTTTCACTTTTGAAATTCCCAAACTAGAACCAGACTGATTTGGTTTTACAAAACAAGGAAGCCCAAGTTCAGAGATAATTTCATCTTCGCTGAAAGTATCACCTTTTCTCAAATAAATACTCTTCGCCGAAGGAATTCCATATTTAGAAAGCACCGCCAGAGTATCTTTTTTATTGAATGTCAATGCACTTTGGTAAAAATCACAGCCCGTATATCTCTGTCCCACAGCATCCCAATACGCCTGCAAAAGCCCATTTTCACCAGGTGTTCCATGAATGGTATTGAAACAAACATCAAATTTCAGCTTCGTTCCATCGGCTAGTTTTACCGAGAAATCGGCTTTGTCTATTGGGAATTTTTCATCATTATCATCCACAAAAAACCAACCTTCCTTCAAGACATGAACTCTATAAACATTGTACAAATCCCTATCCAATTCATCAAAAATAAGCTGACCGCTTTTCAGCGAAACGATATACTCATCGGAAAAACCGCCCATTACCACGGCGACATTCTTTTTATTCATAACTCTTACAATTTAGGCAAAATTAACAAAAACTTTTTATTCACCTACGCTGTCTGATAAATTCTTTAACTTTGTGGCTAAAAGAATTTTTTATGCATCTATCCACCGCAAAAACTTTTTTTGAGGAATTCATAGGCTCTCCTGCTGCTGATTTTCAGGTATTACAGCAGAGCGGCTCATCGAGAATCAATTTCATCGGAAAGTCTCATAATCAGGATTTTATCATTACTTACAACGAAAATATTAGAGAAAACGAGGCTTTTCTTTATCTTTCGGAAGAATTTTCTGCATTAAAGCTAAATACGCCTAAAATCTTGGCTGTCAATGAAGGAAAAACGCTTTATGTTCAGGAGTTTTTGGGCAAAAATACTTTGTCTGAAATCATCTCTGCCGAAGGGCACAGCGAAAGGGTAAAATCATTGGTGAAACAAACCTTGGAAAAGCTATTCACTCTACAACAAAAAACCGAAGGAAAAATAGATTTTTGCAGAACTTTCGAATACGAAGCCTATGACAATCTGCCGATTACGCATGATTTATATTATTTTAAAAATTTCATGGTGGATGTCTTGGAATTGCCTTATCACAAAAGTTCTCTGCTAAAAGAATTTCAAACTTTGACGGCTAAAATAGAAAACCTCTCTCCTAAAACAATAATGCTGAGAGATTTCCAATCAAGAAATATTTTAGTAAACGAAGAGAACGAAGTGTTTTTCATTGATTATCAATCGGCTATGCTAGGGCCTGCGGTCTATGATGTGGTTTCTTTTTTATTCCAAGCGAAAGCCAACTTCCCTGCCGAATGGAAAACAGAAATGCTGGATTTTTATTTCAGCCTTTGGGACAGAGAAACACAGCCTGCGCTGAAAGAAGCTCTTCCCTACTGCCAGCTTATCAGATTTTTGCAAGTGCTTGGCGCTTATGGTTTTAGAGGACTTATCCAGCGGAAAGCTCATTTCCTGTCAAGTATCGGACAGGGAATAAAAAACCTAACGGACTTTTCTGCAAATTGGCAGGAAAACGCCGCTTTCCCAGAGCTTTATTCAGTTATAGAAAAACTCAATGAACCAGACACTCAGAAGAAGATAAACGCTTTGATTTCTGGGTAAAAATTCTTTTTATTTTAAGATTTGTAAATTTGCGGGAATTATTTTATTATGCTACATATCAATATTTATAGTTTTTCTTACAAGAAAAGCGGAATTCCGAAGGACAATACAGACAATGGCGGTGGATTTGTTTTTGACTGCCGTGGAATCCTAAACCCAGGACGAATAGATGAATACAAGCCTCAGACAGGAGCTGACTTGGCTGTGCAGGAATATTTGGAAGAAAAAACCCAAATGCCAGATTTCCTAAACTCAGTAAAATCCCTGATATCCATATCTGTGGATAACTATATAGAGCGAGGATTTGAGCATCTTCAGATTTCATTTGGCTGCACTGGCGGACAGCACCGCTCAGTTTATTCAGCAATAAAAATAGGTAAATTTTTACAACACAAATACGCTGATAAAGTAAGTGTAAAAGTCACTCACAATGAACAACCTCAGCTAAATGCATAGAGTATGAAAGCTTTTATATTCGCGGCAGGAAAAGGGACAAGATTAAAACCTTTCACGGACAAACACCCAAAGGCTCTGGCTAAGGTAAATAACATAACCCTTTTGGAAAGAAATATCAGATTTCTGCAGTCTTTCGGGATTAATGATTTTATTATTAATATTCATCATTTCGGAGAGCAGATTGTTGATTTTCTGAAAGAAAATAATAATTTCGGTGCTAAAATAGAAATTTCCGACGAGTCCGAAGAGCTTCTAGAAACAGGCGGTGCTTTGGTTTTTGCCAAGGAACTTTTGGAGCAGGAAGAGCATTTTTTAATCATGAATTCCGATATTTTGACTAATCTGAATATCAGTGATTTCATTGATTTCCACTTAAAATCCAACAACTTGGTTACTTTGGCTGTTTCGGACAGAAAAAGCTCACGAAAACTGCTTTTTGACAGCGCAATGACCCTGCAGGGCTGGCGTAATGAAAAAACAGGCGAAGAAATCTTTGGAAACACTTATAAAAACCTAAAACCATTGGCTTTCAGCGGGATACATTGCATCAATTCTAATTTACTAAAACTCTTCACCCGCCGTGGCAAGTTCTCCATTATGGAGGAATATTTAGACCTGATGAAAGACTATATTATCAAAGGATACGAACATGATGCTTTGCTGATAGATGTGGGAAAACCAGAATCCATCACCGAAGCGGAAAAATATTTTAAATAAAATGGAAGAAGAAATTTTAAGAGAAAGTTTTCGACAAAAAACTTGGAGCGAGCAGGCCACCAAAGACAGTTGGATGGTCTTTAAGATAATGGGAGAAATAGTCTCTGGTTATGAAAAAATGCAGAAAATGGGACCTTGCGTGTCTATATTTGGGTCAGCAAGGATAAAACCAGACACCAAATATTACAAGATGACAGAGGAAATCGCCAAAAAAATCACAGAACTAGGCTTTGGTGTCATCACTGGCGGCGGTCCAGGAATCATGGAAGCAGGAAATAAAGGAGCCAAAGAAAGCGGAGGAAAATCTATCGGACTCAATATAGAACTGCCTTTCGAGCAGCATCTGAATCCTTATATAGACAAATTATACAGCATGGAGTTTGACTATTTTTTCATTAGAAAACTCATGTTTATAAAATACTCACAGGGATTTATCGTGATGCCTGGCGGTTTTGGGACTTTGGATGAACTTTCAGAAGCATTGACACTGATTCAGACTGGGAAAATCGGTAGATTCCCTATCGTTTTGGTTGGTTCAGAATTTTGGAGCGGGCTGCTGGATTGGTTCAAAAATACTTTACTGGAAATGAAATTAATTTCAGAAGAAAATTTCTCTCTTTTCAGAGTGGTAGACACCGCTGATGAGGCTGTTTCACACATTAAAGCCTTCTATGACAAGTACTCCATTCACGAAAATTTCTAAGTTTGGCACGGCTTTTGCCTTTATTTAACAAAATTTTAAGATTATGATTACGAAAAAGAAAGTCAGTCTTGTTGGATTTTTTGTGATGCTGCTTATGGTAATGAGCTTTGCAGCGAGCCAGTTCCAATCTTCATTGACTAAAGTAGACTATGTGGAGGGAAGCAAAACTTTAAAATTTACCACTAAAGTAAGTACAGAGCAAATCGCAAATGCACTAAAGGTTAATGCTAGTTCCGCAGGTTTTAATGCTGAAGTAGCAAAATATATTGGCAAAAATTTCTCAGTAGCTGTAAATGGAGAAAACAAATCTCTAAAAGTTACGGGTAGCCAAGTAAACGGAGAGACAGTGTTTATTTATTTTGAAGTAGATGGTGTGGCGAGTATTTCCACATTGAAAATTAAGAACAACATTCTGCTGGATGTGTATCCTAAACAGCTAAACCTAGTAAACATTGCCTACAAAGGAAGCCAGAAAAACATGACCTTCCAGCGTGGGAAAGAGACCGCAGAAGTATCTTTCTAGGAACGAAATTGTTATATTATTTAATGTAAAGTCCTGCATTTTTGCAGGATTTTTTATTCCTGTGATTTTACTTTTTATAAATAGGAACACTACTGCATGCCTCTCCAAACATCAGTGATTTCACCATTGGTTTTAGCTTCTGAACCAGCTCTACATAGGCATTGGTAGGAATATCCACATCACTGCAACCTCTGATGAGAACTCTTTTGTCCTTATAATCAGAAAAATCAAATTTTTGAATTTCTTCATGAAACAAAACCAATTCCAGCTCATCCAGCGAACCAAAAACTATCTTTTTAGCAACGCCTTCTAACCTAGATGTAAGTAAAAAATACGCCCAGAGCGGAACGATAGCATCCGTAGAACAATAGAGATAAACAAAGGTATTTTCATAAATTCCCACATCTAGATTTTCCACCTGCTCGCGGAAATCTTTTTCTTTTAATATAAGTCCTTCATATAGAAAGCCTTTCAGGTCAATACCCAGACACTTCCCTTTTGGACAAAATTCAGCAACATCTATGTTTACCAGTCCGCTATTCGCAACTTTATTTACAATTTCTCCTTGCTCTGACATATTATTTATTTATATTTGAGCAAAAATAAATCTTTTTTACTAAAATAAAATGTCTAAAAAATATTATATCATCTCAGGAGAAGCTTCGGGCGATTTACACGGTTCTAACCTGATGAAAGCCATCCTAAAAAAAGAACCTGATGCAGAGTTCAGATTTTGGGGAGGTGACCTGATGAAAGAAGTCGGCGGAACATTGGTAAAACATTACAAAGACCTTGCATTCATGGGATTCTTGGAGGTAGTTTTAAATCTTAAAACCATTCTGAGAAACATCAAATTTTGTAAAGAAGACATAAAAAAATACCAGCCAGATGTCCTTATTTTGGTGGATTACCCTGGCTTTAACCTAAGAATTGCAAAGTTTGCTAAATCATTAGGAATCAAAGTGGTATATTACATCTCTCCACAGCTTTGGGCTTGGAAGGAAGGCCGCGTAGAAACCATCAAAAAATATGTGGATGAGATGCTGGTAATCCTCCCTTTTGAAGAGGATTTTTACAAAAAACATTCTGTAAAAGCCCACTTTGTAGGACATCCTCTTTTGGATGCCATTTCAAACCTAAAACCAATTGACAGCCAAGAATTTAAGAATCAAAACAACTTAGACAGCAGGGAAATCATCGCGCTGCTCCCAGGTAGCCGAAAACAAGA
The DNA here is from genome assembly GCA_963509715.1 of uncultured Flavobacteriaceae bacterium. Lineage (GTDB taxonomy): Bacteria > Bacteroidota > Bacteroidia > Flavobacteriales > Weeksellaceae > JABCPE02. The sequence goes on along the minus strand of CAUPCB010000002.1, from coordinate 77,094 downwards.
AATAAGAAAAATGCTTGGGCTGATGCTCAGCGCAACTCCTTATTTCAAAGATTATCAGTTCGTTATAGCAGGAGCTCCTTCTTTACCAAAAGAATTTTATGATGAGTTTTTAACGGATGATGTGCATTTCGTGTCCAATAAAACTTATGATTTGCTTCGTTCTTCCAAAGCTGCTTTGGTAACCTCTGGAACAGCAACATTGGAAACTGCCCTTCTAAAAATCCCAGAAGTGGTCTGCTACCGCGGAAGCTGGGTTTCTTATCAAATCGCAAAAAGATTGGTAAAACACATTAAATTTATTTCTTTGGTCAATTTAATTATGGATAAAGAAGTTGTTAAAGAATTGATACAAAATGATTTAACAACAGAAAACATAAATTCTGAATTAGAAAAAATCTTAAATCCAGGGCAAAGAGAAAAAATCTTAAACGAATACGAAAAACTAAACCTTCTCCTCGGAGGTGAGGGAGCGAGTGAGCGCGCCGCAGAAATCATCACAAAACTACTATGAACAAACAGCCTTTGCTAATTTGCGTTATCAGTTTTGGATTGGGAATTTTCTTTCAAGACAAATTTGATTTCCCTTTTTGGGGAGCGGCTACCACATTAGTTTTAGGAATTGTGGGCTTTTTAGCAGGATTTTTTATCCGAAATTTCTTTTTTGACAAACTGAAATCGGTGTTTTTGGTATTTTTGTTTTTTGGCATTGGAACTTTTCTGCATTTTCTCAATTCAAATTCTATTCAATGTTTTGATTTTGAGAAAAATAAAACGACTAAAATCGTTTTTCAGCTCAGCAAAAAACTGAACTCCAACGAAAGAAACAAACGCTATGAAGTTGAAATTCTTAATTTTGAAAAGCCCTTTTCGGCTGTAATTTCTATCCCGAAAGAACAGAAAGAGCTGGATTTTCTGCATTTTTATTCGGCCAAGGCTTACCTCAATCCTACCCAAAAACCACAATACGATTTTCAGTTTGATTATCAAAAATATTTAGCTCGACAAAATATTCATTATCAAGGCTTTATCCCTGATGAAATTTCATTCAAAAAGAAAGAATCTGTAAGTTTCGCTGATAAAATAAAGCAAAAACGACTGGATTTGCTTTTAAGAATAGATAATTCCAGCCTCCAACCGCAGAATAAAGCGATTTTAAAAGGAATAATCCTCGCCGACCGGACGGAAATAGACCAAGAAATCATCAATCATTTCAGCAAAACTGGCTTAATCCATATTTTGGCGATTTCAGGTTCTCATATGGCGATTATTTTCTTAATGATTTTATTTGTTTTAAATCCTATTTTTTCGGTAAAATACAGAAATATTCCTATTTGTATTTCATTGGCAGCCATCTGGGGATTTGCGATATTCATCGATTATGGAAATTCTGTGGTGCGTTCGTGTATCATGATTACAGTCTATTATATTATGATTTTTTTGCAGAGAAAACCTAATCTTCTGCACTCTTTGGCTTTGGCTGGGATGATGATACTTTCCATTGATACTCAGCAGCTTTTCGATGTAGGTTTTCAGTTGAGCTTTTTGGCGGTTTTTGGGATTTTTTGGCTGTACAAACCTATTACCAACCATTATAAACCACTAAAAAACAGAGCGATAAGATTTATTCTAAATACTTTTTCTCTGAGTCTTGCAGCCCAGCTGACCACACTTCCATTGATATTATTCTACTTTCATCAGTTTTCTATAATGTCTGTTTTTATCAATGTTGTCAGCATCATGGTATCGCAGGGATTCATTATTTTTTCCTTTATCGTTTCTATTTTGTTTGGAATAGAATTTACTCCCGATTGGCTTTTAGAAATATACGATTGGTGTGCGGGTTTCTTCCTAAATATGGTTGCTTTTTTCTCAAAAACAGATTTTAGTTTTGTGGAAAATGTTTCCATCCAAATTCCTGAACTTATTATTTTATTTGTGCTTGTTTATTTATTGAGAAGTGTTTTTGAAAAACCAAATATAAAGACTTTCACGCGTTTTTCTTTCTTCATTTTGTTATTTATTTTCACCAAAATATTGACAAATTTTTATTTTTGGAAAAAGGAAGAAATACTGCTTCATTCTTTTTTTAAACAAAATATGGTTTCAATAAAACAAGGATACAAAGTTGTTTTTATCATAAGTAATAAGGCGGATATGGAAAAAATCAATAACTTTGTTATAAAATCCTATATTACATCCAGAAGAATAAAAAATATAGAAATAAAAAAAATAAAACCTATGACTAAACTAAAAATAAACCAAACTACCTATGAAATAAAATAAAAAATCCGAGAATTTGTTGGCTCTCGGATCATGGCTAATAGATTCTAACATCTACTTTTGACCAATTATGGTCGGGGATTCTAAATATAGTATTTCAAAACAGATTAAAAGAAATACTACAACTAAAAAAACTAATTATAACATTGGGGGCAAAATTACAAAATTTATGCCAAAAATCATGTTTTTAATTTAAATTAGTTTTTAAAATTTTATATATTATTGATTTTCAGAGATAAAATTTATTTTTTATTTCTAATCCAATAATTTAATAGTATTTTTCATTTTTTAACAATATTTAGACATTGATAAATTAAAAAAAAGTTATATTTGCAAATTGAAAATAAATAAAATAATTTTAGATATGAAAAAACACATAACATTTGGATTATTTACCTTGTGTATGGCTATGGGATTTGCCCAAAGACATGAAATAGGAATAAAAGGAGGGTATTCTATTGTTGGAGGAGATGCTAAGAGTGTCGTAAAATCCTTCCCTGATGCAGGAACAAATAGAAGGGTTCAGCCTACATACATAGGTGCATTTTACAAAAGAAACCTAAACCCAAGACAGGGAATAAGAGTTGAAGGAGCATATAATATTGCTTTCTTTGATAACCTTTATACAGGAACTACTAAAATGTCTAATGATATTTTAGAAGCATCTGCTTTATTTGAATATGCTTTTTTCTCTATCAATGATGAGTTAAAAAGAAATGAAACTAAATTTAGTCCATATGTTTTCGCTGGGATTTCTGGGTTAATGTATGATGCTCCAAACCTTACAACTACTGTGGGACAATCAAGTAGAGGATTTTTGATTTCTACTACATACACTGGTGAAAACATCCACAAAAAGAAAGTAACTTTAGGTATTCCTTTTGGTTTAGGTCTAAAATACAAATTTGGATATAATTGGTCTATCTTTGCTGAGGCTATGCTTAGATATACATTTACTGATAATCTTGATTATAGTAATCTTGATAAAATGAATCATACTATTAGATACAATGTTTCTCCTGCAAACCGTGCAGCTGCAGAAACTGCTCTACAACAGTATATGGATGGACACAAGGGTAAAGGTAAAGATTGGTTAAACTCTGTTACAATAGGTATTTCCTATGCATTTGGAAGACCACCTTGTTATTGTAAATAAAAAAATAAATGATATCTGTAAAAGAAAAGTTAAATTTTGATAATCTGCCCAAGCATGTTGCCATCATTATGGATGGCAACGGTAGGTGGGCAAAATCACAAAATAAAGAAAGAACTTTTGGGCATAAAAATGCCATAAAAGCTGTAAGAGAGGCTATCAGTGCTTGTAATGAAGTGGCTATTCCTTATCTTACGCTTTATACTTTTTCAACGGAAAACTGGAACAGACCAACGGAGGAAGTAGATACGCTTATGAATCTACTTTCTTCTACATTGTTACAGGAGGCTGAAGAGATTTTTTCAAAAGGAATTAGAATCCGCGCCATAGGAGATTTAGAAGCACTACCAGAAGATGTAAGAAATCAGCTCTATAATATCATGGAGCTTACCAAAAACAACACCAAAGGAAATCTTACACTGGCTCTAAGTTATGGTTCACAAAAAGAAATACTAAATGCTGTAAAAGAACTGTGTAAAAAGGTAAAAAATGGAGATATTAATGAAAATAATATTGATGAACATCTTTTTGAACAGCATCTATATACCAAGGAAATTCCACCAGTAGATTTACTTATTAGAACAAGTGGAGAAGTTCGGGTTAGTAATTTTCTGCTCTGGCAGATAGCTTATGCGGAGATGCAGTTTATAGATGTTTTATGGCCAGACTTTACCAAAGAAACTTTTTTCCAATGCATTTTAGACTATCAAACTAAAGAACGCCGGTTCGGTAAAATAAGTGAGCAGTTAGAAAACAAGTAGTAAAAGTAGAATTTAAGAAAAAATCACATGAATTTTAAAATATTGCCAATTATCCTTCTAATGGCATCTGCAACTCAGGTTCAAGGACAGATTACCCAAAAAGAGAATGCAACACAGATTTCTGAACAACAGAGCGGAAATTACACCCTTCAGGGAATCATTGTAGATGGTGTAAAAAAATATACTCCAGAGCAGATATTAAAATTTACAGGTCTCTACAAAGGAGAAGCTGTGGAAATACCTGGACAAAGAATCAGTAATGCAATCAAGAAACTTTGGGATACGAACTCTTTCTCAAAAGTGGAAGTTTATGTGGAAAGTGTAAACGGAGAACAGGTGGTTTTGAGATTTGCTTTACAAGATTTGAAGGAACTTAAAGATATTAAATTCACAGGAAAAGGCATTAAAAAATCCCAAAATGAAAAATTAATTAAGGAAAACGACCTAAAACCTGGAACAAAAATTACTGAAAATTTAGTTTCTACGCTTCAAAATAAAATTCCGCAGCAATACATTAAAAAAGGATTTGCAGATGCTAAAATCAATATCCAAGAAAAACCAAATGGCGAAGATCCGAATTTGGTAGATTGGACCATTGAAGTTGATAAAGGGAAAAAAGTAAAAATAGAAAGTATCAACTTTGAAGGAAATGAAAATATTTCTTCTAAAAAGCTTAGAAAAAAAGGATTTAAAAATACTAAACAAAAAAGATTTTTCGCTGGTATCCTTAAACCTTCTAAACTGATAAAAGAAAAATACGAGGAGGACAAACATAATTTGATAAGCTACTACAATTCACTCGGTTACAGAGATGCTAAAATCATTTCTGATACTATAACAAGAAGTGATAAAGGTTTTGATATCAAAGTAAAATTAGAAGAAGGTAAAAAATACTATATCGGAAATATAGAATTCTACGGAAACACTGTTTTCTCCACAGAAACACTACAAAGACTTTTAGGATACAAAAAGGGAGACATCTATGATGCTGTAGGATTTAACAAAAAAGTGGGAGAAGATGGCGGTAAAGATGATGATTCTGATTTGAAATCATTATACATGAATAGTGGTTATCTTTTCTCTAACATTACTCCGATAGAAAAGTCTGTGGAGGGAGACTCTATCAACTTAGAAATCCGTATCACAGAGGGCGAAAGAGCTACTTGGAATAAGGTTACTTGGTCTGGAAACACTACTACCCATGACCATGTTATCCTTCGTGCTTTGAGAACGCGCCCTGGAAAACTTTTCTCTAAGAGTGATATCAAAAGAACTTATTTTGATTTAGCGGGGATGCAGTTCTTTGACCCTCAAAAAATCGGACAAGAGATAAAACCAAATCCACAGGATAACACGGTGGATATTCACTGGACATTAGAGGAAAAAGGTTCTTCACAAATCCAGCTTCAGGCAGGATATGGTGGAAACACTTTCATTGGTACATTGGGGCTAACTTTCAACAACTTCTCTTTGAGAAAATTCTTGAAATTTAACAAGTTAATTCCTCAAGGAGACGGACAGACACTTTCTCTACAAGCGCAGGCTGGGCAATATTTCCAGACTTATAGTGCATCATTCGTGGAGCCATGGCTTTTCGGCAAGAGACCTACTGCTTTGTCTGTGAGTTTCAGCCACTCTCGTGTGAAATATTCTGATTATTATGGTAATCCTATGAAGCTGAACATTATGTCTGCATCTGTCGGGCTTAATAAACTTCTAGAATGGCCAGATAACTATTTTTCACTTTACACAGGCCTTTCTTACCAGAGATATAGTTTTAATAATTATACATTCTATTTTGGGGAAGAAACTCTGACGCATGGTACAGCGAACAACTTTGCATTTAATGTAAGTTTGAGCAGAAACTCTGCTGGATATGACCCTATATTCCCTACTACAGGTTCTAATATAGAGTTGTCAGCTAAATTCACTCCACCTTATTCATCATTTGGTAATAAGGATTATTCCACTATGTCTACTGCTGATAAATACAGATGGATGGAATATTATAAGATAAAATTCAAAGCTGATGCTTATAATGAAGTTCTGGGTAAATTGGTTCTTAGAACTAGTGCAGAGATGGGATTCCTTCATGGGTATAATAAGCAGCTGGGAGCACCTCCTTTTGAGCGTTTCTATATGGGGGGAACAGGTCTATACAGCGGTAGATATGATGGTAGAGAGCTTATCCCACTTCGTGGATATGATGACCCATCTACATCTGGTGGAACATCTACAGATGTAACTCCTACTGGTGGTGGTATTTTGTACAACAGATTTGCTCTTGAGCTGAGATACCCTATTTCTATGAACCAAACAGCAAAAATCTACGGATTGGCTTTTGCTGAAGGTGGTAACACATGGAAAGGATTTAACACTTATAACCCATTCAAATTACAGAGATCTGTGGGTGTAGGTGTGAGAATCTATATGGGAGCATTCGGGCTTATCGGATTTGATTTTGCTTATGGAATTGATAAACTGCCTTATTCTACATCTAATTCTCCTTCAGGATGGCAGACTCACTTCTTGATGAATCAATCACTATAAAAGATTTAAAAATGAGAAAATACGCATTATTTTTAGGAATAATTTTCATGTTTGGGGGATTTGTAGTATCTTCGGCACAGAAAATTGGCGTGGTAGATTCTGATTTTATCTTGAAAAGTCTTCCCGAATACAAGGAAGCTGATGAAAGATTTAACAAACAGATAAAGTATTGGCAGATGCAGCTGGATTCCTTGCAGTCAAACTACAACAAAAAGAAAGAACTCTTTGATAATGAAAGAATCCTTTTAGTAGGAGAACAGCTGAAAACAAGGGAAAAAGAAGTGGCTGATTTGGAGAAAAAAGTGCAGGCTCATTTGAAAGAAAAATTCACTGCACAAGGTGAAATCAACACATTCAGAGCCAAAGTAGTCCAGCCTTTTCAAGAAAAAGTGTGGAATGCCATCAGAACTATCGCTGAAAAAAATGATTTAGGCATAATTCTTGATAGAAGTTCTGACAGCAGTGTGCTATTCACTGATAAAAGGTATGACTACACCAAGATGGTGCTGGATCTCCTGATGAGGGACAACCCAAAAGATGGAGAAAAGGATAAAGAAAATAAAAAGGAAAAAAATAATTCCAAGAAAAATAAAAAATAAGAATATTAAATTTAATCAAAAGTTATGAAAAAATCAGGTTTATTATTTGCATTCGCAATGTTTTTAATGTCTTTCGGGACAGTTAGCGCTCAGAAACTAGCAACTCTAGATGTTGCAGAAATCTTGAACCTAATGCCAGAAAAGAAAAAAGCTGACCAGCAACTAGAAGCTTTCAGTAAAACTAAACAAGCTGAAATCGAAAAGCAAATGACAGCTGCTGAAGCTAAATTCAAAAAATACCAAGAAGAAGCACCTAAGCAATCTCAAAAGGTAAACGAAGAAAGAAACCAAGAATTGCAAAAATTACAACAAAATATTCAACAAATGACTCAAGTAGCTCAGCAAGATTTAGCTAAGAGACAAAATGAGGCATATGCACCTATCGAAAAGAAAGTGAATGATGCTGTAGCAAAAGTAGCAAAAGCTAACGGATGGGATTTTGTATTCGATACTAATACAGTTGGTCTTATTTACAGAGGTGGAGCAGATGCTACTGCAGCAGTAAAAAAAGAATTAGGACTTAAATAATTTTTCTTAATAATTAAGACACAAAAACCACTCAATATTGAGTGGTTTTTTTTAAATTTGACATTTAAATACTTTACAATGGAACTATTTTCAAAAGCAAAAATCAGATTTACAGACTGTGACCCTATGGGGCATCTTAACAATTCTAAATACATCGACTACATGCTCAATGCCAGAGATGACCACATGGCAGAGCATTATGAATTTACCCACGAAGAATACGCCCACAAAACAGGCTGTGTATGGGTAGTTATACAAAACGAAATAGCCTATCTGAAAGAAGTAAAATATAACAAAGAAGTGATTATTTCCAGCAAACTGATAGAGCTAAGTGACAGAACCTGCAAAATAGAACTTCTCATGAAAGACCTAGACACAGAGAAAATATACGCTGTGCTTTGGTGTACTTTCATTCATTTTAATCTAAAATCTAGAAAATCAGAAGTAATGGGCGAGGATATCATTCAAGCTAATCAAAAATTCTTGACCAAAGTAGAACAGTCTGATTTTCAGTCAAGAGCTAATTATCTAAGAACTCTAAACAAATAATTCATGAAAAAAATTCTTGTAATCGGTGGAAATGGACAGCTCGGAAACTGTTTGAACAAAATAGCTTCTGACCATTCTCTGGAGTATGAATTTTGTTTCACAGATTATGATACTTTGGATATCACGGATAAAAACCAAGTTGATAGTTATTTCTCTGATTATCAACCTGATTTCTGCATCAATGCTTCTGCATACACGGCTGTAGATTTGGCTGAACAGGAAAAAGAAAAAGCTTTCGCGGTCAATGCCGAAGGCGTGGGATACCTTGCCGAAGCTTGTGCAGAGCTCAACATTGATTTAATCCATGTTTCCACAGATTATGTATTTGATGGCGAAACTGACCTTCCCTACACGGAAGATGATTTTACCAATCCTCTCGGGGTTTATGGCGCTTCCAAATTAGAGGGCGAAAACCTTGCTTTGGAAAAAAATCCGAAAACCATCATCATCAGAACATCTTGGCTTTATTCTGAATTTAATAAAAATTTCGTGAAAACGATGCTCAATCTATTCAGCACCAAAGATGAACTGAATGTAGTAGCTGACCAGTTCGGACAGCCGACTAATGCCAATGACCTTGCTGAGGTGATTATGAAAATCATCCGTACGGAAGAAAAAGAATACGGAATTTTCCATTTTTCTAACTATCCTGAGACTACTTGGTTTGATTTTGCACAAAAAATAGCAGAACTATCCAAAAGTAAAAGTAAAATCAATCCCATCACCACAGACCAATATCCCACTCCTGCGAGACGCCCTATGCGAAGCACAATGTGTCTGGACAAAATAGAAAACAGCTACAACATAGAGCCAAGATACTGGGAAAACAGCTTGGAAGAGTGTATGGAAACTTTATTAGAAGAATAAAAATATGAATATACATTTCATTCAACATGAGACTTTTGAAACGGCGGGAGCTTATTTAGACTGGGCGGAAAAGAGTAAATACAATATTTCTTTTTCAAAAGTTTTTGAAGGCGATAAACTTCCTGATACCGCTGAAAACATAGATATGCTCATCGTACTAGGCGGCCCACAATCTCCTGCTACCAGCATGGAAGAGTATCCATATTTTGATGCAAAAGCAGAAATGAGCCTTATCAAAAAATGTATCGATACAGAGAAAGCTGTCGTAGGAATATGCCTTGGTTCTCAGCTGATTGGAGAAAGTTTAGGATTTAAATTCGGGCATAGTCCAGAAAAGGAAATAGGAAATTTTGCTATTGAACTTACAGAACAGGGACTTCAAGATGAAAAAATCAATCATTTTGGGAAAACTTTGGTCGTGGGACACTGGCACAACGATATGCCAGGGCTGGAAAACGATAAACAGATCCTTGCATTCAGCAAAGGCTGTCCAAGACAAATCGTGAAATATTCTAATATTGTCTATGGTTTCCAATGCCATATGGAACTGACAAAAGAAGTAGTCAAAGAACTGATTGACAGCGAAAAAGACTTACTAAACCTCAGCAAAACTCATCCATTGGTGCAGTCTCCAGAAGAAATTCTTGATTTTGATTATTCAGAAATGAATGAAAAATTGTATGTTTTCTTAGATAAATTAACCCAAGATTATTTACAAAATAAAAATCATTAACCTTTCCAAAATTTAGTTTCGCCATGCTAGTCAAAGTTTTTGGTAGTGCCATACATGGAGTCTCTGCCCAGACCATCACGATAGAAGTAAATGTAGACCAAGGAGTGGGCTATCATCTCGTGGGGCTTCCTGACAATGCCATCAAGGAAAGCAGCCACCGTATTTCGGCAGCTTTGAAAAATGTAGGACACAAGCTCCCTGGCAAGAAAATCACCATCAACATGGCACCTGCTGACCTTCGCAAAGAAGGTTCTGCGTATGACCTGAGCATCGCGATAGGGATTTTGGCGGCTTCGGATAAAATTCTTGCCGAAAATTTAGACCAATACATCATCATGGGGGAGCTCTCCCTCGATGGCGGATTACAGCCGATAAAAGGCGTTTTACCCATTGCGATAAAAGCGCGAGAGGAAGGCTTTAAAGGAATTATTTTACCTAAACAAAATACCCAAGAGGCCGCAATAGTGAACAATCTGGATGTTTACGGTGTGGAAAACATCAAAGAGGTTATTGACTTTTTCAATGGAGAAAGAGATTTGGAAAAAACCGAAATAGACACTCGCAAGGAGTTTCAGAATAAAATCAATGAATTTCCTTATGATTTTTCGGAAGTAAAAGGACAAGAAACCGCCAAAAGAGCTATGGAAGTGGCAGCAGCCGGCGGACACAATATCATTCTGGTAGGCCCTCCTGGCAGCGGAAAAACCATGCTCGCCAAGAGAGTTCCCAGCATCCTACCTCCACTCACGATGAAAGAGGCTCTGGAAACCACTAAAATCCACTCCGTAGCAGGAAAAATGGGCAGCAACACCTCACTGATGACCGTTCGCCCGTTCCGCTCACCTCATCACACCATTTCAGATGTCGCTCTAGTGGGCGGCGGTGCCTATCCTCAACCTGGTGAAATTTCCCTTGCGCACAATGGAGTCCTTTTCCTTGATGAACTTCCTGAGTTTAAAAGAGCTGTTTTGGAGGTAATGAGACAGCCTCTGGAAGACCGCGAGGTAACGATTTCCAGAGCGAGATTTTCGGTGAATTATCCATCGAGTTTTATGCTGGTGGCAAGTATGAACCCGAGTCCTTCGGGCTATTTCCCTGATGACCCGAACAATACCTCTTCCCAAACCGAAATGCAGAGATATATGAATAAGCTGTCTGGGCCGCTTTTGGACAGAATAGACATTCATATAGAAGTCCAAAAAGTAGAGTTTGAGCAACTTGCAGAAAAAAGAAAAGGTGAAAGCAGCATAGAAATACGAAACCGCGTGCTGAAAGCCAGAGAGATACAAGCCCAACGATATAAAGAACTGGATATCAACTACAATGCCCAAATGGGACCCAAAGAATTAGAAAAATACTGCGATCTGGACAGCACCTGTCAGCAGCTGATAAAAAACGCCATGGAAAAACTAAATCTCTCCGCTCGTGCCTACGACAGAATCCTAAAAGTAGCCCGAACCATAGCAGATTTAGATGACTCTGAAAACATCAGCCCTGCTCATATCTCCGAAGCCATACAATACCGAAGCTTGGACAGGGATTTTTGGAGGGCGTAAAAAAATAAAGGTAGATTTATAAATCTACCTTTTTCTTATTTACAGTATTTCATTTATAAATTATTATGAATTATACCCCATATACAACCCTATTGCTGCACCAAGCATTCCAAAAATAGGCGCTCCGACACCTGCTGTAAAAATTCCCCCTATAATTATTCCTACTAGGGCTCCACCAAAACCAAAAAATAATGCCTTTAAAACCTTAAAAATAAACTTCATATTACTTTTTTATTTATATTTTGGACAAAGGTAAAACATACCCCTTCTAAAACTAACCACTTTTAAGAATATTTTATTATATTTGCGAATAAATAAATCTTATTATGAATAATGACATTATTGGGAAAAATATTAGAAAATACAGAGAACTGAAAGGCTACAGCCAAGAATATATGGCTCACGAATTAGACCTTACCCAAGCCTCCTATGCCAAATTAGAAAGTAATTCCACAAAAATAAGTGTAGAAAGGCTTTTTATGATTGCCAAACTACTAGAAACAGATGTTGCAGAAATATTGGAATTAAATAAACAAACTATTTATAATCAAGACATTAAGGAAAACAGCGTTGGACATCAACAAGTTCAAAACTTATATCAAGATAACAAAGATGTTTATGAAAAACTCATACAAGCAAAAGATGAGCAAATCGCTCTTTTAAAAAGTTTATTAAAACAACAAACTATGCTTTAGCTTTTACTAACAATGGCTATTCCTTTTTGCAGAAATAGATTATTTGGGTAGGAAATTCGCTCTCCACTATCGGTTTTCAGAAGGGTATATAGCAGCCTTATGTCTATTATTTCGGCTTCTATCGGGACATCTTTGTCCAGAATTTTTATTTTATCTCCTATTCTAAACGGAAATGAAAAGAAAATAATAATCCCCGCCGTGATATTGCTCAAAATAGACCATTGGGCAAACATCGCCACGCCTATCACAGTAAAAATAGAAGAAATCACCAAAAACGCCTGTTTCCGCTCCACTCCCCAGACTGGAACCAAGGTCAGGATTATAAAAATACTTATCAGAAAATCTATGTATTTGAGAACCAGCCTGATTCTGGGCTTTGAAAAACCTGATTTCTTCCCAAATCTACCCACCAAAGTAGAAATCACAAACCTAATAAGCAAAGAAAAAAGCAGCACCACGGCAGTTGCCACTATCTCGCGCTGGTACGAATTAAAAAAGACATTGTCTAGCACTTCCATTTCCCAAAAAGATATTTTGAAACTTATATTTTAGATAGATTTTACAGAGATTATTTTCACAGGACATGCCTTTGCTGCCTTTTCGCAAGGTTCATAGGCATCTTCTATCGGTGTTTTTAAGGTGTGAAAACCTTTTTTCTCTACGGATTTCAGCAGAACGGATTTTCCGTCTTTTTTGGACATTCGGAAGTATTCAGGAGCAAACTCTGCACAGTAGTTACAGCCTATGCATTTCTCCCTTTGTAGTGTAACTATTACCATTTATTTTTGATGCGAAGGTAATAAAAATTATTCAATTTCTATTACACTGATCTCATTTCAAATTCCTAAAAACCTGCTTAAAATCATATTGGAAAGTTGGTTAAATTTGTCTAAATTCGCTAAATATAAAATTTAACTATTATGAAGCATTTTTTATTTGTTTTGGCTGCTATGTTCAGCCTAATTGGGTGTAACAACAGAACAGAAGATGAAGTTACTGAACAAAAAGACCCATTTCCGATAGGAACTTGGAAATTATCACGATTAAAAGGTATTAATGCAAGAACTGGCGTTATAGATGATCATTCCAATATTGCATGCCATGAACTTACTGTATTAGAATTTACAAAAGACAACACTTTCTCTTTTTTGCGTTATCTAGATATCGATGGCAAGTGCGAAGAAGATTGGAAAACTGCTGGTACTTATACTTATGATGCAAACACTAAAACCATAAATTACATCACCACTTTTGATGATGTTGGTAGTATTAAGTTAGAGAACATAACTGATACAACATTTCAAGAAGTTTTCATAGGTAACTATTATCAGAACGATAATGTAAAAGACACTATCACATATTACTATACAAAAGTAAAATAACTTGACTACCTCCTAAACATTGATTTAGGAGATTTTTTGTCTCTTCTTCTATCATAATTTATTTATTAAATCTAATACTAAAAACCTCTCCTTTTTTGGAGAGGTTTATGCTAAGCTATTGTATCGTTTTTTACTATTTTGTAGAGTTTGTCGCTTGGTCTCACGCGGAAATCCGTTTTGAAGGTAACCACATCAGATTTAGTCGCCTTTTGGCTGTCGCCCTTTCCTTCTACCATCATACTTTCCACAACCATTTCTTGGGAACCTGTGGTAGGCCCTTGGATAAGAAGCTTGTCGCCTACATTCAGATCAAATGCTTCTATAAGGAATTCCGCAATGCTAGTTTTTGGGTAGTAGTGCGTTCCCCTTCCGATATAGACTTTTTTCTGTGTGGCGTTAGAACCAGGGTTTGGTGACCACTCGCCCAGTTTCTGCCCAAGGTAATAACCACTCCAGAAACCACGGTTATAGACTGTTTCTAGTCGGCTCATCCAGTCTGCTACTTTTTCTTGGGAATAAGTGCCATCCGCTATGGAATCTATTGCCTCACGGTAGCATTTTGTCACGGTTGCCACATATTCTGGCGCCCTGCCTCGCCCTTCTAATTTGAGGACTTTCACTCCTGCATCTACGATTTGGTCAAGGAAATTAATGGTACAAAGATCCTTTGGCGACATCATGTATTCGTTGTCCAGTTCTATTTCAAAACCGCTTTCTTGGTCTATCACAGTATATTTCTTACGGCAGTTTTGCTTGCACGCTCCTCTATTCGCGGATGAGTTATGAGAGTGAAGACTCAGATAACACTTCCCAGAAACCGCCATACAAAGCGCACCATGCCCGAAAATCTCTATCTCTACCAAATTACCAGAAGGGCCTTTAATCTGCTCTTTTTCTATCTGCTGACAGATTTTCTTTACCTGAGTAACGCTGAGCTCTCGGCTCATCACCATCGTATCTGCAAAGAGCGCATAGAATTTAACCGTTTCTATATTGGTAATATTTATCTGCGTGGAAATATGCACCTCCATGCCTATCTGCCTCGCATAGGCGATTACAGCCTGATCCATCGCAATTACAGCCGTAAGGTCTGCCGCCTTGGCTCTATCCAAAAGAGTTTTGATGATGGAGAGGTCGTGGTCGTAGATTATCGTATTGAGCGTAAGGTAAGTTCTCACGCCTTTTTCCTTACATCTTCTGCTGATTTCCGGCAGGTCATCTAGGGTAAAGTTCATAGAGGCTCTCGCTCTCATGTTAAGCTGTTCCACCCCGAAATACACTGAATCTGCTCCATTATCCAAAGCCGCCTGCAAAGAAGTAAAATCTCCCGCGGGTGCCATTAGTTCTATTCTTCCTGTTTTTGTCATTGATGAATTTCAAAATTTTTGCAAAGATATGCTTTTTAAAATTTTATTTTCTAATTCTTTATTTGTACTTTTCGGAGTTTAAAAAGTTAAAGCATGTTTTATCTATTTTTAGGGTTTGGGCTGGGTCTCATTATAGGCGGTGCAGCTGTATATTTTGCATTAAAATCTTCTCTAATTTCTCGAAATATCTTTGAGGAATTACAGCAAAATTTCGTTAAAAAAGAAACTGAACTCAGCAATGCAGAAGGCAAAATCGATGAACTTTTAGAACAAATAAAAGGAGAAAGAGAATTTTCTGCCAACCAAAGGGAAAAGCTGAACACCACCGAAAACCAGCTTATAAAAATCTCGGCAGAGAAAGATCTTCAAAACGAACAAATCGCAGAACTCCGAAAAACAAATGAAATTCTAAATCAAAATATTTCTAATCTAAATAAAGAGAACCTACAGAATATTGCTAAAATATCTGAACTTTCGGCAGAAAACAAAAACCTGCAAAGCTCCATGGAAGAGCAGAAAAACCTTTCCCAAAAGCTACAAGAGGAAAGCAAACTCCATTTTGAAAACATTGCCAATAAAATTTTAGAAGAAAAAACAGAGAAATTCACGAACCTGAACCAAACTCACCTAAAAAATATTTTGGATCCGTTCCAAGAAAAAATAATAGAACTAAAAAACCGAGTAAACGAAACCTATGATAAAGAAGCAAAAGAGCGCTTCTCTCTCGGCGAAAAAGTAAAAGAACTAGCCTCTCTGAACCAGCAGATTTCCGAAGATGCCAAAAGGCTGACCCGCGCCCTAAAAGGAGAAAGCAAAACGCAGGGAAACTGGGGCGAGATGATTTTGGAAAGTATTTTAGAAAAATCCGGTCTTGTAAAAGGGCGAGAATATTTCCTAGAACACGAATTGCGAAATGAGGACAACAAAGCACTGTTTTCCGAGTTTTCAGGGAAGAAAATGCGCCCTGATGCCGTGATAAAATATCCCGATGAACGAAATGTAATTATAGACTCCAAAGTTTCGCTCACTGCTTTCACAGAGCTGGTAGATGAAACCGACCCAGAAGTTTATCAAATAAAACTGAACCAGCATTTGGCTTCGGTGAAAAACCACATTCAGCAGCTTTCTCAGAAAGCGTATGATGATTATGACAAATCCTTGGATTTCGTGATGATGTTCATCCCGAGCGAACCAGCCTATATCGCGGCGATGCAGGCCGACCCAAATCTATGGAACTACGCCTATGAAAAAAGAATTCTACTGCTGAATCCGAGCAACCTTATCACTTCTTTAAAGCTGATAGCAGACCTTTGGAAACGAGAAAACCAAAACAGAAACGCCATAGAAATCGCAGAAAGAGGCGCCAAACTTTATGATAAATTTGTGAATTTTGTAGAAAACCTTGAAAAAGTCGGCAAAAATATAGACCAAGCAAAAGCTTCCTACACAGAGGCTTACAAACAGCTGCACAGCGGAAGAGACAACCTCATCACGCAGACCCAAAAGATGAAATCTCTGGGAATAAAAAACAAAAAAGAGCTTCCACAGAGTTTGATTGACAATTCTGAACCAACCAATGAATAAAAAACTATGATTATACAAAGTCTTCAAAACGAAAAAATAAAAAAACTAACCAAAATTCTCACTAAAAATAACGAGAGAAAGAAACTCAAAATATTCGCTGTAGAAGGGAAACAGGAAAACGAAAGGGCTTTGAAATTTGATTTTGAAGCGGCGGAATTTTTCATTTGCGAAGATATTTTCGGGACAGATTTTCCAAAAGGGAAAATACATCTGGTTTATCGCGAAGTTTATGAAAAAATAGCTTACAGAGGCTCTTCCGAAGGAATTATCGGTATTTACAAAGAAAAAGAAACCTCACTGAATGATTTTAAACCAAAAGAAAATTCCTCCATCATCGTGCTGGAAAGCATAGAAAAACCAGGGAATTTGGGAGCGGTTTTGCGCAGCTGCGAGGCTTTTGGGATAGACGCCCTTGTCATCACGGATTCTAGAACAGATTTTTATAACCCTAATGTTATCCGAAGCAGTGTGGGCTGTCTTTTTGGGATGAATTTCTTTCAAGCAGAGAATCAAGAAGTGGTTGATTTCTTAAAAAAGAATGATTTTCAGATATTTACCACGATAATGAACACCGATTCTAAAGGAATAAATGAAAAGAACCTGACTGGAAAATCAGCCATTGTATTCGGAACGGAGCATTCTGGATTGAGTGATTTTTGGAGAGGAAAAGGAGAAAACATCATCGTCCCAATGGCAGGAACGATAGACTCTCTCAATCTAAGCAATGCTGTAGCTATAAGCTGCTACGAGATACTAAGACAAAAAATCTCTCACTAAAATTAGTGAGAGACTTTAATTGTTTCTTAAGAGTTAAATTATTTTTTAACTTCTTCTTTAACTTCTTTAGCAGCAGCTTCTACTTTAGCAGCTCCTTCTTCTACTTTAGCAGCAGCAGCATCTTTTACTTCTTCAGCTTTAGCAGCAACTTCTTCTTTTACTTCTTCAGCTTTAACAGCAGCAGAATCAACAGCAGCACCAGCAGCAGAATCAACAGTAGCAGCAGTTTCTTGAGCTGTAGAATCAACAGCGTCTTTTACTTCTTCAGCTTTTTTGTTACAAGATACTAATGCTAATGCTACAACAGCAGCTGCGAATAATGACTTTTTCATAATAATAAAAATTTTTTAAAAGGTTAAAATTAAATTTCTTGACTCAACTTGTTAATCTGAACATCAAATCAACAAGGCAAAGATATAGCGAGAAAAAAAATTGCCTATGAAAAATAATTGTAATATCTTTGTAAAATATTTTACAAATAAAGAATATTGATTATCAGTAAATTAAATATGAATTCGTGTTTTGAGTAATTTGGATTTAGAGTGTTTTGAGCGATTAAAAAAGGAAATTCAGATAGAATATTTGAAGAATCACAGCCCTTCCGAGGAGGATATTTCTCAATGGAAGGGAATAGACATCGTATATTTTCAAGAAGATTTAAGAAAAAAAGTCAAAGGAAGTATCAGTGAAAAGACTTTTTACACCTATTTCAAATCTACAAACATAGATAAACTACCAAGAATAGACATGCTGAATATGTTTTCGGCATATATCGGATACCAGTCTTGGTATGAATTTAAAAAAAGTTTCTCCGAGGAAGCAGTAGATTTAGAAGATGAGGTCGAATCCTTACCAGAGCCTGAACTTGAAGAAAAAATAGAAAACACGACATCTTTATTAGATACAAAAATTACTGAAAACCAACCCAATAAGAAATCATCATTTTCTAGTATAAAAGCCTATATATGGGTGATTACTTCTGTTGTTTTGGCTTTATTTATCATAGTTTTATTGTATTCTGACAGCTTGTTCAAAAAATCTTATCAATTCTGCTTTACAGATGCTGACAGAGGAACAGCTATCCAAAGCACAATAAACATAAAAGTAATCAAGGAAAAAGAATCTCCTATTCTCTATAAAGTAAACCCTGGCGAATGCTTCTATATCAATACGAAAGATAAAACTCTACGAATGGAAGTAAGTACGCCTCTGTACGAAAAAGTAGAAATTTTCAGAAATCTGGAGGATGCGCCAGAAGTTGAGCATATCGCCTTAAAACCAGACGATTATGCGCTTATGCTTTACTATTATTCGACGAAGGATACAGACAATTCGTCACTGGAACATATAAAAAACAGACAACAAAAACTAAATCATCTAATCAGTGACAATGCTCTGATATACCAGATATTTGACAATGAAATATACGGCGTAGAAACACTTAGTAAACAGAAATACATCGGTCTGGTAACCACACCTACCCAGTCCTTACGAAACCTCAAGGTTCTTGATACCAAAATCGAAAATGGAAAGATTATTGCTATTAAATTCAAAATTGAAAACAATGAAAAAAATTAAATTGTTATTTCTCATCATCATTTCATGCCTTTTTGTTTTTTCCTGCTCTAAAAAAGAGACCGAAGAAATGAGTGATTTGGATAAAATAAAACACCATAACAAGACTTCCTATCCTTCTATAAAAATGGATAGTGTGCAGGCAATCAATAACATCACAAAACAAAAAATACAAGAACTACTAGACCTTTCTGCTATCTATGCTTCTGGGAACAGGAATACAGGAGTAGATTCGCTGATTTATAACCAAATCAATAGTTATTTTTTATCGCCTGATTCTATCAAAACCAAGCCTCTCATTGCTGAGCTGGATAGTTTAAGGGTAAAAAATATTCGGGTTATAAATCTTGATATCGATAAACAAATTACCGATAAAGACACTCTTAATATCGCTAATTTTACAGTTGAGTATATAACAAAAGACCGAAAAAGTATTGGCTTTTTTGATAAAAAAGCAAGCTACATCCTCAAGAAATCTCCTGTGAAATTCGTGAAAGAGTTCAAGTTTTACTTTATCGATTTTGATATAAAAGACAGCGCTTCTGTAGGAGTTACCAAGTAATCCAAGGGAATATCGAGCTCAGAAACATCTGATATCAATGCCGCTGGTGGGAAAAAACTAACTCCCACTTTTAGGGCGTTGCGGTTCATTTTTGAGAAAAACATATCATAAAAACCTTTGCCATAACCTACTCTATTTCCTTGATTATCACAATATAACAGCGGCGTTATAACGATATCATATTTAATATCTTCCACAAAATCATCCTCTGGTTCTAGAATTCCCCAGCCGTTTTCTTTTAATGGTGTGTCTGGTTTCAGCTGGATAGTCCTTATTTCGTTTTGTACCATTTTAGGAACAAATACCGATATTCCTTTATCCCAAAAATATCTAATAAAATCCCAAGTGGAAACTTCATTTTTCTGTTTAATTGGAAGGAAAATATGCACATTTTTAACTTTTGACATATCAAATGCTCCTAAAAACTGTTTAAAAATACTTTTGGACAAATCCTCCACCTCTGCAGAAGACATAGATTTTCTTTTTTCTGTGTAGATTTTTCTGAGTTCTGACTTTGGTAATTTCATTTTATAAAGGAAAGAGCAGCCATAAATTCAGCTGCTCCTTTTTATTGTTTTAATTGTTATTTACTGGCATTTCACCTTTAAATAAGAATGAAACGATTTGTTTATTTACATTGTCCACCATCTCACTAAACAAATGGAAAGATTCCTGTTTATAGATTACCAGCGGGTCTTTCTGCTCATAAACAGCACCTTGTGATGAACGGCGAAGGTCATCCATCTCTCTCAAATGCAATTTCCAGTTTTCATCGATAATCGCAAGAGAAATATTCTTCTCAAAATCCGTAATCAAACTATCACAATGGCTCTCATACGCTTCTTTCAAGTCTGTCACGATGTTCAGCATTCTATGTCCATCTGAGAATGGCACCTGAATATTCTTAAATAAAGAACCTTGCTGATTATAAACATTCTCAATAATAGGGAATGTTTTCTCTTTCAACACTTGAAGTTTCATTTTGTAATCTTCTGATGCTTTTTGATAAACAATATCCACTAATTCTGACACTTGTTTATTCTTAAATTCCTCCTCAGAAACAGGCACTTCCATAGTGAAATACTTGATTACTTCATACTCAAATGTTTTGTAATCAGCTGTTGGTTTAGTTTGTGATACGATAGCAGCAGCAGTATCGTAGATCATATTTTCTATATCATACTTCAGATGGTCTCCAAAGAGTGCATTTTTTCTTCTCTTATAGATTACATCTCTCTGCTTATTCATCACATCATCATACTCTAGCAATCTTTTTCTGATACCAAAGTTATTCTGCTCTACTTTTTTCTGAGCTCTTTCAATAGATTTTGTGATGATAGAACTTTGGATATATTCTCCTTCTTTATGTCCCATTCCATCCATTATTCTTGCAATTCTCTCTGAACCGAAGAGACGCATCAGGTTATCTTCCAAAGAAACATAGAACTGGGAACTTCCTGGATCTCCCTGACGACCTGCACGACCTCTAAGCTGTCTGTCCACACGGCGTGAATCATGTCTTTCGGTACCGATAATCGCCAATCCTCCTGCTTTTTTCACTTCGTCTTGAAGTTTGATATCCGTTCCACGCCCTGCCATATTGGTTGCTATAGTAACTACACCTGGTTTACCAGCCTCCGCTACAATTTCCGCCTCTTTTTTATGCAATTTAGCATTCAATACTTGATGCGGTATCTTTCTCAAACTCAACGCTCTAGAAAGTAATTGTGAAATTTCCACCGAAGTAGTCCCTACCAGCACAGGTCTTCCCTGAGCCGTAAGTCTTTCTATTTCTTCTATTACAGCATTGTATTTCTCTCGGTTGGTTTTATATACCAAATCTTGTTTGTCTATTCTCTGAATAGGTCTATTGGTAGGGATAACAACCACATCTAATTTATAAATCTGCCAAAACTCTCCTGCCTCTGTTTCCGCTGTTCCTGTCATCCCTGACAATTTGTTATACATACGGAAATAGTTTTGTAGAGTGATGGTCGCAAAAGTCTGAGTTGCTGCCTCGATTTTCACATTTTCTTTAGCTTCTATCGCTTGGTGAAGTCCATCTGAATAACGGCGACCTTCCATGATACGCCCTGTCTGCTCATCCACGATTTTTACCTCGCCATCCATCACCACATATTGATCATCTTTCTCAAAAAGTGTGTAGGCTTTTAGCAATTGATTCAGTGTGTGGACTCTTTCAGATTTAATTGCAAATTCTCTGAGTAACTCATCCTTTGCAGCAAATTCTTCTTCCTTAGAAAGGTTTTTAGCCTCAAGTTCTGCGATCTCTGTTCCTATATCCTGAAGAACGAAGAAGTTAGGATCCGAGTTCCCTTGGGACATATATTCCACACCTTTGTCTGTAAGGTCTATTTGGTTATTCTTCTCATCAATCACGAAATACAAGTCCTTGTCCACTTTATGCATCTCACGGCTGTTATCCTGCATATATTGGGCTTCTGTTTTTTGAAGCAAAACACGATTTCCATCCTCAGAAAGGAATTTTATCAAATGCTTGTTTTTTGGAAGACCTCTATATACTTGGAGTAATTTGAACCCTCCTTCTTTTGTGTTTCCTTGTGCAATTAGTTTTTTAGCTTCATTAAAAATCGTAGAAACTACTTTTTTCTGAACCTCTACCACTCTATCCACAGATGGTTTAAGAACATCAAATTCGTGTCTATCACCCATAGGAACAGGCCCTGAGATAATCAAAGGCGTTCTCGCATCATCTATCAAAACAGAGTCCACCTCATCCACTACGGCGTAGTTTAGCTCTCTTTGAACTAGCTCATCTGGAGAGTTTACCATGTTGTCTCTCAGATAGTCAAAACCAAATTCATTATTCGTTCCATAAGTAATGTCACACGCATATGCATTTCTTCTGGAATCTGTATTAGGCTGATGATTATCGATACAGTCTATCGTAAGTTCATGGAACTGATAAAGTGGCCCCATCCACGCAGAGTCCCTTTTCGCAAGGTAGTCATTCACAGTAACCACATGCACTCCTCTTCCTGGTAGAGCATTCAGATAAATAGGAAGTGTTCCTACCAATGTTTTCCCTTCTCCCGTTGCCATCTCTGCGATTTTTCCACCATGCAATACAGCTCCTCCTATGAACTGTACATCATAATGCACCATATCCCATGTGATGTCTGCTCCTGCTGCGTTCCATTTATTTTTCCAAACAGCTTTGTCACCCTGTATTTCTACAAAATCCTTTGTTGCTGCTAGTTCTCTATCTCTGTCTGTAGCCTGTACAACAATCTGTCCATTCTCTGCCCAACGGCGCCCTGTATCTTTAAGAACGGCAAAAGCCTCCGGAAGAATTTCATTAAGAACTTTTTCCTCTATTTGATAAGCATCTTTCTGTAAAGTTTCTATTTTAGTGAATAATGCTTCTTTTTCATCAATATTGGCAGTGGTTTTTATCTGTTCTTTTATCTGCTCTATTTGAGTAGTTATATCCGCTGTCGCAGTTTTTATTTTTTCTCTAAACTCCCTACTCTTTCCACGCAGCTCATCATCAGAGAGCTCTTTGATTGCGGGCTCTACTTTCTTTATCTTTGCGACAATTTTACCAACTTCCTTTAAATCTCTTTGGTTTTTATCTCCCAAAAAGCTTTTTAAAATCTTATTAAAAAAACTCATAACTTATGTACACCAATAGTTTTTACCATTGGTTTTTGTATTTATTTAACTATATTTCTGCTTTTTATATATAAATATAACAGAGAATCTGTAAGACTTTCTGTCATTATTTTTTAGTATTCGTCTTCGTTCCAAAGGAAGTCTTCATCCGTTGGATAGTCTGACCAAACCTCCTCTATGCTTTCGTAGATTTCTCCCTCATCTTCAATTGCTTGTAAATTTTCCACAACCTCCATCGGAGCACCTGTTCTGATAGCATAATCAATCAACTCTGCTTTAGTCATCGGCCAAGGGGCATCACTAAGATAAGATGCCAATTCTAATGTCCAGTACATACTATTATTTTAATTTTCTACAAATTTAATGTTTTTTTCTCAAAAACCATTCCACAAATTTTTTTATGCCATTTTGGAAGTTTGTTTTTGGAGAGTATTTTACTAATGTTTTCGCTTTTGTAATATCAGCATTGGTTTTTTTGACATCACCAGGCTGCATAGGCAGTTTATCCAAAACCGCTTTCTTATCCAAATTCTGTTCAATTCCTGAGAGCATATCTTTAAGCATAACCACCTCATTTTCACCAAGATTTATGATTTCATATACTCCTTGGTTGTTCTCTAAATATTGGGCAGATTTAGCAATTCCATCTATAATATCATCTATAAAAGTGTAATCACGAGCAGTCGTTCCATCGCCATAGAACGGAATTTTTCCATTTTCAGAAATTATTTTAGTAAATTTATGAATAGCCAAATCAGGGCGCTGGCGAGGCCCATAAACAGTGAAAAACCTCAGCTGAATCATATCTATTCCATACAAATGATGGTAAGTGTGTCCTATAATTTCTACACTTTTTTTAGTGGCTGCATAGGGAGAAATAGGGCGGTCTACATTATCTGTTTCAGAAAAAGGAACTTTCTCATTATTACCATAAACACTTGATGATGAAGCGCATACGATTTTTTTAACTCCAAATTCTTTACAGAGCTCAAAAATATTCATAGAGCCTAATATATTGACCTCCGCATAGTCCATCGGCCTCTCTATGGAAGGGCGCACACCAGCCAGAGCCGCCAAATGTATCACCATATCTATATGATGGTTTTGAAAAATTTGTTTCAAACCATTTACATCACGAATATCTTGACAATACAACTGATAATTATTTGATTTTGTTTTATTTATAATATTTTGAATATCAGATTCTTTATCTTTATACTCAAAACTTTCTGAAGAATTTACACTCTCCAAAGTATTTTCTATTTTGATTTGGTAATGATAAAAATCATCAAAATTATCTACATTGATGACAGAATGTCCGTTTTTTAGTAGATATTCTGTCAGATGCGAACCAATAAAACCACTTCCACCTGTAATGAGATATGTCATTTTATATTTTTTAGATATACAAAAGTATAAAAAAAGAAGTTTCTTTTAAAAGAAACTTCTATGCTTGTTGAATTTTATTTTTTAGTGAAGAGAAACCCAACTAGAACCATCACACCCTTGAAATTTCTTTAATGAAGATTCATAGCGGATAGCTCCTTCATTAGCTGTTGAGCAAGATGCTGTAGTCCCTCCTACTCTGATATCTCCATTAACATCTAATTTCGCCTGAGGAATATAAATTCCCACTCCTACTTTTGGCCCTGTTGCTGTACTATTTCCTAAAACGATAGTATTATCTGTAGCGGGTGTAGTGCTATCAATAGTAATGTCATGACCTATAGCAATGATATTATCTAACGATGCCGTATCTGTACCTGCTTGAGAATTTCCTATACTAATATTCCCATTTCCATTATTTATATACGAACCTCCTGTTCCTATTACAGTATTATAACTTCCTTTTACAATTTGGTTAGCAGAATTATATCCTAATGCAATATTATAAGAACCTGTTTGATTTAGAGGCATGGTATTATATCCAAACGCCATATTATATCCACCATTTGTGTTTCGTGAAAGAGCTCCATTACCAACCGCCATATTAGCTTGTCCTGCTGTATTTGCTTCAAGAGCATTCAGACCAATAGCAAAGTTATTATCTGCATCTACATTTTGTCTAAGTGTATTTGGTCCAAGAGCAATATTATTCTTCCCTGTTGTGTTCTTAGTAAGAGCCTCTCCTCCTATGGCAACATTATTAGTTCCTTCTGTATTAAGATTTAATGCTGTGATACCAATAGCAATATTATTATCTGCTGCTATATTTTGTGTAAGGGTATTAGTTCCTATAGCAATATTATTCTTTCCAGTTGTATTTCTTATAAGAGCATTGGTCCCTATAGCAACAGCACCACTCCCTGAAGTGTTTTTCAGAAGAGCACTAGTCCCTACAGCAATATTATTTGACCCTGTATTCGCATTAAGACTTCCTTTTCCTATTCCTATATTATTGCTCCCTGCAAGAAGTGAAGTTCCATTTTTTCCAGCATCCATAGTTATATGATTACCTCTTCCTACATATCTAAGGTCATTCAGAGGGATCCATTTTAAAGCTGTATTATTCCAATAATAGAATCCCTCATCTGTTACATATTCATGTTTACCTGTCTGGTCTGTTGTTGGCATAGTGTCAGTAAGATATACAAGGTTTGAATGTTGATGCCCTCCAAAATTTGTATTTCCTGACATAGTTTTCATTTCCTCCGCAGTTACCCTTGGTATCAAGATACCTTTTATGTTATCTACTGAACTACCATTGATATCCAATGTAGCTTTAGGAGTGTCTGTATTAACTCCAACTCTTCCTTTTTGTGCATAAATGTTTGTCAATCCTACAAACCCTAGTAAAATAAATATCTTTTTCATTATCTTTTTTTTAAACTGCAAATGTATATAAAAAAAAATAACAATTTCATGATTTTCTATTTCTATTCATAAAATTTATATTTTTGTATTTACAAAAAAGAAGATGTTATTCAGAGGACAAATTAATAAAATGATAACTCAACTTGCTGAGCCTGTGCAATATTACCTAAATATTTCAGGAGACATCATACACCTAAATGAGTTATTTGGAAAGAAAATAAGCATACAACATATTGGCTATCAGTGTATAGAGTGCGGAAGCAGCGAACCTGTTTTTCGAATGGGATTTTGTAAAAAATGTTTTTTCGAAAGCCCTTTCGCCAGTGATTCCATCTTAAAACCAGAGCTTTCCACGGCTCATCTCGGTGTGGAAGAGCGAAATTTGGAAATAGAAAAAAACATTCAGCTTCAACCTCATATCGTGTATTTGGCATATACTGGTGATGTAAAGGTGGGCGTAACCCGCGAAAGCCAAATCCCAACACGATGGATAGACCAAGGTGCTACATTTGCCCTGCCCATAGCACGAACCGAAAACCGCTACGAAGCAGGCGTGATAGAAGTTGCTCTGAAACAGCACATTTCAGATAAAACCAATTGGCGAAAAATGCTCCAAAATGAGTATGAAGACGAGATTGATTTAATTGATTTTAGAAATAAAATAGAGAGTCTTTTTCCTGTAGAAAGTAGAAAATTCGCCATCAACGAAGAAAAAATCTGGAAAATAGATTTTCCCTACACTGCTCCTGAGAAAATTTCGGCTTTCACCTTGGACAAACACCCTAAATTTAGTGGTATTTTACAAGGAATAAAAGGACAATATCTTTGTTTCCAAGATGGAAATGTTATCAACATAAGAAACCACGAAGGCTATGTAGTTGATATTGAAATATAAAAAAAGAGCAATTTTTCATTGCTCTTTTTTGTTTATTTGTTTTTACCAAGAATACTCCTGATTTTATTTCTGATTTTGATAAGAGTAGGCTCTTCATAGTTTTTGTCTTCATCGAAATATCCATAGCCGTAGCCATAACCATAACCATAGCCGTAACCATAACCATAACCTTGCTTAGACACAAAATCATTATATATAAGCCCAAGATGCTTAATCTCCTCTGCATGATACTTCTCTGTTACCATTCTAAGCATGTGTTTTTCTGTGTATTCATGTCTTACCACATACACATTGGCATCGGTAAGTTTCATCAATTCAAAAGAGTCCGCAACCAACCCTACTGGCGGCGAGTCTATAATGATAAAATCATACTCTTTTTTCAATAATTCTATAAATTCCTTGTTCTTGTCACTCATCAAAAGCTCCGAAGGGTTCGGTGGAATCGGTCCAGAAGTCGCCACATCCAAAGCAGGAATTTTAGTTTTATTGATAATCTCGTGCATTTCTATATCTCCTGAAAGATAATTAGAAATTCCATATTTGTTATTTATCTTAAAGTCTCCAAAAATTTTAGGCTTCCTCAAGTCCATTCCGAGCAAAATAGTTTTTTTGCCACTAAGCCCAAGAACTGATGCTATATTGATAGAACAATATGTTTTCCCTTCTCCTCCTACTGATGAAGTTACCAAAATCACTTTACTATTTCCATCTTCATTATAAAGGAATCTTAAATTCGCTCTGATTCCCCTAAACGCCTCTGAAATTGATGATTTTGGCTGTTCCAATACTGTAAGATTGTTCTCATGAAGATTTTTACCAATAACACCTAGAAGAGGTATCTTGACAACACCCAATAATTCTGCTATAGATTTCACTCTGTTGTCCAATATCTCTGTTACTAAAATCAACAACAACGGTATAAGCATAAAACCAAATACGAGTCCATATTTCACAATTGCTACATTTGGTCCAATAGGAGCTTGCCCTAAGTCTTTTGCTGGGTCTATGATGTTCAGGTCGGATTTAGCTGTTGCGAGTCTGAGCTGAGTCTCAGCTTGTTTAGAGAGTAGAGTATTATAGGTTGTTTCTATCACCTTATACTCCCTTTCCATGTCTATATATTTCCTTTGGTCATCAGGCAAATGCACCAAATCCAGCTCTGCTCTTCTGATATCATCATTTATTTTGGCCAATTGTTCATTATAAACAGAAGAATAATCGTTCAACCTACCATAGGATTTTCCCCTAGCTTCGCTGATGAGTTTGTTAATCTCCCGCATAGGCTCAGAATCTGGTGTATAGATAGTAGACATCTCCAACCTTTTAAGATACAAAGCTTTAAGCTCCGAAATAGTTGCCATAAAACCTCCATCTTCTATTCCCGCACTATTAACATTGATAAGGTCTTCCAAACTTCTACTCACAGAATTTCTTATATTATTAAGAGAATTCATTTTAGTAAGTAACTCAGCTCTTTTTATTTCTAAATCATAAATTTTCTTCAACAAATCTTGGTCTTTCCCCTCTACGCTGAACATCTTTTTATCTATTTTCAGCTGGTTAAAGTTGTTTGCACTAGAATCTAATTTTTGTCTAACCTTTTTGAGATTATCATTGATGTATTGAAGAGTATTCTTATCCACAAGGGTTTTATCCTCTTCTCTTTTTTCAATAAGTTTCTCCACAGATTGATTTAAGAAAGATACCGTCTCACGAAGGTTATAACCTTTCTTACTGATAGTCATTATGGTGTTTAATTCTTTATCAAATTCTACATTTATAGTAGAAATTATAGTCCTAACAGCTTGATCTACTGTGCTTAAATTGATTATAATTTTATCTAACTTAACTTTTGCTTCTGGATTATGAACCAATCTAAACCGTAGGTTAGGTGTCTCATACCATTGATTAACAGAAACCACCTTATTTGCTGGTCTTTCGTATGCAGAAACATCTTTAAATCCTTCTATTTTATAACTATACAAATGTGTAGAATGCCCTTCCTCTGGAAGTTCTATTTCATATTTTCCATTTCCTTTTGGGTAAATTGTTATAGGATAATTGACCTGCTGTAAATGTTCCTTATCCACCTCTACAAGAACAGGAGAATCATATTTGTCCAGATAAGTAGATTTTAGAAGTCCTTTTGTAGAATATCCTACGAATAAATCCAATTCCTGAACCAAATATTCATTATGACTTCTAGACAAAACCATTTTTTTGAGGAACACTCCATCTTGATTCCCTTCCTGTCCCCAAATGAAGTTAATAGACTGATTAGGTGTAAAATAACTCGCTGTACCGCTTGAGATACTCAAAGACAAATTTGAAGCATAAATTCTCTGAACATACCACTTGTTATAAATATAAAAAATACTATATCCCAAAATAGCAAGTCCTACAAACCAATACCAGTTTCTAATAATTCTCCTAATAAAACTCTCTACACTAAATATACTGAAAGTCCCCACCTTACTTTTTTCCTGTCCTGTGGGGATTTGTTCTTGTGTATTATTATTTTTTCCTGGAATCATATTTTATAATCTTGAAAATAGAAGATATACCGTAAGGGCTGATGTAATAAGAGAAACTGCTGTACTAATAGTCTGAACAGGCTCTTTACCAAATCCATTAAGATTTCTTCCTCTGGTATTTAAATAAATCTCATCTCCATTCTGAAGCCAATAATACTGTGAATTCATCACATCTTCTCTAGTAAGGTCTAGTTTTACTATCTTTATTCCTTCTGGAAGTTTTCTATGCAGAACTATGTTTTTTCTATCTACAGTTCTATTTAGTCCGCCATTCATCGCTAAAGCCTCTGTGATGGTAAGTGTCTGTTTGTACGCTACTTTTTCACCTGTAATCCCTATGGTTTCTACATCCCCAAGGATATAGTATCTTATCCCATCTAGATTAAGTCTTACTTCGGATTTTCCTCCTAAGAAATTTTCATTTACACGAGTTTGGATTTCTTGAGAAATATCTTCCAATGTTCTTCCTTCAGCTTTTATAAAACCTATTCCAAAAACATTTATATCTCCTTTAGAATCTACCTTTAGTCCTCGGAAATAGTAATTTCCATTGCCTCCAGACATAGTTCCTGTACTACCGCTTCCAGACGCTGTGCCAGCTGCTGATACACTTGGATTCAAAGTTCCTGCTCCAGCACCATCTCCTCCTGAAACATTGTATGAAGAATAAAACTGAGCTGCATCTCCCTTAGGAGTTGTAATCACATTAAGAGAAAGTATATCATTTTTTGTAACTCTATATACAGGAATATTGTAAGGAACTAATCCTTCAGAGTTAATTTCCAGATTTTCGTTCTTTTGAAGGTATTTTACATCTTTTGTTCCCACACAAGATATCATCATCATTGCTGCCACTAGGCCTAAAATGCTGTTTCTTTTCATCGTTTTTATTATTGATTCTACAAAAATATGATTTTTATTATTATTTCTTCATTTTTGATATAATATTTGGCAAATATGCTCCAAAAAAACCTAAACTAAGCACCACTAAAAATAATAAATTAATATCTATATGGCGCAGAAAATAAGTAACCAAAACTATTCCTATGTAATAAGTAATAATAAATGCTGTAGCTTTCTTATGAGTAAAACCTAAATCCAAAACCTTGTGATGGATATGGTTTCTATCCGCCCTTAATGGTGATTTCTTATTCAAAATCCTTACAATGATAACATTCAAAGTATCTATAATAGGGATAATCAAGATAGCAGCCGCTATAATAGGAGCTGTTCCCAAATGATATTTTGGCTTTCCTATAGATTCCATATCTCCATCACTGATAAATAAATCAATGAAATAAAATGCTGTAAACACAAGGATAAAACCTATAATCATAGAACCTGTGTCTCCCATGAAAATCTTTTGCCGCGAGTCGTTGGATAGGTTATAATATAAAAAACCTAATAAAGAACCGATAATCACCACACAAAGGATAACCATAGGATAATTATATTCTCCCAAACGATAATAACTAAATCCAAAAATAGAAAAACTAATCACTGCAAATATTCCTGCTAGCCCATCTATTCCATCTATCAAATTAAACGCATTGATAAGTATAATAAATGAAAATATACTAAAAAATACACTTACAAAATATTCTAATTCATAAATACCAAATAACCCAAACAAACTTCTTATTCGGACATCAGAACCCACCACCATCATGGTCGCAATAACGATTTGTCCAATTAATTTCTTATAGGCTTTCATCTCCAAAATATCATCCATTACACCTATATAGAGCAAAATAACTAATGCAGGAAACAAAAATCTATACTGCATGAATAACTCGTAAGCAAAAATAGGTGCACAGATACCTATCGTATAAAACAAAGCTATCCCACCAAGATTAGGTATTTTATACTCATGGGAACTTCTATCACCTGGTATGTCCATTAGATTTTTACTTTTTGAAATTCTAATGATTACAGGTATAGCTTTATAACTTAACAAAAAAGAAAGTAAGAGAACAAAACATATTTTCATAAGAAAAAACATTTGTTCTTCTAACCCCAAAAATAGTTTTATTTCATTCATAATATTTTTATTCTGACCATAAAAGATTTCTATATTCTATTGTATATCCTGCTCTTACCCCATGCATATTAGCGTATACAAAATACTGGAAAACCACAAACACTAAAAGCGTATAGTGTAATGATTTTTTCAGTTTATCACTACTTACAGCTGCAACTATATTTACCAACACCATAGGCATATAAATAAAAAAATTAGATATCAATCTTGATGCAAATATATCATTCCATCTAACAATAAAATACAAACAAATAGCCAAAACCCCTATATTTCTCATATATTCATAATATGGGATTTTTTGACATGCTACTTTATCATATGCAACTAAAAAGTAAGTATATACTATACAAACTAAATCTGTAAGCTTAATGAAACGAACAGAGTTTTGTTCTATATCTAACGAACCATAAGATTGAAAACCAGAATAAACCCCTGTAGAAGCAAGAGAATCCAATAATGAAACATACTGATAAAGTTTTAAAGGAGACAATGCCATACACACTAAAACAACTATCAAAATTCGAGTAGAATTCATAGGAATCATAACTACCCAATAGGCAATAATAAAAACCGTTGCTGATGTATGAAATCCTACAGCCAGATACATCATAAACAAAAACATAAGAAGCTTCCTCTCCTTAACATACTTAAAGGAAAAAAGAAGTATTGCCATGGCCATCCCCTGTCTCATATGTCCTCCATCAGAAATAAACAATGTAGGAAACATAAATAACAACATTGCAAGTGCTGGATATGCAGCATTATCAGTAAAAACTTTGTATTTAATCGAAATTGAAACAATTGCTAGCAGAAAAGTAAATGTGTAAAACGAAAAATCCAATTCATATGTAAAATTTCCAAATAACAAATACAGCCACTCCATATGTACATCCTGATCCTTCTTTACCGCCATATTGAAAATATCAGAGATATCTAACTTCATTCCAAAATCCTTATAAGCCTTAAAATAATTTCCATAATCTGGACCTATCCAATCTCTTAGCCCAATAAATATTATCAAAAAAGCAACTACCACCCACACAGAATTATAATTCTTATAATTATTTACCTCCAAGAAGCTATAAATTACCAGAATTATTGTCAATATCGTAAAAACTGGGTGTAGGAAATATATCATTTTCTATCTGCTATTTCAGTATTTTTCTCAAAAGCCATTCCTGCTTAAAAAAATACAATAAATAATATACTTTTTTCTTAATTGGCAAAGATACGAGATAATTCTTACCAAACCGCTCATAATTAAGAATTTCTATCAAAGATATTTTTCTTTCCTTAATGAATTTTCTTAGTTCTGCTGACATTTTTTGGTATAATTCGTCATCTTTCACAAAAGCCAAATACGCCAAATAAGAATAAACCGCCTCAAATATCCAAAACCCCCTCAATGCGTGTTTTTCATTGGAATATTGAGACCTATAGAAAACTTCTTCCACATCCTTCATGGCTTTTAATAAATCTAAACCTTTTTCCGTGTGAGTTTTTGTGATAGAATCCTGTCGTTCAAGGTATTGGTAATGATAATTCTGGGTTTGGGCTAAAGTTTTACAACTCAGCAAAAGCTGCGGAACAAGTTGTATATCCTCAAAATGCACTCCTTTTTTAAATCGCTTGTTTTCAAACAAATCCCTTTTAAAAAGTTTATTACAAGCAAAATATCCCAAATCCGAAAAAACAGAAAGATTTTTTGCCAAATCTATTTTCTCTGGCATATTAGGAACTTGAGTTAGTTTTTGAAGGATTTTTCCATTTTCATCTACTTTTTGAAGATTACAAATCACCATTTCAGCATCATATTTTTGGGCAAGAGAATACATTTCCTCAAACATCTCCGCTGTAACATAATCATCACTATCCACAAAGCCTATATATTCGCCACTCGCTCTATCCAATCCAAAATTCCTCGCATCACTCAGCCCTCCATTTTCCTTCACAAAAGATTTTATTTTATCTGGATATTTGGTCTGAAATTCATCTATAATCTGCTTAGAATTGTCCTTGCTTCCATCATCTACTACAATGATTTCCACATCTTCCAAAGTCTGATTCACCAATGAATCAAGGCATTTTGCAAGATATTTTTCTACATTATAAACAGGAATGATGATGGAAACTTTCTTCATGTTATCTGAGTTTTTTTTGCTTAAAAATATATTTCAAATATTGAAAAATTGTTGGATGAGTATAGTTGGATTCTTCGGTTACATTCTCCACTTTTCTAGCATTCAGATCCTCTCCTTTTTCTATTTTTTTTATAATTTCTGCTTGTTTTTCTGCTATTCCTACCATTCCCTTCCAGCTCATTGTAAAAAAACTATCGCCTTCTTCTATTTCAAGTTTCCCTTGCCCCAAAATATCTCCTGTATCCACTCCTCCATCTACCCAAAACACACTATAGCCAATATTTTCCCAATCATCCTGATACGCCGCCCAAAAAGGAGAATGAACACCTCTATATTTAGGTGTAATACCTGGGTGCCCTCCCAAACACCTTCCATCCACTATATTGCGGACTTTCTTCCCTACCCAATACCCTGTATGAATAACAAAAATATCAGCTTTTTTCTCCTTAAGCCACTTTATAGTTTCTGGATCAGAATAATCCGTAGTATAGTGATAATCAACATCTTTACTTTCAATTATTTCATTAATTTCCTTTACATTATATATTTTATTAAAAATCTCTCTATCTTTTTTAGCATTTAGGATTTTGTACAGGAATCTTCCTATAATTTGTAAAAAGACATTCCAATAACCATATTTTTTTACTGCTATTTTGAGATAAGAAAAATCTATTTTATTCTTATGTTTGTTGGCATTACATACACCTACCACATTAATGTCATTTTGGAGAAGAATGCTCAATGTTTTATCAAAAATAACCCCTGTCCCGAAGAGACATACTACTCTTAGTTTAGTATCTTGTTTCATTTGTTTCATTTGTTTCGTTTTTTTTATTTTGTAAATATTGATGCAAAGGAAAAATCAATGTTTTTATTATTTTTTTTAGCTTTCTTATTCTCTGTAATTTAGATAAATTTTCTAAACTTAATATTTTTTTTAATTCCTCTCCTGTCACATTATTCTTAATGCTTAATCTTCCTAATATTTCTGAATTATTCATCTTACGAAGAGTAACTATCGGTTCTGAATCAAAAATCTGTGTAAATCCCGCTTCACAAGCGCTTTCGTATGTTTTCTTATCACTGTCCCCTCCAGGAATACTGCAAGAAGTAATTTCTCTGCTCAATATCTGCTCTAAAATTTCTTTGGAAGTTTTCCATTCATTAAGCATTTGTTTATAAGACAAACTCTTGAAAATCATAGGGTGTGTATGAGAGTGCGATCCTATATTATGCCCATAATATGCAACTTTACAAATATCATCAGAGGTTAAAAACCCTTTCTGTCCTATTTTTGAAGTTGTAATGAAAAAATAACCTTTCATATATTCTCTACTGAGCATTTCCGCCGAACGAAGGTTGCTGATTCCTCCGTCATCAAAGGTAAAAATCACTTCTTCATCTATTTTTTGCATGTGATTTTTTACTATTTCCAAATCTCTTTCAAAATCCTTAACCTTATGAATATAAGGAAGGTTATCCCGATTTTGAAAACCTGATTCGGTAATATCATCACTCACTTCATGATATAATAAAACAATCTTTTTTTCTGTTTTATCCCTTATTTCCATTAAATATTTACAGAGTTTAAATTAAAAACCTTTTATTCAGTTCGCCTCTCTTGGCGTTTTCATAGTCTTCGCGGGAACAAGGAATCCATTTTTTTACCTCATTTCCCTTCGCGAAATACCACAATCCGCTGAAAGTATCCCTTTTAAAACTAAATTCCCTATTGTCTATCAAAACCACAAAAGTATCATAACTACGCTCCTTTGGATGCGTCCTTTGGATATTTATTCCTTCTATCAAATACCAAAGCATCTGTGCCATAAGCTGATGATTCAGAGGATTTTCTGAATCAGCATTAAAATTAAACACGCCGACAGTTTTCAGATTTTCACTCAGTCCTATTTCTTTCATATAGGCACAGATTTCGCGGCGGTTCAGCCCATTTACCTGCGGATTTGTAGAAAAAGCCTCCGAAAAACTCTCCACAGCATCACAGTTGAGTGTAACCATATCCGCCCTGCGGAAAAAAGGCTCTGCCCTCTCTGTCGTATTCATCATATCAGCAAGGCGAAGGACATCAAAATCCACTTCTTTCATCAGCTTTAATAAAGCGATTTCATTCAAATGCCTTTGATAGCCCAAAAGATGAAAATTTCGCAAAGAAGCTTCTTTTCTCGTTAAAATCTTGTGTAAATAGTTCGCCTCCGAAATTTCTTTTCCTTCGTTAGAAAGAGAGGCAACATTAGAAATATGAGCATAATTAATGCCTTTCTGATGGAAATTTAACGCTGAAAATAATGCGTAAGACAAATCCATACTTCCTCCGATGACAACTGGAACTGCATTTTTATTATAACAAAATGTCAGGATTTCCTCCAAAACATATCGCGTATCTGCCTGAGTTTTGCCCGAAATAAGATCTCCCAAATCACAAACAGGAACTTCAAAATCAAATGATGACAAGGCATAAAATTCTTTTCTAAGCCTGCTGAAATCCTTCATTTCAGCATTTCCCCCATTCCCTCTTTCATCGGAACAAAAAATAAGCACCACTCCATTTTCCTGAACCTCATCATAAATAGTGTTTCCCAGCTGCCAATGCTCACAACTGATTTTTTCTGGCTTTATAAAAATATCTTGTAAATCCATTCCTTTACTCAATATATAAGAAAAAAAGGCAAAATATTTCATTACCTTTTCCTCTCTTTTTCATTATTTCTTCTTTGTTGCTTTTTTCTCTGCAAAAGCTGTTTTGTCCTGTTCCAAAATCCACTTTTTAACTTGATCTAAGGAAATTTCTTTCAGTTCCTCTGCCGTATATTTAGTGTCATCTTGTTTTTTAGGAATCTTGAAATTCGCTTTTTTAAATTTTATAAAAGGCCCCCATCGCCCATTTTCTATTGATATTTTTTCTTCTTCCCACTGCTGGATGTAGCGGTTGGCTTCCTTATCGAGCTTCGCCTCTATGAGTTCTTCTACATCTTTTTGGGATAGATTTTCAAAATCATATTTTTTAGGCACATTGATGAAGATATCCTGATATTTCAGATATGGGCCAAATCTTCCCACGCCCTTGGTAACAGGTTCTCCCTTATAAGAAGCCACTGGCGCATCTGCCTTTTTCTTTTCTTCTATGATGGACACTGCTCGGTCATAGTCCACCGAAAGCGGATTTTCTCCCTTTGGAAGACTGATGAACGCCTCGCCCCATTTCACATATGGCCCAAAACGCCCTACTCCTACCGTAACGGTTTTTCCTTCGTAGTCTTGTAAATCAAACGGCACTTTAAAAAGTTCCAGCGCCTCCTCCAAAGTAATGGTAACGATGTTTTGATTCGCCATCAGTGATGCGAAAATAGGTTTTTCATCGCTGTCCGTTTCTCCTATCTGAACCATCGGCCCAAAACGCCCAATTCGAGCATAAACATTTTTGCCTGTTTTAGGGTCTTGTCCCAGCAGCCGCTCTCCTGTCGCTCTATCTGCATTCTCGCCTACATCCTCTATTTTTGGGTGAAAACTGTTATAGAAGTTTTTGAGAACATCTTTCCATTTTTCTTCTCCTTTTGCAATTTCATCGAAATCCTGCTCGACTTTAGCAGTGAAACCATAGTCCAAAATTTCATTGAAATTAGTTGTCAAAAAGTCATTTACGACAATTCCTATATCTGTTGGGACAAATTTATTTTTATCTCCTCCGAATTTCTCCGTTAGGATTTCTTTTTTCAATCCTGTTTTTGTCAGAGTAAGCTTTACTATTTCGCGCTCCTTTGGTTCTATTTCGTGCTTGTCTACATACTCACGGTTCTGAATTGTCTGAATAGTAGGCGCATAAGTAGACGGCCTTCCGATGCCTAATTCTTCCAGTTTTTTCACCAAACCAGCTTCTGTAAAACGAGACACTGGACGGCTAAATTTTTCTACCGCTGTGATTTTTTTATACGCCAAAGCTTCGCCTACATTTACTTTTGGCAATATTTTGTCTCCATCTTCCTGCTCTTCATCTTCATTTTTATAAATACCATAAGCACGAAGGAAACCATCAAAAACAATAACTTCTCCCTGCGCCTCGAAATGCTGCGGCAGCTCTGGATTACCTATTTCTATTATGGTTTTTTCCAGCTTAGCGTTGGCCATCTGGCTGGCTAATGTTCGTTTGTATATAAGTTGATAAAGCTTGTTCAGCTGGACATCATCGATGGATTTTACTCCAAAATCCGTTGGACGAATCGCCTCGTGGGCTTCCTGTGCAGATGCCGATTTGGTTACATAATTTCTTGGCTGAGAATATTCCTCACCGAATTCTTTTAAAATCTGACTTTTAGCAGCGTTTATCGCTTCTTGTGAAAGATTCACAGAGTCAGTTCTCATATAGGTGATATATCCCTCTTCATAGAGCCTCTGCGCCACACGCATTGTCGTTGTTACGCCATATCCCAGCCTGTTACTCGCCTCCTGTTGTAATGTAGAAGTGGTAAAAGGAGCCGATGCTGAGCGCTGCGCAGGTTTTACATCTACATTAAGAACCTTAAAATCAATATTTTGAACTTGATTTAGGAAGTTCTCTGCATCCTGTTCTTTGGTAAAATCTTTCTTTAGTTTTGCGGAAATTTCTTGTTTTTCGAGGTTAGTAAAAACTCCTTCCACTTTATACGAAGGAACGGGCTTAAACTCCCTTATTTCCTTTTCTCTTTCTACAATGAGCCGCACTGCTACCGACTGGACACGCCCAGCCGAAAGCCCTGGTTTTACTTTCTTCCAAAGGACTGGCGACATCTCAAAACCCACTATTCGGTCAAGAACTCTTCTTGCCTGCTGAGCATTGACCAAATTTTGGTCTATTTCTCTAGGGTTTTCTACTGCTTTTAGTATTGCATTTTTAGTAATTTCGTGGAAAACTATTCTTTTGGTATTTTCAGATTTTAGTTTTAACTCTTGTGCAAGATGCCAAGCGATAGCCTCTCCTTCGCGGTCTTCATCGGAAGCCAGCCACACTGTTTCCGCTTTTTTAGCAGCTGCTTTCAGCTCTGCAACCACTTTTTTCTTATCGGCAGAGATTTCATAATCTGGCGTAAAATCTTCCAAATTGATACCCATGCCTTTTTTAGGAAGGTCTCTGATGTGTCCAAAACTGGATTTCACCTCGAAATCCTTACCCAAATATTTTTGAATAGTTTTTGCCTTTGCAGGAGACTCTACGATTACTAAATTTTTTGCCATACCAAAAATTTTTGCAAAAGTATAATATTATTTTGAATTAGTAGACACCCTGATTTGGAATTTGATTTTACGATATTAAATGTCACTATTTTTCAGATTTTATTCTAAATTTAATATCTTTGTGCCAGCAAAAAGGGGTGCTGTAAAAGGCTGAGATCATACCCAATGAACCTGAACAGGTAATGCTGTTTAGGGAAGTGTTTAGGCACGATTGTGTTCTCTTATTTTTTCGCATCCTTTTATTCTCAAAATTGTTTAACTAAAAAAATTATTGAAAGAATGAAAGGAATTGTTTATTTAGGGCTATTCACTAGCTCTATGTCCTACGCACAGGCAGACTCTGCCAAAGTTAAAGAAATCGAAGCGGTTAATTTCTCCAAACGGCTTCCCATCACCAAAGAAATCATCCGTGTGGAAAATTTAGCCCAGAAAAACCTCGGGCAAGACCTTCCGATGCTCCTCAAAAATCAGACTTCTGTCCTCTCCTCATCGGACACTGGGAACGGAGTGGGCTACTCGGATTTCAGAATTCGGGGCGTGGCAGGAACTTCTATCAATGTGATGATGAACGGCGTTCCGTACAACGACAGCGAATCGCAGGGGACTTTCTTCGTGAATGTCAGCGATTTAGCAAGTTCAGCCTCTCAAATCCTAATTCAAAGAGGTGTGGGAAGCACATCCAACGGGGCGGCTGCTTTCGGGGCGAGTGTAAATATCATCACCAAAAACCCAGAAGAAACGCCATATTTCCGAACCGACCAGTCTTATGGTTCTTTTGATACCAGAAAACACTCTTTCGAGGCCGGAACAGGGAGTTTCCTTCAAAACAAATTCTCCATCATGGCGAGATATTCCATCATAAAATCTGATGGATACATAGATAGGGCGACCTCCGACCTGCAGTCCTACAACATCACGGCTTTATTCAAAACTGAAAAAACAAAACTAAAATTTTTGGCTTTCGGCGGCAAGGAAAAAACTTACCAATCATGGAACGGAATAGATGAAAACACTTATAAAATCAACCGAAAATTCAATTCCTCTGGAGCAATCTATCAAGGGGCAAACATCGTAAATTTCTACGATAACGAAACGGACAATTACCAGCAAAATCATTACCATCTTATTCTAAATCAAAGCATTAGCGACCATTGGGATTTGGAAACTACCCTCCATTACACCAAAGGAAAAGGATTCTACGAAAACTACAAACAAGACCAAAGACCCGAAAAATACAATATTCTCAATTCTGGAATCGTAAAAACAGACCTCATCAGAAAAAAATGGCTGGACAATGATTTTTATGGAATGGTTGCACATATTTATGGAAAATATAACAACCTGAAAATCAACATCGGTGGCGCAGGAAACCAATATCAAGGAAAGCATTTCGGGAATATGAGCTCGGCATTTGGGCTGCCGCAGATTCCTTTTGAGCATGAGTATTACCGCAATCATTCGGTGAAAAACGACCTTTCTTTCTTCGGAAAATTCATTTATTCTTTGTATAAATTTGAGCTTTTTGGAGATTTACA
The DNA here is from genome assembly GCA_963509715.1 of uncultured Flavobacteriaceae bacterium. Lineage (GTDB taxonomy): Bacteria > Bacteroidota > Bacteroidia > Flavobacteriales > Weeksellaceae > JABCPE02. The sequence continues at coordinate 36,733 of CAUPCB010000002.1, read as the reverse complement.
ATTCAGACATATTTATCACAACGGCAGAGTTTTAGAATATTTCAAAGGAGAAGGAGGCGATTTCAGCCGAGTGTTCAATTTCCTAAACCCAAAAACGGGAATTAACTTTAATTTTAACCACGGAAAAATCTATTTCTCCTACGCACTGGCTCACCGAGAGCCGAGCCGAAAGGACATTATTTCTAAAAATGATATCCAGCACGAAACACTCCACGACTTTGAGCTGGGACTGGAAAAAAGCGGAAAATTCTTTTCTGTTTTTGCGAACCTCTACTATATGCACTACAATAACCAATTGGTTTTCAGTGGAAAAATCGATAACACAGGCGCTTTCATCAGAGAAAACTCAGGGAAATCTTTCAGAAGAGGCGTAGAATTTGGCTTTAATCTAAAACCCATCAAAAATATTCAAATTTTGGCCAATGCAACTTGGAGCGAAAACAAAAACCTCAATTTTCATGTGAAAAATGGCGGACTGCTTGAAAACTTGGGAACAACGGACATCGCTCTTTCTCCGAAATTCATCAGCAATATCGGCGTGTCTTATCAGCTGAAAAACTTTAATTTCGGTATTCAAAACCAATTTGTCAGCGGACAGTATCTGGATAATACCCAGACGCTTGCAATTCCAGATTATAATCTTTTGGATTTCTTGGCTGGTTATAAACTGAACCTAAAACATCACGAACTGAATCTTTATTTCAACCTCAATAACTTCCTCAATAGAATGTACATGACCAAAGGGCATGTCTATGATGGAGCCGCCTATTATTTCCCACAGGCAGGGCGAAATTTCATACTGGGAATGACTTGGATAGTGAAATAACCACAAAAAAAAGAGCATCTGTAAATGATGCTCTTTTTAGTTTATAAAACTTCGTTTAGAATTTTAGCCAATCTCAATCCTGCATGGAGAAGCTGTCTTTCTAACAAATCTTTATACTGCTCTTGATAATCATAGCTGTAGTTTTCACCAGGTTTTACGCTGGTGTAGAGCTGGTTAGCCGCTTGGTGGCTTTCATAGAGCCAGTCTTCTAGGCTTCCGCTCTGGATTTTTTGGATTTCTTCTTTTGATTTTACATCCAGAACCCTTGCAAACTCTGTATAGCTGTATTTGGTATTATCTATCATACCACTATCCCAAAGGGCATGAAGATTAGTATCTTTCTTGAAAAACTGTATCTTGATGAGGTTTCCTCCTAAATCCTCTTCTCTTCCTGTGTGCATAGGCTGCATCATATCCCCAAGAAAATGCACCAAAAATCTCAAATAAATTTCCCTGTCTGCATCAGGCGTATTTTCATCTACAATAATGCCCTTTACATTTTGTATTGCGGTATAAATATTGGGTTTATTATTATTCTTTAATTGTTCTATAAACTGCTCTTTGGTCTCCTGTGGCGGAATATTTACATAATGCCATGTGCTGGTATTCTTCCACTCTGGAGAATTTCTGACATTATCTGGCCAGTTTGCCCAGTAGGCCAATTTCTGTTTCCCAATAAGTTTTTTCAGTTTTCTTTTCGCTCTGTTAGTCAGGTGATTTTCTGCTATTTCAGCTACTACACGGTGCCCTGTAACTCCCCAAGCGGATACTTCGGCTATTCCAAGAATAAAGAATACCGCGATGAAAATCTTTTTTAAAATCCTTGTGTTCATTGTTTTATTTCAAAATTTTCTCTAAAATTCGTAATGTAATCAAATAAGTAGGCTTCACACCTGTAAGCCCCAGCCCTCCCGAAGAAAGCGTGCTTCCTGTTTCCAGCGGATTATCAGAAGCATAGTAAGCATAGCACAAGAATAAATTCTCATTGATATGGTGGCGGATTTTAGAAGCCACCTGTATAGCCTTCTGATAATGAGCGCCTTCCATCTCCAGGCCGATAGACTTCCACGATGTATTCATGAAATAAGACAAAATATCCTTATTCTGCAACGATGTTCCCAAAACTGTGACCATACTTCCCTCAAAGGCTTTCAGTTCTGAATCTTGAAAATCATCCAATTTCAGGGCGTTTTCAAATGGATAATTGTCTGCTGTTCCTTCAAAGATATGCGATGTAGGAATCATAATATCGCCTTTTTCTCCTGTAAGAATTCCTGCTTTACCCATAATAGAGATGGATTTTACATTGAGCTTGCACTCCTCTCCTTTCACATCGAATGGGCGCAGAAGCTCATCCATAATCTCATAAGCCTGCTCTCCAAAGGCATAATCAAAAACTATCAAAACATCTTCACCAGAGAAATTAGCCTCCGCGAAAGGTGTGTTTTTTAGGTTAATTTTCTTTAAATCAATGATTTGCACATCTATATTACTTCCACTTTCGTCATTGATGTAAATCATCCCTTGAGAAAGAGCATAGTCCAAAATCTTATCTTGAAGGTCTTTTTTGTTGCTGATTTCCTCGTAAAGCGTATAGTCTATTCCTGTTTTGCAAGTTCTTTTCAAAGCATCATTCGCAAAAAGCATATTTTTCACCGAGTGCATATTCGCACTGATGATGTTAAGCGGTCTTTGGTAAAGATTTTCTTTAACCAAAATTTCTTTAAGCGTATTTGCCCATTTTTCTCCGAAAAGGTGGTGTCCCACGCGCTCCTGCAATATTGCAGAAAAATAAATTTCGCGTTCTCTTTCCTCTGCCCAGTCTAAGAAGCTTACTTGTCCAAGGTTATAGATAATCTTGAACAATCTGTCTGGATTGTCATCGCTTCCAAATTTTTTGTAAGCCTCCAAAGTCTCATCAAAAGACCTTCCCAATAACGCCGAAAGATGAATAATCGCTGTTTCCTTTTCGGTTCTTGTGAATTTTTTCTCTCCTTTGGCTACTTCTTCTATTATTTTCCAAACTCTTCTCGATCTGCCCTCCTCCATATCAAAACCGATATTTCTGATTTTGTCTGCTTCTATATAAAGAAAAGTAAGGTGAGTAAGGATATCATAAATCTCCGAACGCCCCAGCAGAACCTCTATATTCATCTGGTGCTGGTCTATACGGTAGCAGTTTCTTCTTCGTTTTTTAGGGACTATGGGCGTGAAACTCGCTTTGTGAAAGCCTTCATCCGAAGTCAAATGAATAAATGCACACTCCTCTATCCCTTCTGGAAGTCTATCCAAAACATAGAGCAATCCGTCTAATTCTATCTTGTTCGGATTATTCATCGTCCCGTAGATTTCAGGATTGATAGTAGAAAGCAGCATTCTGATATTCTGTCCTGACCTTCCACCAGGTTTGAAAGAACCTCTATAAAAAAGATGGCGCATAGAGACATATATTTTCTCTATCGCCTCCGTGGTTTGTCTTGCTCGTGATTGTGCCATATTTATATTATGATTTTTGTAAAAGTTACAAAATTATGATAAACTCATGGATGTACAAAGGAATTTAATCCGAAATTGATATTTTCTTTCAAAAAATTATTGATTTTTTAAACTTAAAAATTAAAATTGATAGAGAGAAACTATTTAGATTGCTTATAAATTAAATCAAAATTATCGATTAGGAGTATTTTATTTCATAACTTTGTAAAAATAAATCCTAAAAATATGAAAAATTCTAACATCATCGGTCTTAGAGAAGAAGACTGCAAAAACATCGCTGAGAAGCTAAACATCCTTCTTGCAAATTATTCTGTTTTTTATCAAAACACTCGTGGTGCTCACTGGAATATAAAGGGAGACCAGTTTTTCGTTCTTCACCCGAAATTCGAAGAGCTTTATAACACTCTTGTTCTTAAAATTGACGAAATCGCAGAAAGAATCCTGACATTAGGTCATGTACCGAGCCACAACTATTCTGATTATCTGAAAGTTTCAACGATTAAAGAGAGCAAGGAAGTGCATAACAGCAAAAAATGCGTAGAAGATATTCTAAACTCTTTCAAAGTAGTGATAGACCTACAAAGAGAACTTTTAGAAATAACTGACAAAGCGAATGATGAAGGGACAAACACCCTTGTAAGCGAATACATCACAGAGCAGGAAAAAGATGTCTGGATGTACAATGCTTATCTTGGATAATCACGAATTTATATTGACAAAAAAGGGCAGAAGTAGAAAATTACTTTTGCCTTTTTTCTTTATTTTGTTCCTTATTTCTATTTTTGTAAAAAAATTTGAGTTTTGAAATATCAACATCTTAGTGCAAATCAACCTATTGGGATTTTTGACAGCGGCGTGGGTGGACTGACAACAGCGAGAGAAATCAAACGAGTGATGCCGCAGGAGAGTTTCATCTACTTCGGTGATACCAAGCATCTTCCGTATGGCGAAAAGTCCAAAGACGCCATCATAGATTATTCCCTGCAAATCACCAAATTCCTTTTGGAACAAAACTGCAAAGCGATAGTAATCGCCTGTAACACTGCTACTTCTAACGCACTGGAAGAAGTAAAAAAAATGGTGAATGACAAGGTTTTTGTATTCGATGTTATCAATCCCGTTGCCGAAAAAGTAGCCTACGAAATCCACCAAAACATAGGAGTAATCGCTACCAAAGCAACCGTAAATTCTAAACTTTACAGAAAAAGCATCAGAAAATATAATAAATTCATCAATGTGGAAGAACTGGCAACTCCGCTCCTTGTCCCTGTGATAGAGGAAGGGTTTATCAATCACCCCATTTCCCACAGCGTAATTTACAATTATCTTTCTAATAAAAAGTTAAAAGATATCGATACGCTTATCCTAGGATGCACTCACTATCCGCTTCTGATGGAAGAAATCAAACAATACTACGGCAACAGAGTGAGAGTGATAGACTCGCCGAATATTGTGGCAAACTATATCAAACTTACTTTGGAAAAGCATAAATTACTGAATACAAATAATCCCGACCCGAAGTACGAATTTTATGTTTCGGATATGACCAAAAACTTCCAAAAAATTTCTAAAAAATTCTTTGGAAACAAAATAGAATTGGAACTAAAAACCCTTTAAACCAAATGATTACCATTATCGCTGCTATCGGAAAAAACAACGAATTAGGAAAGGACAACCAGCTGCTGTGGCATCTCCCTGCGGATTTGAAACATTTCAAAAATCTCACCTCAGGGCATCCCATCATAATGGGCAGAAAAACCTACGAAAGCATAGGAAAACCTCTCCCAAACCGCACCAATATAGTGGTGAGCAGAAAAGACGACTGGTTTGAGGAAGGGATTCTCATCGTTCCGAGTTTAAAAGATGCCATCAAACACGCTAAAAAAATCAATGAAAATATATTCATTATCGGCGGCGGCGAAATCTACCGCCATACCATAGACTTGGCTGACCGACTGGAAATCACCCAAGTAAACCACCAAACAGATGCCGATGTATTTTTTCCAAAAATTGATGAAAAAACTTGGATAAAAACAGATGAAATCCACCAACCAAAAGATGAAAATCACGCCTATGATTTTTATTTTCAGACTTGGGAAAGAAAAATTTAAAAAAATTAACTAAATTTGTCCCATAAATACAGATTATGAAGAACCTTTCACTCCTATTTACAAAAGATGGTTTGCAATGGCAAATTTATGAAGCAGACAATGTTACAGAGGAAGAAGCTCGTTTCGTAACGGATGAGACTCCAGAAAATTTTATAGAAAATGAACTAGACAAGATTCTTCGCAGAGAGGCTTGGGCTGAGATAAAGGTTTTCTCAGCATTCAACCACTTCTCACTGACTCCAGAAGTTTTCACAGAAAATCAGCTCGGACAGCAGATTATATCTTATAATTCAGATGTAAGAACAGAATCAGAAGAACTGATGCGATCTATCAACCAAAAGTATGGCGTTCAGTTTTATTATTCTTTCCCAAAACACTTTTATCAAAAAATAAAAGACCTTAGCTCTGTTTCTAATTTTCATTTCTCAGGAGAGCGTTTTTTGGATTCTGTAAATATAAATAAGGACAATGAAATCCATATCAATCTGTATCACAACCAAGTAGAATTTCTTGCATTAGAAAATGGAAAATTGGTTCTTTATAACAATCTCGATGCTACATCGGAAATAGATTTCCTTTATTTCATCATGTTCACACTGAGCAAAATAGGTTTTGATATCAATAAAACTCATTTCTACATTTATGGAGAAATCTCTGAAAACGACACCTTTATATCTGAGTTAGAAAAATTCGTTCCAGCTATCTCTATCGTGTACGAAAACTTTAAAGGGAAACATTTCATTGTTAATTCATAAGTATGTATCGTATCATTTCAGGCGTTTGGAAAGGTAAGAAAATCTCCGCTCCGAAAAATTTTGAAGTCAGACCAACTACGGATTTCGCCAAAGAGGCTCTTTTCAGTATTTTAGAGCATCGTTTGGATTTATCCAGCTTGTCTGTTTTAGACCTTTTTGCTGGGATTGGTTCTATCTCGCTGGAGCTGGCCTCTCGTGGCTGCAAAGACATAACTAGTGTAGAAATGAACGCTAAACATGCTGGTTTTATCAATTCTACGACTAAAGATTTGGATTTCAGCTCACAAATCAATATTCTAAGAGCCAATGTTTTTGACTGGCTGAAAAAAGCGCAAAATCAAGGAAAAAGTTTTGATTTGATTTTTGCTGACCCTCCTTTTGACCTGCCTGAAAATGATTATCAAGAGCTGATTTCCCTCATTCTTTCTGAAGGAATTTTAAAAGAAAATGGATATTTCGTACTAGAACACCAATCCCGTCACAAAATAGAACATCCTGATTTACAAGAAACTCGCAAGTATGGAAATGTAAGTTTTTCTTTCTTTACAAAAAGCGAAAATCCTTAGTTTATATCCTCTATAATAGCCATTCGCCCTTCCTCTATTTCTTCAATGGAGGAAATTAGTTTTGCTTCTTGAGATTTTTCATAAAGCGGCTCCATGAAAAAAAGCGTCTCGAAAAACTGGCGATGAATTCCTTCCAGCATAGTCATAAAGAGATTCATCCCTATTTGATTATTATGCAAATCCATCGCTCTAGCAATCTGCTCATTTACAAAGAGTTCTTCATGCATATCCGTAATCTGTTTACACCATTTCAAGCTTTTCTGTGGAGAAGAAATTTTACAGCAGTACATCATTATCAGACAGCACCAGAGAGCATGGCGAAAAGCATTTCCTCTTCCGTTTTTATGATGAGTTTCTGGGAATTTTTTATTTGTAATTTTAAAGGTTTTAATAGTAGCAATGAAGGTAAGAAAAGCAAACAACGGATGCCGAAGCAATAACCCTAACAATTTGACAAGCCGCTTAAAATCAAGCTGCAGAATAGCCTTAAAAATAGTTGTCATTCTTTCTAGAATAAAATCGCAAATCAAAAAAGACTTACGATTTTATCATTTTTATTTGTTCATTAATAGTTTTACAGTTTTAGAAATGGTTTCTCTGATTTCCTTTCTCTTTACTATAAAATCTACAAAACCTTTTTCTTGTAAAAACTCCGATGTTTGGAATCCTTCTGGCAAATCCCGCCCAATGGTCTCACGGATCACCCTAGGCCCTGCAAAACCTATCAAAGCTCCTGGCTCTGCCATGATGATATCGGCAGTCATAGCGAAAGAAGCCGTAATTCCACCGAAAGTAGGATTGGTAAGGTAGGCTATGTAAGGCAGCCCTGCGTTAGAAAGCTGAGCCAATTTTGCCTGAACTTTTGCCATCTGCATCAGTGAATAAGCTGCTTCCTGCATTCTTGCTCCACCTGACTGACAGATAATCATATAAGGCAGCTTTTTTTCTATACAGAAGTCTATCGCTCTTCTTATTTTCTCTCCCATCACAGACCCAAGAGAACCTCCGATGAAGTCAAAATCCATACAAGAAATCACCATTTCTACGCCATTTACTTTTCCATGTGCGTTTCTGATGGAGTCCACTAGTTTGGTTTTAGCTTTTGCTTCTTTTAGCCTGTCTTTATAGGATTTAGAATCTTTAAATTTAAGAATATCGACGCTTTCTACATCTGCATTTAATTCCTTAAATTTAGAATCATCAAAAATAATTTCAAAATATTCCCTGCTTCCTATTCTCACATGGAAGCCGTCCTCTGGCGAAACATAGTTATTTGCTCTCAGTTCGTCACTCTCTATTATTTTTCCCGTAGGAGTCTGATGCCAAAGTCCTTTTGGGACATCCTTTTTTTCCTCTGTGGGAGTGCTGATATTTTGTTTCTTTCTTTTGAACCAATCAAATGCTGACATTCTTTATCTTTTAATAATTCTGCAAATTTAAGAAATATTTTTTCTTTAACTCAAAAACTCAGCTGTAACATTTTCCCACGCGGAAAAATCTATACTTTCATCATTGAAATACTTTTCAAAAAAAGGAATAGCCGCCTCTGGCTCTTCCACAAAAGTTCTATAATGTATGAAATTTCCTCCGTCATAAACTCTGCTTTCCACTACGAAACTCTGCTCATCCTCAGCCATTTGGACATAATTTTCACTTTTTTTATCAAAAAGAACTATAAAATCTTCCTCGTAAATTCCTGTCGTTATCAGTTCCTTGATTTCATCCCAAGTAAGGGGTTCTTCTGTTCTAATTTGTGTATTTACTATTTTCATAATGTATTGATTTTTAATTTCTTTTATCATTTCCCCAAAGGAGTTTTTGTCTCAAAGTTTCATAGAAACTGACATTTTTTGGGAAAATAAGATTTAGGCTAAAATCCGCCTTTTTTAAAATAAGCTCATCTTCCTCATTCATATGATAAAGCCGAGAATCCAAGCCCAATGAATACAGCGGCAGCCTGCTGGAAACTTTTAGTTTTATTTCTACATTGTCTTTTAGGATGATAGGGCGCATATTTAGGTTATGCGGAGCGATGGGCGTAAGAGAAAAATTATCATTCTCCGGCTCTATAATAGGCCCTCCACAACTTAGAGAATATGCCGTAGACCCCGAAGGCGTAGCCACTATAAGCCCGTCTCCCCAAAACATACTCAGAAACTTACCGTTGATTTCTGCCTCTACGGTAATCATGGAAGTAGTCTCTTGGCGGGTAATCACCACATCATTCAGCGCATAGGGAAAATCTATCCTATTTTCGGCTGTTTTCACTTCTATCACCGAACGCTGGCTGATATGCGTTTCCCCAGCAAAAATTTTATCAATATTATCAAAAATCTCTTCTTTGCTAAAATTTGCTAAAAAACCAAGCCGTCCCATATTAACACCGACAACAGGGATTTCCAAATCCTGAATCAGCGTAAGTGCGCTCAGAATAGTGCCATCTCCTCCAAAAGAAAAGAAATAATCTATTTCACATTTTTCGAGTGAATTTTTATCACTGAAAATCTGATATTTACCCAATAAACTATTCTTTTCTAAAATTTTTTCATGGAGAAAAATCCGCACACTTTCCCTTTTCTCCAATTCAAGAATAAACTGATGAAGATAAGCCTGAATCTCATCTCCATTTTTCTGTGAATATATTGCGATATTTGGCATTAGAATTCAAGGTATTTTTGCATAAATTCGTATCGGCTCTTCAGCAGTTCTTCCTTTTCATCGGTATAGAATTTCTGCACGATGATGTAGCCGTAGCGCTCAAAGGTCTCGTCTATGGAGCTGAGATTTTCATTACTGATTCTCATCGTTACCCTCACTAAAGCCTCATTCATCTCCGTAACCAGCGCACCATAGAATTTTCCGTTGTTACTTTCTACGATTTGGGCGATTTCCACCATGGAATAATTGGTTCTTGGGATTTCCACCGTAAGCAGCGCCCCTGTCTCCGAAAAAAACGGATATTTAGACAATTCATCTGCGATGCTGTCCCAAGCGATATACCCCTGATATTCTTCGTTTTTATTGATTACAGGAATCACATTGGTATTAAATGTATGGAATAATTTTACCCCATCCAAAAGAGTGCTTTCATAGAGAATAGAAAATCTATCCATATATGGAAGCAGTTCTCCTAAGTTTTGTCTGAGATTTTCCTCCAAGCATTCTTTCCTTACAGCTCCCTGAAATACGCCTTTATTTTCCACGAAAACATGGGTAAAATCAAAATCAACAGCAGTCTGCAAAGCCTCCTCCGCAGTAGTATCTACTCCCAATATGGGAAAATCATTTGCGATATAATTTTCAATTATCATAAATCATAATTACTTCGGTAAAGGTATGAAATTTGATTAAAACTATAAAAATTTTACCTTTGTGAAATTCTAATCAGACATTTATATGAATTCACAAATTCTCTACGAAGACAACCACATCATCATTATCAATAAAAAAGTAGGTCAGCTGGTTCAGGGCGACAAAACGGGCGACAAAAGCCTTCTAGAACTACTGAAAGATTTCATAAAAGAACGCGACCAAAAACCTGGGAATGTTTATCTCGGTTTGGTTCACAGGATAGACCGACCGACCTCTGGGCTGGTAATTTATGCAAAAACCTCTAAAGCGCTCTCCCGCCTGACTCAAATGGTAAAAAACAGAGAAATTAAAAAAACCTACTGGGCTGTAGTTTCCAAAGAGATGATTCCACAAAGCCAAACTCTCACCCACTATCTCAAGAAAAACGAGAAAAACAACAAAGCTATCATCTACTCCCACGAGACAGAAGGAGCAAAAAAAGCCATTCTCAGCTATAACATCATCAAAACCTTGGATAATTATATGCTGCTGGAAGTGGATTTACAAACAGGAAGACACCACCAAATACGGGCTCAGCTCTCTAAAATAGGCGTTCCTATAAAAGGCGACCTGAAGTATGGTGCTCCACGCTCTAATCCAGACGGCGGCATCAGCCTGCACGCCAGAATGCTGGAATTCATCCATCCTGTGAGCAAAGAACTTATAAAAATAACCGCTCCCGTTCCGCAGAATGATGCGATATGGAAAGCCTGCGAAATGTAAAAACTGATATTTTTATCTAAAATAAAAGAGCCACTCACAGAGTGGCTCTTCTATCATCTCAAAATATTTTATTTATCTTAGAAATTTTGAATTAGAGACAACGATACACGGAAGTTTCCTGCTGTAGCATCTTGAGCATATTTCTTAGTTTTAAGATTTGTATCCCAAGCTCCATATGTAGTTGATGTATAATCTAATTCTGCAGTAAGTTTTGTATTACCTGATTTCCAACCTACTCTTGGGGAAATTCTCCATGTACTAATTGGAGTTCCAACTAAATCTTGTCTTACCACTTTACCTGTAAGAGGATCTTTGATATCTACCATTTGTCCAAATTTGGTAGCACTTGGTGTTGTGTTTTTACTAAATCCAAAGTCTTTAGAATAACCACCAAAGATACCCCATTCAAAACTTGGTGTAAAATCTCCATAGAACTCTGTCCATAGAGCTAATGTATTATTACTCTTGTATTTACCTTTAGCGTCAACTGCCACCCCTCCTAATTGTAACAATTCACTTGGGTTTTGTCCATAATCAGCATAGATTTGCCATGCTGAATTTTGTCCTAACTTCGCTTTAGCATAAGCCAAGAAAGTAAATGCTCCAAAATATTCTCCTCTCAATCCACTCTTAAGAGACTTATAGTTAGCTCCAAAACCTCCTACAAATTTATCATCGTTACCAAATTGTAACTGTGCGTGGAATGCAGGCAATGCTGATAAATTAGCTTTCCCTCCTACACTCGCAAAATCTCTCTCTGTGATAGCAGCAAGGGTCAATCTTGCATTACCTTTAGTAGAGAATCTGATCTGTGGAGAACGGTTGAACGGTTGGAATGGGCTTCCTGCGTTGAAGTTGTAAGTTCTAGGAGATACATTCGTTACGAACATTGGGTGCCAGAACTGACCTACTAACCATTCTACTTTGTCACTAGATAATTTCACATAAGCGTGTCTTAATGCTAATGTATTGATTGAAGCATCTGAACTACCAAAGAAGTGAGATTCAATCAAAGCCTCAGACTTCATTCCAAAGAACTCAGGCCCAGCAATTTTTACTCCTAATCTAGATTCTACTCCCCATCCATTGAAGTTAGGATTTGCATTCAAATCTTTTCCATTTACTTTATTAACTGGAGATGCCAAATCGATATAGTTACCTTCTCTAGCAGCAACTACCTGACGAGAGTCAAAAGCGAACTCTCCTCTTACATACCCATAAAGTGTAGCACTTGTTTCTTCTTGTGCTAACCCTACTTGTGCTACTGCCAAAGCAAGTAGCGCCATGATCTGTTTTTTCATAATTGTAATTATTATAATTTAAAGATTTTCTTTCGTGATATTATTTCACACTGCAAAGATATAACATTATTTTATATTTTTTTTAACAAAAAAACTAATATTTATCATATTTCCTGTTTTTTATCCTTTTATACAGATATATATTAAGGTATATAACCTTGTCAAAATTAGCTTTTTATCCTATAATGCTTAATTTGTATATTTATTTATGATTTTTTAACATTTTATAAAATCAGACGCTCAATTATGCTTTTCAAACTTCTCCTTAATCACCAAAAAATCATGCTTTTAGGAAGCCAGAAAAACAAAGTATGATTTATATCATCTTTTAAATAAGGATTTATTATTTTATTTTTGCCCCCGATTTTCAAAAAGGTTTAGTAAATTTGTAATGGTAAAGATAGGTATGATGATGGGTAATGGTGAATTTTATATTTTTATTAACAAAAAATAGTGCCAATTCAAAAAATAGTATTAAATTGCACCCCGATTGAACAAATCAAATCATCTCAAAATAATTATAAACTTTAAAAATAACATTTAAATAATTATACACAATGGATTTACAAACAGCAAAAAAGAAAGCCACAAGGGTACTCATCGCTGGTATTATCTCCAACTTCTCTGTTGGGATTCTATACACATGGAGTAACTTGAAGGATGCTCTTGAGTACACTAACCTAGAGGGTATTCAGGACAAAAACGTTCAGGCTGCAGAAAGAATGTACTCTGCATGGGAACAATCTCACCTTGCTTTACCATATGGTATTGGAGGGTTTACTTCAGCGTTTATCGTTGTATTCGCTGGAGCTTGGCAGGACAAAATCGGTCCTACTAAAGTTATCCTTATCGGGGTATTGATGACAGGTTTAGGAGCTATTCTTTGTAGTTTCTTGACTAACCACCCTTACCTATTTACTTTCGTATTCGCTATGATCGTAGGTAATGGTATCGGATTCGTATATGCATGTCCTCGTGCTGCTGCGATGAAATGGTTCCACCCATCTAAAAAAGGGATGATCAACGGTCTTGTAGTAGCAGGATTTGGTCTTGGAGCTCTTTGGTTAGGTCCACTAGAAACTTTATTCTTGAAAGGTCAGGCTTTCGTTTGGACTTTTGACAGCTTCCCTAGATTCTCATTAGAAAACACTCTTAGAATTTTAGGATGTGCTATCCTTGCTATGGGTATCCCAGCTGCATTGAATGTAGTGAACCCTCCTGCAGGATATGAAATTCCTGAACCAGAAGGACAAGAAAACAAGCCAGTAAAAGAAAATGCTAAGAAAACTGCTTCTATCGGAACTGCAGCTATGGCTAAAACTTGGCAAGCTTGGGCATTGTTCTCTATCTATGCTTTATATTGTTCTGCTGGTGCGATGGTAATCTCTAACTCTTCTGACATCATGAGAGTACAGTCTGGATTAACTTCTGGAGTAGAATCAGGATTAATTACACCTGAAAACTTTGAACTTGCAACATCTCTACTTGGGGTGATGGTACCTGTAACATCTATCTCTAACGCAACTGGTAGATCATTAGGAGGTATGATTTCTGACATCATCGGTAGAAAGAATGTATACTATGTAATCCACACTATCCAAGCGATTAACATGTTCTTCTTCCACACATATACTTCTCCAGTAGCTATCGTGTTAGGAGTTATCCTTACTTGTGTGGTTTATGGTTCTGTAATGAGTACAACTCCATCTATCGTAGCTGACTACTTCGGTCTTAAGGCTTACGGTGCTAACTATGGTGTAGTGTATACAGGTTGGGGAGCATCTCTAATCATTGGTCCACAAATCGCTGCTTACTCTAAAAAGTTAGCTCTAGAAGCTGGTAACCCTCAAGAATCTTATTTCTTCGCTTACCACGCAGCTATCGGATTGATCGCAATTTCATTAGTTCTTGCTTTCTTGGTTAAAAAACCTAAATTCAGACAAGAAGATGTTATTGATGATTACATCTTAGGACCAGATGAACTTAAAAAATAATTAAGTTTAATCATAAATAAAGACTCCCAAATTTGGGAGTCTTTTTATTTTGAGAATATTCTAAAATCATATCAAAAACAAATCTGATGCTATTCCATCTGCAAAGAACCAATGTTTCTCAGGAATTTTAAGATGATTATTTTCTATAAGGAGAATTCCCTGTTCTATTTTCGGCTGAATATCTTCATTGAATTTTTGGATAATTTCATCTGAAAAATCGTTTTTTATTTTTGCTAAATCTACGCCCCAGCTCGTGCGAAGTCCTATCATCAGCATTTCATTATATCTATCTTTTTCTGATAATATTTCTTTTTCTATTGGTAGTCTCCCTTGCAAAAGATCTTTGATGTATAACGAATTGTTAGCAATGTTCCATGCTCGAATCTGTTCTCCGTCGTAAGAATGTGCCGAAGGACCAATTCCTAAATAAGGCTTATATTTCCAATAAGAAGTATTGTGTTTGGAATAAAAATAAGGCTTCCCAAAATTTGATATTTCGTAATGGTCAAAGCCATTATTTTTCAAAAAATCTACCATGTAGTAGAATTCCTCGTTTTGTGTGTTTTCTTTCGGAGGGCTTATTTTTCCTTTGGTTATCCAGTTTTCAAGGGCTGTTCTTGGCTCTATGGTCAGCGCATAAGAAGATATATGTGGAACTTCCAGTTCTATGGCTTTATCCAAATTCTGTTTCCAAATCTCAAAATTAGATGAAGGTGCTCCATAGATTAAATCAATACTAATATTCTGAATTCCTGCATCTTGCGCTCTTTTCACTGAAGATTCTGCTTGTGAAGAATTGTGTGCACGATTCATCAGCTTCAGATCTTCATCATGGAAACTCTGTATTCCTATGGAAAGCCGATTAATCCCAATTTCTGCAATTCCCTTCAAAAATTTTTGGCCTAAATCATCTGGATTTGCCTCCAAGGTAATTTCTATATCCTTCGAAAAATCAAAATATTTCAGGATTTCATCCATCAGCATTTTAATTTCATCTGCTTCCAAAATAGATGGTGTCCCTCCTCCGAAATATAAGGTTTCTAAGGTCTTATCCCTCAGGTCATTATTTCTTAATGATAATTCGTTTTTAATGGCGAAAAGCATCTCATTTTTCAATTTCAAAGAAGTAGAAAAATGAAAATTACAATAGCTGCACTTCTGCTTGCAAAAAGGAATATGAATATAAAGCATAAAGAAAAAACTCCCACAATGGGAGAATACATTTCATAAAAGCGAACCTCAAAGGTACGCCTTTATTTGCAATAAAAAAATAGTTTTATCTGCTTTTTTTAGCGTAAATTTGAGATATATAACTTTCTCGTAATAAATGAATTAAATCATAATTTAACCTAAATTTATCTAAAAATGAACAAAGAACAAATGTATGCTGCTTGTGAATTTGACAGCGAGGGAAATCTACTATGGGCAGGAGGAACTGCTGAAAAACCTTGGATAGTATCTACCTATAACGCTGGTATTTTGAATAAAGACTGGGTTGGTGGGAAATCCGCAAAACAAGCCGATATTTTCCGAAAACTGAATGGACTAGACAGCCACATGTCTCCAAAAGCACAGGAAATTATCAATTCTTTGAAAAATCAACCTCTTCATGTAATTGCTGAAAATCAGTTCGCGGTAACAGATTATGCATATCAGTTGTTCATCGCTCCTCTTCTTCCTGAGTTGAGAAAATTTTTAGATAGAAATATATTAGATTTACAAAATAACGAGAGTTTTTCCACTGCGGAAAAAAACTGCCAAGACCTCATCAGAAAAGTAGACTTTTCTACGGAATTTGTAGAGGCGGTGCGTGTCGCTTTCGAATGGCTGGACAAAAAAAATCCTAATGTCCCTAGAGCAGTCCGCTCTACAGCGCCTTCCGAGGATGGAGGAGAGTTCAGTGGAAGTGGAAAATATTCTACTAAACTGCGCCAGTTTGGTTTTGAGGAAGTTCTCAATGCTATCAAAGCATGTTTCGTTTCTCGTTTTAATCGTGGTGCACTGCATTATCAGTTTTCTGCTCCACACGCTTTCGGTGAGGATTTAGCCTCTCTTTCATTTGCTGTAATGGTGCAGGATATGCAGCCGAGCATAGATGTGGCAGGAACTATTTTCACGGCTGATACACAGAGCAACCACCCTGGTTTTGTGGAAATTAACTTTACTTACGGACTTGGCGAGGCTGTGGTTTCTGGTAGAGTTTCCAGCGACTCTTGGATTTTTGCAAAAAGACCTTTGAGACTAAAAAAAGATGGTCTAATAGACTTTAAACTCGGAGAAAAACAAGAATATTTCGATGGAGAATGGCATAAAAACACTCCTGAAAACTCCGCAAAAAAATGTATGTCTGATGAGACTGCTTCTACTCTATCTACGATAGGAATGCTTCTCGGTGACTTATTCAGAGAGCTGGATGCAGAAAGTGTGGAAAGTGATTTGGAGGCGGCTATTAACTTCAAGACAAATACCATCATCATCACTCAGCAGAGAGCAATTACCACTCTGAAACACGAGCCTGTGCATAGAAAATTCACTCTCGATGGACTGAATGAAGATGGACAAGAAAACGCTACTCTAGAAAAAGCGCTTCTTCTAAAATCAAAAGGGATTAATGCAGGGATTCCAAGTATCACGCACGGAGTTGTAATCTCACTCTTTGGTGAAGGAGCTGAGTTCAAAAGAGATTTTGAAAAAAAATTTAACGAAAAGAAAAAACAAATCACAGATAAATACGGCAACAAAGTAGGCGTAATCCTCGTAACTGCGATGACTTACCCTTGGATGGAGCCTTCTATGGAGCAGACCGTAGCCTGCATCACTACTCGTGGAGGGAAAAACGACCACACTCCTATCTGGTGTAAAGAACATGGCCTGCCGTGTGCTGTATCCGTAAAGGGCGCGCCTGAATTCCTAAAAGACGGCAGCCTAATCACTTACTATGGCGTGGGAGATACTCCTGCATTCTATGAAGGTCGCCACCAGTATTCTGTAACAGAAACTCAGCTAGAAGGGCTAAAACCTTCTCCTATCCCTATCCGTCTGATAGTATCCGATGCGAGTACAGCAAGGTCTGTATGTATGCGCTCTTATTTCCCTTCTCTTAATATTGGTAGAGGCTCTGGACTTGTTCGCTGGGAAATGCTGGCAGCAAAACTTAGAGTGCATCCTATGGCGGTGATGAATTATTCTACTTTGGAGAGTGACTTCTTGCAGCTGGTAGGTCAGGGAAGAATAACAAAAGAAGAAGCTGTAAAAACAGCCGAAAGCGTAGCTGAATTTATCCGAACTGAATCTGGCGAACTTTCTCCTGTGGAATGGTATGTAAAAGCTCTCGCAAGGGAAATCGCTGGAATCGTTTCTCCATACTATACTGATGATATCAATGAGCCTATGGTCGTTCGTCTTCCTGACTTTAAGACCAATGAACACGCAGATTTATTAGGTGGTAGAGCATATGAGCCAGTGGAAGAAAACCCAATGCTGGGAGACAGAGGTGCAGGAAAATATTTAGGTGCGTACCAAAAAGCATTTCTTGCCATAGACCTAAAAGCTTTGGCGTATGTGATAAATGATATGGGATATACCAATATCCACATAGAAGTTCCTTTTGTGAGAACGCCTGATGAAATGAAAGAAGTTGCTAGATTAGTAAAAGAAAGCGGTATCAATATTCCTCTTCAAATGATGTTCGAGCTTCCTGTGAATATTTCTCGCGCAACAGAGTTTTTCAAAGTGTCTGATAGCGGTCAGATAGGGTCTAATGACCTTCTACAGCTAGAATTTGGGCTAGACCGCTCTGGAGGAGATATTCTGCCTTGGCACATACAACATCTACAATCTAGAATAGAAAACCTCATCCAAGAAAGAAATACTACGAAACCAGAGTTTCATTTAGGTCTCTGTGGTAACCTTCCTTCTACCAATCCAGAGTTTGCAAAATGGCTGGTAGATGCTGGAATAGATGAGTTCTCTGTAACGCCTGATGCCCTGATTCCTGCTCTGTTGGGAGTAACTGGAGAAACACCTGATGGGAAACAAAATATCACTGTTTATACCGCAGAAGGCGAAGTATTTGTAAATGGACAAAAAGCATAAATCAAAAAGAGAGAGACCAAAAATCTCTCTCTCTTTTATTTTTTTAGGAATTAAATATTTTATTTCTAATTCAAAGCTAAATAATTTCTCCATTTATCAACAGCCTCCTGCATATCCTTTGGCATTGGACTCTCAAAATACATTTCCTTTTTGGTGGTCGGGTGGATAAACCCAAGTGTATGAGCATGCAGAGCATGTCTTGGTAATATTTCAAAAATATTTTGGATAAACTGCTTGTATTTCGGCAGATTTTGTCCCCTTAGAGGAATATGTCCCTCATATCTTTCATCATTGAAAAGAGTGTGCCCTATGTGGCGGAAATGAGCTCTTATCTGGTGGGTTCGTCCTGTTTCCAGTTTACATTCTACCCAAGTCATATATCGGAAACGCTCTAAAACTTTATAATGAGTCACTGCGTGTTTGCCGACACTTCCATCTTCATAAACTGCCATCTGCATTCTATTTTTTTCGTGGCGTCCTATGTGTCCGCGGATAGTTCCCTCATCATTTTCTAAATTCCCCCAAACAAAAGCCCAATAGAGCCGTTTGGTTTTTCGTTCAAAAAACTGTTTCGCAAGAAAACTCATCGCATATTCATTTTTAGCAATGACAAGGAGTCCTGATGTATCTTTATCAATCCTATGAACTAGCCCCACACGGTCTAAATCCGTTTTCAAGCCATTTTTCTCAAAATGATAAGCCACAGCATTGACTAGTGTTTTATCCCAGTTTCCAAAACCAGGGTGGACAACCATTCCTGCTTCCTTATCCACTACCAATACATCATCATCTTCATAGACAATATTGATAGGAATATCCTGAGGAATGATAACATTTTCACGAGGAGGATGAGCGAGAAGAACCGAAATCTGGTCGTTAGGTTTTACTCTATAGTTCTGTTTTACAGGAACTCCATTGACAACCACATTACCAGCACGGCAAGTCTGAGAAATTTTATTTCGGGAGGAATTTTGTCTAAAAATCAACAAAAATTTGTCTATCCTGAGAGGTTCCTGATTTTTATCTACAACTATGTTGAGATGCTCATACAGATCACTCCCTTCCTCCAGAGATTCATTGAGAACCTCATCTTCTATAAAATCTTCATTTTCTTCTATCATCTTATTCTACTACTACTTTTTTCGGTTTTGGTTTTTCAGCTGGTTTAGTAGTGTTTTCTTTAGGTTTTTCCTCTGTTTTTTTAGTATCTTTTTTCTCCTCAGGCTTTTTCGTTTCAGCTGGTTTAGCAGCAGGAGGAGACTCTACCTTTATGTTTTGTTTCGTTGAAGAAGGATACTCCATCGGTGTGTTAGCCTGTCTGGTTTCCTTCGCTGGTTCACTTGGTTCATCCTTCGGAAGTCCATATATTTTATCCAGTTCTCTTGCTTTATCTACCATTTCAGCAGGCGTTTTCTTACTTGCCCAGACATCTATCTGCATCCCTTGGTCTCTAAGGCTACCTATAGCAGGATCTTGGTAGTAGACTATATCATTTTCATCTTTTACTCCGCTTTCGTATTCCGCAATACCAAACTCAAAATTATTAGCCATAATGACTTCACGGGCTTCTTTCACCGTAAGTCCTACTACATTTGGAACGGCAATATCCCTAAGCGGCCCAGAACCGATAATCAAATCTATTACAGAAAACTTCGGTAGGAGAGTTCCTGGTTTTAGTTCCTGCCCTTTATATATCATTTTCAGAACGGCATCTTTCTGGATACTTGGCTCATAGATAGTGTCACCTACTTTTAGTCCTACAAGCTCTAACCTACTAAATGCCAATCCTTTATATTTTTCTAAAAGATTAGGAACTTCCACTTTTGCCCAAGTTTTTGGATTGATTCTCAAGATAACAGTCCTGCCCTCTTTCACACGAGAACCTGCAGCAGGATAAATTTGTAACACCTGAAAAGGCTTATATTTAGGGTCGTATTTAAAACTATCCACTTCCACATCCAGCCCCATGTTTTCTAATTCTTTTACGGCCTCTTGGACAGACATATTTACCACATTCGGAACAGGAACTTCTTTTCCATGGTTAGTGTGGGTGTCCAGCCATCTGAATGTCCCCCAAACCAAACCAAAAAATATCCCTAGGGTAATTAAAATATTTACCCAAACTTTCCAGTGAAGAAATGATTTAAACATATTTTTAGTGTCAATTAAATTGTAAAAGCAAATATATGGTTTTTCATTAAATTTTTCCTGTTTTTTTGTTTACTTTTGCCCAAAATTATCATAATGTTTGATGACCTAAAGCCTATTCTTATCCTGTTATTAAGGTTTTTGGCGACTTATCTGGGATTGATTTTACTTTATCAGTTTTATCTAAATCTATACTCCGATGCCGCCGCAGACCCTTTGACCAGAGTTATAGCAGAGCAGTCTACTTTCTGCATGAATAAAATGGGCTACAATACCCAGCTGATAGAATCCACCGAAAAGAGTGGTTTATATTTCTATATCAATAACATATGGGCTACCACGATGATTGAGGGCTGTAATGCCGTTTCCATCATGATTCTGTATCTTGCCTTTATTTTTACTTTTTATAGAGGAGTTCAGACTTTTTGGTTCGCCGCTTTGGGACTGGTTTTCCTTTATGTAGTGAATGTTACGAGAATTGCTCTCATTAACATTGTCTATATGGAGCTTTCACCAGAGCATTTTAAGATTGCTCATGATTACGCCTTTCCTGCCATTATCTATGGAGGTGTGGTTTTTCTTTGGATTATCTGGATTAAATTTTTTGTTAAACGATGAAACATTGGAACTGGATTGGTGCCGCACTTTGCGTGGCAGGGCTTATCGGAGTGAGATATCTGGAAAATGTTCTATTCTATGACCCTTTCTTAGATTATTTTGCGAATACTGGCAAGCCTGCATTTCCTCAGTTTGAGTGGACAAGGCTCATCGCCAGCCATATTTTCAGGTTTTTATTAAATCTTATTTTTTCTTTGGGAATTGTTCATTTCTTGTTTTTAAATAAAAAATGGACTTTCCAAGCGCTGGTTTTAATCACTTTATCTTTCATTCTTTTCTTCCCTATTTATCTGTATTCTGTTTATATGGAATTTAGTTTCGGGAATTTGTTTTCATTTTACATCAGAAGATTTGTGATTCAGCCTCTGCCTGTTTTACTGATAGTTCCGCTGTTTTATTACAGAAAAAATCTTATAAAATAAATCAAGGCTCATTTTTATAAGCCTTGATTTTTTCTACAAATTATCCAAATCTTTTTTGAATTTCTCTATTCTAAAATCCGTGGAGATAGTTCCTTTCTCTATTTTTTCTTTTGCGTAGAGCTTGGTTTCGGTTTCGGTTTTTTCTAAAAGGTAATCGTAAGGCCCTGCGGTAGAAATCAATTTAACCAAAACAGGCGAAATTTCTAAACAAATGAAAAGTCCCATGATGAACATCGCCGCCACAGCCATGATAGGATTTGCACCTAATTCATCCAGCGCCTGAAGCCTCGCCGCGAAACCATTGAACCTATTTTCTGAATCCTCGCTGTTTTTCTGCTCCGTTTGTAGATTGGTATAGACTTTTGAGATTTCCTCGTCCAGATATTTCAGCCGTGGTTCCATCTGCTTTTGATAGGCTTCAAGCTCTTTTTTCTTGTTATCGCGGATTTCGGTTTTTCGCTTTGCATTTGGCCCAAAACCAGCCTTCCCGCTCGTAAGTCCCGTTTCTTTGCCCAGAACCTCTCTTTCCAAATCCACCACTGCGGAATCATAGGCTTTTTGGTAGGCTTCTATTTGACTTTGGATTTGTTCTTTTTCTTTTGCAAAAGGTCCTGACTGTTGTAGAATCCTGCTGTTCATCTGTTCCTGAAGTTCGGTTTTATTCCTTTGGATGATGGTGTTTAGCTGTTTATTGATTTCTTTTTCAAAAATCTTTAATTCCAATGGCTTTGAAATAACAATTCCCAAAAATACCGCCAAAACCAAACGAGGAAGCGTCAGCAGAAGTTGGTTTTTCCAAGAAACCGTTTTCTTGATAGAGGATACGATGTATCTGTCCAGATTAAAAATCATCAATCCCCAGACAGCCCCCGCCGCCAGTGCAGCGTGGAAATCATCAAAAATGGTATAGGTTGCATACCCTGCGGAGATTCCCGCAAAAAAACCTGTGAATAAAACAATCCCTCCGATGCCGGAATATTTATTCCATTCGGAAGGAGTTTTCTTTAAGATGTGAAGATTCGCACCAGAGCAAATCATCAAAAATTTCTGAATAAAGTTTATTTTCATTTTTCCGTACTATGTGTACGGTATGATACCAAAATTATACCAACTGATTTTTGACCAAATATTCAGCGATTTGGACAGCGTTTGTTGCTGCTCCTTTTCTTAGATTATCCGCCACTATCCAGCAATTGAGCGTTTTTGGTTGGGAATTATCTCTTCTTATTCTCCCTACAAAAACCTCATCTTTGCCTTCGGAATAGAATGGCATAGGGTATTTTTTATTGGCTACATCATCCTCCACGATAACACCTGGCGTGTTTAAAAGAATCTGTTTAACCTCCTCTATATCAAAGTCTTCATTGAACTCAATATTCACACTCTCAGAATGCCCGCCCTGCACAGGCACACGAACAGCTGTCGCTGTGATTTGAAAACTGCTGTCGCCCAAAATCTTTTTAGGCTCAGTCATTAGTTTTAGTTCCTCTTTTGTGTAGTCATCATCTGCGAAAACATCACAGTGCGGAAGTGCATTTTTGAAAATCTGATAAGGATAAACTTTCTCGCATTCCTCGCCTTTTATTTCTTGGTTGAGCTGGTCTACTGCCGCCTTACCCGTTCCTGTAACTGACTGATATGTAGATACTACCACTCTTTTTAATCCGTATTTTCTATGCAGTGGATTTAGAATCATTACCAGCTGAATCGTAGAGCAGTTAGGGTTTGCGATGATTTTGTCTTCCTGGTTCAGAACATTGGCATTTATCTCTGGAACAACTAGTTTTTTGGTAACATCCATTCTCCAAGCCGAAGAATTATCAATCACCGTAGTTCCTGCCTCTGCAAATTTCGGTGCAAACTCCAAAGAAGTGCCTCCACCAGCCGAAAACAGTGCTATCTCTGGCTTCATATCGATGGCATCCTGCATGGACACAACCGAGTATTCTTTACCTTTAAAACTAATTTTTTTTCCGACAGATTTTTCCGAAGCTACTAGGATGATTTCCTTCACAGGGAAATTCCTTTCTTCCAAAACTTTCAGCATGATTTGTCCTACCATTCCTGTAGCACCCACTACCGCAATTTTCATATGAGTAAATTCAAATTTTAATTAACCAAAAATAATTCTCCAAGGATATGCATACTCAAAAAGTAATGCCGCTACCAATGCGATGATTACTATTTTTAGGCTTAGTTTTTTATTATTTTTTAAGTATATGTATACATATGTCATCATTCCTGCGCAGAGTAAAATGCTTATTCCATACTCAAAATGTTTCAAAAGTGAAGAAAATCCTGAAACCTCCGAAAACTCTGGTGAATAAATTCCTAAAAAAACACCCAATATACCCTGAACATATAATAACATCATCGAAAAAAAGCTTGTTTTTCTCAAAACATCTGAGACTGCACCTTTATAACTAAGATGCGCCTGTAATAATAGAAAAATAAACGCTCCAAAAACTACCACTGTGGAAAAAGAAATTCCCTTGTGAGTACTATATACACTATTAAATAATTCCTCCATTTTATTCTGAATAATTAGAAACGCAAATATAAAAAAATCCTAACTAATTAAAGTTAGGATTTCCATTTATTATCTTCTTGTTTTTTTTACTAGAAGTTGAATGTAACAGATGCAGACCAAGTTCTACCATATCCAAAATAAACTTCATTAGTTGTAGCTATTCCTTTATATGTTTTACTACCTGCTCCTGCATGTATATTAGTCTTAGATTCTGCAATGTATGTAGTATCTAAAACATTATAAACATTTCCTCTAAAAGTGAATGATTGATTGTTTCCAATGCTTAACTTATAAGATAACCCTACATCTAATAAATTATAGCTTGGTAATCTCAATGAACCATTATGATTAGCTTCTCGGAAATTTTGAGGAGAAACAGATGCATAAAGATGATCTACATATCTCCAATCTGCATTCAGTGACAATCCTTTCACTGGTCTTACTTTCAATCCTAAATTAGTTGTAAGTTGGGCAGCATCACCCACTTTAACATCTGATAAATATAGGGTAACATTCTCGATTGGCTTTTTATACTCATCATAGATAACCTCATTATTATCTGTAAAGTAACTTGCTGATGCTTTTCCCTTATAATACCAATCACCAAAAGAGAAAGCTCCTGTAACTGACAATAGATTAGAGAGCTTATATTCTGCATCCAATTCTACCCCTTCGTGGATTTCTTGTACGCCATACACACTTGCTCTTCCTTGTATTTCTTGACCTGATAATTCAGGATATTTACCATCAGCACCTGGCGTAGCACTATAATCATAAGATTTAAACCTATTAGTTATAGGTACATATCTATCCTTCCAGCTTGTTCTATATAGATTCACATTAGCATTGAAAACACTTGATCTGAAACTATACCCTAACTCCATACCAAAAATCTTTTCATTAGTTAGGTTTTGATTAAGGTAGTTTCTATTATTAGCATATACCGCATTCATAAACGGCTGCTTCTCATAGTATCCAATATTTGTGAAGATATTATGATTTTCGTTGATATTATAGTTTAAACCACCTTTAATATTAAATCCAAATAGATATTTAAATCCTGTCTTTACATCCATTTTAGAATTTGAATTTCCAGCAACAGCTAATGTACCTGGCAACAAGAAATGGTCTATTCTTTGATATCCTTGCTCTGAAATAGCTCCTTGTAAGAATGCAGATAATTTGTCATTACTATACTCTACTTGCCCAAATACTCCCCCCCATAGCACTTCTCCATCATTATCATAAGCTATATGCTCAGCACTAATTTTATTAAATGGATTCCAAGGAACTTGGATGTTATGAGTAGAAGTAATTATTCTATTTCCGATATTTTTATTAGAGGCATCTGTGTAAGAATTAGCTCCTAACATATCCGTGATTACACGATAATGATATCCTTTATAGTATCTACCATCTAGTCCTGCACTAAGTTGCCAATTAGAGTTAAATTTATGAGTAAAACTTGTCAAGAATCCATACCAATCATGTTCATTAGTTGATGCTGCTCTAAGTATTTTAGGGGATGTAGGATTAGCCATATTATCAGCTACCATTTTATCATAATCAAGAAGACCATCAGCTGTTCTATAGTTATTAAAGTTTCTTGCAACAAGTGGAGATGCTCCAGTTCCTCCTCCTCTACCTAATGAAGCGTAGAATACTGTAGCTAGCTTATTTTTTTCATTAATATTCCAATCCCAGTTAAACATTGCAACAGGCTTATGATAGAAATTTCTAGCCCACACCATCTCTCTACCATTCAGATAACCCCTTAGAGGATTATATTTTCTATTTGGCTTATCTACGCCATTACCATATTTAATATAATCATCTATAGAAACTTGGGAATACCTTTGGTCATGCACTTGCGGAGCTCCTGTAACCATAAACTGAAAATCATGTTTTTTATTAGGCTGGAATCCCAATGCAAAGAAATAGTTATATGCTTCAAAATCAGTACCATGAGCATACATAGCTCCCGCTGTTCTACTTAGTAAGAATGAAGTAGACCACCCTGATTTGCTCTTTCCTGTATTATAGGAGAACAATGCCTTATGATATCCATCGTTACCCACTCCTATGGTCACTGTTCCCTGTTTTTTCTTATCTGCTGCCCTCGTTATGATATTTATAGTACCACCCACAGAAGCAATGGCAAGTTTAGATGCACCTAAACCTCTTTGCACTTGCAATGCAGAAGTTACATCAGAAATACCCGCCCAATTAGACCAGTATACTTTTCCTCCCTCCATATCATTCACTGGCATACCATTTACCATTACAGCAATATTCTCGTTTTGGAATCCTCTAATGTTAATTTTAGAATCTCCAAAACCACCTCCTGCTTTTGTAGCATATACAGAAGGAGTTGAGTTCAAAACCTCAGGGAATTCCTGGTTTCCAAGCTTTTCTACAATAGCTCCTTCTTTTATTGTAGATACAGCTACTGGAGTTTTTCTGTCTTTTGCAATGTCTGCTACCCCCACAAGAACTACTTCATCAATGTTCTTTTCTGAACCTTGGGTTTCCTCTTGTGCAAAATAAAAACTTGCCGTTGTTAAAGTCAATGCTGCTATCGCAGATCTCCTTAAAAAGTTTGTCTTCATAAAATTTTTTGGTTTTCTAAATTTTAAATGTCGCAAATTTACGGTTAATTTTTTAACTAAAATTAACAAATCATCAAATTTTTACATCCTAAAATGTTAATTTTTCAAAAACGCCTATTTTAGGGCTTTTCCGAAGATACATTTTCAGAAATTTCTTCAGCTTCATCCGTGCTGTTTTCCTCTTTTTTATCATTTTCAGAAAATTCATCATGATAAACTTGAATCAGCAATACAATAATGGAAATCAATATTGGTCCAAAAATCAACCCAATAAAACCAAAAACCTTCAATCCTAAAATAATCCCAAATACAGAATTCAGTGGATGAATGTTTTCTATTCTCTTTAAAAATGTGAATCTTAGTATATTATCTACTCCCGCAGAAAGAACCCCGAAAAATAGAACTCCCGCTGCTCCTACTGGATTTTGGCTCGCCAGCAGCATAAGTGACACTGGAACATAGACAATCGCACCTCCTACAATAGGAATAAGCGATGCCATAGCCGTTAAAATAAATAGGAAAAACGGACTAGAAACCCCAAAAATAAGATATCCTATCAAAACCGTAAGTCCCTGCCCAATGGCCACCACGGGAATTCCCACTACATTGGCAATGATAAGTTTTCGGAAACGCTCTCCTATCTTATTAATATTAGATTTTTTCAGCGGAACAGCCTTCTCCAAAGCCCTTTCCATTGCCCGAGAATTGACCAGCATAAAATACAAAATGAAATAGGCCGTAACAACCGTAGTAACGATATCCACCGTCTTATTCAACAAAGATGAGGTGTAAACAGTCGCCCATTCTCCTACTTTCCTCAAATCAATGGATTGGATGATGTCATAACCTGTTTTGTCCTTTATATATTCGTGGATTTTATTGATATGCTCTATGCCAACCTCTATATAGTCGCGGGAATTCGCCAGTTTTACTACCAAAGTCTCCACTATATAATAAATCGGAACAATGATGACCAAAAGGGAAAGCAGTATCAAGAAACCAATCGCCAGCCAAGGTTTCCATTTTCTCTCCTCTGTAAGCTTAAAATAATAATCTCGGAAAATAACATAAAGTGTAATCGCGCCCAGAAATGATGGCAGAAAATTACTTAAATTAAATCCTATCAAAAACAAAAATCCGAAAATCATCCCCAGCAGGATTATCTGTCTAATTTTATTGTTACTAATTTGATTGCCCATACTAAAATTTATTCTGCAATAATATCAAAAGTATTTCAAATAAAGAAAATCCTTTCCCAATTTCTTAGGAAAGGATTTTTATCATAGCAAAATGTATAAATACATTGTTTTATCAAACTTTGATTTCTACATCTACACCGCTTGGTAATTCTAACTTCATAAGAGCATCTACAGTCTTAGAAGAAGAAGAGTAGATATCCATCAATCTCTTGTGTGCAGAAAGCTGGAACTGTTCTCTTGCTTTTTTATTAACATGCGGAGATCTAAGCACAGTAAAGATTCTCTTGTGAGTAGGTAATGGGATTGGTCCATTTACTACAGCACCTGTAGATTTTACTGTTTTTACGATTTTCTCAGCAGATTTATCTACTAAATTGTAATCGTAAGATTTTAATTTTATTCTGATTCTTTGTGACATTTTAATCTAAATTTTAATTAACCTCTTGCTTTAGCTATTACTTCTTCAGCCACATTCTGTGGAGCTGGTTCATATTTTTCAAACTCCATAGAAGATGTTGCTCTACCAGAAGATAATGTTCTAAGAGCTGTTACATATCCAAACATTTCTGCTAATGGAACAAATGCTTTGATAACTTTAGCATTATTTCTATCATCCATACCGTTTACAGTACCTCTTCTTCTGTTAAGGTCACCTACGATATCCCCCATGTATTCTTCTGGAGTAACAACTTCCAATTTCATGATAGGCTCCATGATTACTGGTTTAGCAGCTTTACCAGCTTCTCTAAATCCAAGTTTAGCAGCCAATTCGAATGAAAGTTGGTCAGAGTCCACTGGGTGGAAAGAACCATCTTTTAGTGTAACTTTAATTCCTTCAATCTCGAATCCAGCCAAAGGACCATTTTTCATAGCTTCTTTGAATCCTTTTTCAACAGAAGGGATAAATTCTTTTGGAATGTTACCACCTTTAATTTCGTTGATGAATTCAAGACCTGTTTTTCCTTCATCAGCAGGACCAATTTCGAAGATGATATCCGCAAATTTACCTCTACCCCCAGTTTGTTTTTTGTAAACTTCTCTGTGGTTAGCGGTAGCTGTAAGAGATTCTTTGTATTCTACTTGCGGCTGTCCTTGGTTTACTTCTACCTTGAACTCTCTTCTTAGACGGTCTACGATGATATCCAAGTGAAGCTCTCCCATTCCTGAGATGATAGTTTGTCCAGATGCTTCATCTGTTTTCACTTGGAAAGTAGGGTCCTCTTCTGCTAACTTCGCTAAAGCGTTACCCATTTTATCTTGGTCTGCTTTAGTTTTAGGTTCAACAGCGATACCGATTACTGGATCTGGGAAAATCATAGATTCAAGAACGATAGGGTTCTTTTCATCACAAAGTGTATCCCCAGTTTTGATATCTTTAAATCCTACAGCTGCACCGATATCTCCTGCTTCGATGTATTCTACAGGATTTTGCTTATTCGCGTGCATCTGATAGATTCTTGAGATTCTTTCTTTAGAATCAGATCTTGTGTTCAATACATAAGAACCTGCATCCAATTTACCAGAATAAGCTCTAAAGAATGCCAATCTACCTACATATGGGTCAGTAGCAATCTTAAATGCTAATGCAGCAAACGGCTCATTTACATCTGGTTTTCTTGTGATTTCAGCATCAGTTTTAGGGTCTGTTCCTTTGATATCATCTTTATCTAGTGGAGATGGAAGGTATTTACATACAGCATCCAACATAAACTGAACTCCTTTGTTCTTAAATGAAGAACCACAAGTCATTGGGATAATAGACAAATCAATAGTTGCTTTTCTTAAAGCTTCATTGATTTCTTCTTCTGTGATAGAATCTGGATCTTCAAAGAATTTTTCTAATAAAGACTCATCATATTCTGCCACATTTTCCACAAGGTTTTGTCTGTATTCCAATACATCAGCTTTCATATCTTCTGGAATTGGAACAACATCAAATGTCATACCTTGAGTATCTTCGTGCCAAACAATAGCTCTGTTCTTGATAAGGTCTACCACTCCTTTAAAGTCCTCTTCAGCACCGATTGGTAATACGATAGGAACAGCGTTAGAACCTAGCATTTCTTTTACCTGACGGCAAACCGCCAAGAAATCAGCTCCTTGTCTGTCCATTTTGTTTACGAATCCCATTCTCGCAACTTTATAGTTGTCAGCCAATCTCCAGTTAGTTTCTGACTGTGGCTCTACTCCGTCAACTGCTGAGAACAAGAACACTAACCCATCCAATACTCTCAAAGAACGGTTTACCTCTACAGTAAAGTCAACGTGTCCTGGGGTATCGATGATGTTAAAGTGGTATCCTTTAGTTTCCGGCAAAACTTTTCCTTGATCAGTTGGGAAATTCCAATTACAAGTAGTAGCCGCAGAGGTAATTGTAATCCCTCTTTCAGCCTCTTGCTCCATCCAGTCCATCTGTGATGTACCTTGGTGAGTTTCACCCAACTTGTGAGTTTTACCAGTGTAAAATAAAATCCTCTCTGTAGTGGTAGTTTTCCCTGCATCGATGTGTGCAGCAATACCAATATTTCTTGTATATCTAAGATCTCTTCCCATTTCAGATTAGAATTTAAAGTGTGAGAATGCTTTGTTTGCTTCTGCCATTTTGTGAGTATCTGTCTTTTTCTTAACAGCAGCTCCTTCTTCTTTAGAAGCAGCGATAATCTCAGCAGCTAATTTTTGTGCCATAGATTTATCGTTTCTCAAAGAAGCATATTTGATCAACCATTTCATAGCCATAGAGATTTTTCTATCAGCTCTGATCGGCATAGGAATTTGGAAGTTAGCACCTCCTACTCTTCTTGATCTTACTTCTACATGCGGCATTACATTAGTAAGCGCATCTTTCCATACTTCAAGAGAAGTTTTTTCCTGATCTTCTTTTTTAGTTTCTACGATATCTAGTGCATCATAGAAAATTCTAAATGCGATAGATTTCTTACCATCTATCATCAAGTTATTCACAAATCTTGTTACCAATTGATCATTAAATTTAGGATCTGGTAACAACGGTCTTTTTTTTGCTTTTGTCTTTCTCATTGTTTCTTTCCTTAAAATTTAATGATTACTTTTTCCCTGCTGGTGCTGCACCTG
The DNA here is from genome assembly GCA_963509715.1 of uncultured Flavobacteriaceae bacterium. Lineage (GTDB taxonomy): Bacteria > Bacteroidota > Bacteroidia > Flavobacteriales > Weeksellaceae > JABCPE02. The sequence continues at coordinate 5,899 of CAUPCB010000002.1, read as the reverse complement.
GTTTAGGTCTCTTAGCCCCATACTTAGATCTTCTTTGTGTTCTTCCATTTACACCTGCAGTGTCCAAAGCACCTCTTACAATGTGATAACGAACTCCCGGTAGGTCTTTCACCCTTCCGCCTCTTACCAATACTATCGAGTGCTCTTGGAGATTATGTCCTTCGCCCGGGATATAAGCGTTAACTTCTTTACCATTAGAAAGTCTTACTCTGGCAACTTTTCTAAGTGCAGAGTTAGGTTTCTTAGGTGTAGTTGTATATACTCTCGTACATACACCTCTCTTCTGTGGACAAGAATCCAAAGCAACCGATTTGCTCTTCTTGGCAATTGTGGCTCTTCCTTTTCTTACTAATTGTTGAATAGTAGGCATTTTATTGCTTTATATTAAATTATTTGATTTGCAAAAGTACAACTTTTTCTAAAACTGACAAAAAGTTATTTAAAATTTATGAAAAAAAACAGTTATACCATTTCTGATACAACTGTTTTTTCATTAGGATCACAATATTATTAAATCGGTTCTATGATTTCATCTAAAATACTGTATTCGAATCGCTTAGCGATGTTATAGAGCTGCTCTCCGCCATGTCCTACGATTCTTATCACAATACCACCTCCTACAGTAGTTGTGATACCGTACTCCACGCCTTCATCATCTTTTAGTGCTTTTTCTAAAAGTTCTAAAAGGTGATCTTCTTCCAGCTGCTGGTCATAGATAAAGATAGTGGCTTGGTGGGTATAGTCTTCCCACTGCCCCATTGTAGTCAAATCCATTTCACTTGGCTTCATATACAATCTATCTTTGAAGATAAGATGACCATCAAGGAATATTCTTGTATAGTTTTTAAATTCTTTAAATTCAAAAATTTCCCCTTCTCCATAAAGTTTTCTTCCACAAGTAATCACCTCTCCCCAAATTACTCTGGATGTTTTAGCAATATTGATGGTATTTATCGCTTCATAAACAGAGTCCTTGTGTGGTGAAGTAGGGTGTGGAATATACTGAAGCATAGCATCTTCCTCTACATCTATAGTAGTAGTCTGCTTAGCAAAACCACCTGGTTTCATAGAGTGAATTCTAGAATAAGCCTGAGTTTCAAGACCTAAATTAGTTCCTTTTGCTACTCTAAAAGACATTTCGTAGAAATCCCCCGCCATAATCCCTGGAGTGGAACTTCTTATCATGTATCTCAACCAAGGGTCATGAGCACTTCTCTTATCAAATCTCATCAATCCAAACGGATTGGTATAAAACATTTCCGCCAAGTGATGAAACCCATCTCGGATCTCAGTCCTTAGGCTCATCTTACTAGTGTATTCCCCTATTATTCCGTTCATAATTATCTGATAATTGCAGGTTCTTCAATATCTTCTAAAAGAGCATACTTCTTAATCCATCCGATAACAGCATCTACTCCTTCTTCTGTTTTCAAGTTTGTGAATACAAATGGACGCCCTTGTCTCATTCTCTTCGCATCGCTTTCCATTACTGCTAAATCTGCACCTACTAATGGAGCTAAGTCAAATTTGTTAATCATCAACAAGTCAGATCTTGTAATACCAGGCCCTCCTTTTCTTGGGATTTTTTCACCAGCTGCCACATCGATTACGAATATTGTCAAATCAGCCAATTCTGGGCTAAATGTAGCAGAAAGGTTATCACCACCACTCTCCACGAAAAGAATTTCCATGTCTGGGTGTTTAGCAGCCATTTCATCTACAGCCTCCAAGTTCATACTCGCATCTTCTCTAATCGCTGTGTGAGGACATCCTCCTGTTTCTACCCCTGCAATTCTATCTTTTGGTAATTTACTGTTTTTTTGAAGGAATTTTTCGTCCTCGTTAGTATAAACATCATTGGTGATTACACAAACATAATAATCATCCATCATTTTTCTTGATAAAACTTCTATCAACGCAGTTTTTCCAGCACCTACAGGACCTGCTACACCAATTTTAATATATTTTCTATTTGCCATTTTGTTATAATTTTTTGTTATACTTCAATAATTTTAATCCTTAACTCATATACAATCTTGAATACAATCTCTCGTGCTGCATAGATCTTAAATCAAATCCTACATTAGAAAGACCGATTTTTTCTTCTTCCAAATTCATGGTTTTTTCTACCCAAGAAGGAATATTTCTTTTTACTTCAAAAAGAATTTTTTGCCCTTCAAGCTGACCAAGTGGAACCAACTTAACTGCGTTAGTCACCATACCTGTAGCTGTAGAGAAATAGAACGCTGTAATCGCCTCTTCCAAAGGAATTTCCATCAAATAGCACAATGCACCATATACCACAGGATAGTTCCCCACGCTGATATTTTTAGTTACATAGTCCCCAAATTTTGTCAAGAAATCGCACTTTTGTCCTTCTTCTATGAAGATTTTCAGTAATCTAGTTCCTAGTTTGTGGCTCGCCTCACGAATTTCTCTTGGACTTTTCATCGCACTACATTCCTCATCCAAAACAACTATTCTCTCATAGCTGTCTTTTTCTTTCATAGCTTCATAAGCTAATCTCACATAAGCCGCATCATTATGTAATATACTGCTGGACAGCATATTATTAAGAAATAAAGCCGCCGTCTCCGTACTGTTTACAAGTCCTTTCTGCACATAGGTTTCCAAACCATTTGAGTGAGAGTATCCCCCAATCGGCAAAGTCGGGTCCGCAATGTGTAATAGACTTATTAGTGAATTTACCTTCATTTTATTTCTGTTTTTTATCTATTATAATTTAGTCTTTTTATTTATTTTGGAAACACTTTTGAAAAAAGCTGGTCAGTGTCTATCTTATGATCCTTTGCAGGAGCTTCGTGGTCAGATGATGCTTTCAGCATATCTTCAAAAATTCTTTGTGCTTTGAACGGCTCATATCCGCCTTTTTTCAGCAAATTAAAAATAGGATCTTCATAAGGGATGATAATCTCATCATTCTCAATAAAAATAGGAATGTGCTGATTACCAATCTCAAAACATATAGTTCCCATTTCTCTCATTGTCTTCGGCTGAACCACTACCGCATCAGATGGCAATACATTGACCAGCAATATTTTATTCCCATCTTCCCATAGCACATCATGATGTTTTAGTCTAAGATTTTCTTTCAATATTCTCAAACCTACTTCCTCACCTTTATGACTGACTTTGCGCAAAAGTTTTCTTGTAGACTCAAACCATTCTATATCAAAAAAATCTACTTCTTTTGAGGACAAATCCTCTCCTTTCGCATTTCGAATTACCTCAGAAACCACTAACATAAGCTCATTTTTTAATTATCAATGTCTTAAAAATAAAAAATCCCGTTTCCATCCATTCAGGATTTAAACGAGTTCAAAAATACAATAAAAAAAGTAGATAAAGGCACCATAATTATATGATATATAACAGCCTTTTTATTTTTCCAATAAAATAAATCAGAAACAGCCCAATAACCATCTAAAAACCAAAATATTACGAAGCTAAAAATGATATTACAAGTTTATTGGGCCTCTCTCTGACTTCAACGACTAAATTATAATAGATTACTAAAAAAAACAATTCAAAAGGTGTTATCTTTATCATTTTGATGACACAAATTTATAAAACTTATTCTGAATAAAAAAACATTTTTGTTACTTTTTTGTGAAAAAATAACAAAAAAAACCACCTTTTTAATAAAGGTGGTTTTATTTCTAAAATTCAGTTCTATTAGAACATAAAATATAATTGTCCCATTGGAAGTTTGTCAGCTGGCTCACATACGCATGGCATACCATCAACTTTTACTTCGTGTGTTTGTGGATTTACCTCAATTTTAGGCATTGCATCATTGTGGTACATGTCTGCTTTTCCTACTGTTCTACATCCTTTCGCTGGTAATAATTTTTTACCTAATCCGTAAGATTGTACGATTCCTTTCTCTAAAGATACTTTAGATACGAAGAATGCTGAAGTTTCAGTATTTGCTTTTCCGTAGCTTCCGAACATTGGTCTCCAGAATACTGGTTGTGGAGTTGGGATTGATGCGTTTGGATCTCCCATTTTAGAGTAAGATACGAATCCTCCTTTGATGATCATCTCTGGCTTAGCACCAAACATGTCTGGTCTCCACATTACTAAGTCTGCCATCTTACCAACTTCGATTGATCCGATGTATCTTTGGATACCGTGTGCAATCGCTGGGTTGATAGTTACTTTAGAAATATATCTCTTAATTCTGAAGTTATCATTTCCTGTTCCTTCATCCTCTGGCAATGGTCCGAATTGCTTCTTCATCTTGTCAGCTGTCTGGAATGTTCTCATCAAAACTTCACCTGGTCTACCCATCGCTTGAGAGTCAGATGACATAATAGAGAATACTCCCATATCGTGAAGGATATCTTCTGCTGCGATAGTCTCTCTTCTAATTCTAGAGTCTGCGAATGATACATCCTCTTTTACATTTTTATCCAAGTGGTGGCACACCATCAACATGTCTAAGTGCTCATCAATTGTGTTAACTGTGAACGGCTTAGTTGGGTTTGTTGATGCTGGCAATACATTCGGATATGATGCTACTGTGATGATGTCTGGCGCGTGTCCACCTCCTGCTCCCTCTGTGTGGAAAGTGTGGATAGTTCTACCATTGATCGCTCTCATTGTATCTTCTACGAATCCTCCCTCGTTCAATGTATCCGTGTGGATAGTAGCTTGTACATCATATTTATCACAGATAGTCAAACAAGAGTCGATAGCAGACGGTGTAGATCCCCAGTCTTCATGTAATTTAAGACCGAAAACTCCCGCTTCGATTTGTTCAATGATTGCTTCTTCAGAAGAAGAGTTACCTTTACCAAAGATACCGAAGTTCATTGGTAAACCATCCAAAGCCTCAAACATTTTTCTAATGTTCCAAGCACCTGGAGTAATAGTTGTAGCCAATGTTCCGTGGTTAGGTCCTGTACCACCTCCTACAAAAGTAGTTGTTCCTCCTGCCAATGCAGTTTCTATCTGTTGTGGACAGATGTAGTGGATGTGAGTATCTATAGCACCAGCTGTGAAGATGTGACCTTCACCTCCTAAAGCTTCTGTAGATGCTCCGATAACCATTCCTGATGTTACTCCATCCATTGTATTTGGGTTACCTGCTTTACCAATACCAGCGATTTTTCCATCCTTAATACCGATATCTGCTTTTACGATTCCCCAGTAATCGATAATTGTTGCGTTAGTAATTACTAAGTCTAACACTCCCTCATCTCTAAGGTGAGTAGCTGACTGAGCCATACCATCTCTCATTGTTTTTCCTCCACCGAATTTATTTTCTTCTCCGTATACTGTAAAATCTCTTTCGATTTCTGCAAACAATTCTGTATTTGCTAGTCTAATTTTGTCCCCAACTGTTGGTCCGTACATTGAGGCATACTTCTGTCTGTCGATCTTTGCCATAAGTAATTATTTTTTTATTATTTGACTTGTATTCGTGTTACAAATTTTATTTTCTTGACACGAATAATTAACATGCAAATTTATTGAATGTTTTTCAGAAAAAAAATTAAAAAATATGATTTTTGTTATGTTTCTGGTATTTTAACATTTGGGCAATAAAAAATCAGCCATACCAAAGGTATGACTGATTTGAAATATGGTTTTATCTTTATATTCTAATTTCTTAGAACATGAAGTATAATTGTCCCATTGGAAGTTTGCTAGCTGGCTCACATACGCATGGTTTACCATCTACTTTTACTTCGTGAGTTTGAGCATTTACCTCAATCTTAGGCATTGCATCATTGTGGATCATATCAGATTTTCCGATAAATCTACATCCGATTACTGGTAATAATTTTTTACCTAATCCGTAAGATTGTACAATCTCTTTCTCTAAAGATACTTTAGATACGAAGAATGCTGAAGTTTCAGTATTTGCTTT
>CAUPCB010000001.1:0-121433 GCA_963509715.1 uncultured Flavobacteriaceae bacterium | reverse complement strand
TCATCAGAAAAGATGGCGAGTGGAAGATAGATGACTGTCAAAGGCACGATGGGGGCTGGACTAAATACGGATTATAACACATGAAAACAGCCAAACAACTCATAGAAGACGAACTTCAGAAAACAATTCATCAGCTTAAAGAAGTTTCTCTTTTGCAAGGGGAGAAACAAGCACTTGTAAGCTATAAAAAGGAATTAGAACAGCTTTTATTTCTCAAAAAACTTTCGGATACTTATCATTTAGAACCAAAAGATATAGAGAAAGTTATTGTGCTACCTGCGCCCTCTATGGCTTTTGCTGATTTTCGGATTGTAGATGATGTAGAAACCGATGCGAGAGAATATTGGAAAGAATTTGAAAATCTTTCTTTAAACGAAGGAGATATTTTGATTAAGAAAAAATGAATACCTTACAAAAACGATTAGCACAAATAGGAACAGAACCACAAGAAAATGGCTTGTGTGATGGAATAGTATATGAAGATGCAGAAGATCAATGTTATTGGATTTATAACCACTATTCCTATTGTGAATGGCTCAAGCACTATATGATGCACTATGCAGGACTTAGCTGGGAAGAAGCTACTGAGAAATTAGCTCAAAATAGCCTGTTTGCAACCCCACCTAAAGATCTTGAGAATTTATTTTGCATTACGCACGAGCTTACCTATCACAACGCAATGGAAATAGCCAAGGGAAATATGTATTGGCGGAACGGAACACCCTCTGACACTAATGATTTTGAGGAAGAACACGATATTTGGTATGAGCAGACCAAAGAAAAATATCATCTAAATGAAGAATACGAAATACTTAGTTTTGAAGAAATATTAAAATTAAACTAAATGAGTTACATTACCTTTAAGAGCAAGCTCATAGAGCAAAAAGTAAAGCAATATCTGAAAAAGAAACACGAAGACCTTCTTGTAAAAGAGGGGAGGAGGGTGTTGGTCAAAGAAGAAGGAGCACCTTTGATTACCAAAATGCTCATTCATAACGATGATTTGCACTCGGAGGACTTAGCCGACTTGCAAATGTTTCCCAATATAAAGGAATTACAGTTACTATCGGACAATATAACTCACTTGGAAGCCTTGCCACCCTTGGAAAAGCTACAAAAACTCTATTTGAATATCAAGGCAACAGATTATACACCTCTTGCTAAGTACAAAAAACTTAAAAAAGTAGAGGTTTATGATAGTGAGGTGAGCGATATAACTCCTTTTTGTGAACTTACGAAACTGAAAGAGTTAAAACTATCGTGTAATAAGCTCACTTCTTTAGTAGGAATCGCTAAATTACAAAACCTTACCGAACTTTGGTTGGATAGAAACCAAATCACCGATATATCCCCTTTGGCGTGGTTGCCCAATCTTGAATATTTGCAGTTAGATAGGAACCAAATCAGCGATTTATCTCCATTGAAAGCCCTCAAGAAGCTCAATACCTTATATTTGTATCACAATGAAGTAAAAGACCTTTCTCCTTTGAAGCATTTATCTTTAGAGGAATTGAACTTAGAGCAAAACAAGATAGAAGACCTTAGTGATTTGGTAGGTATGGAGACCCTTAGGAACTTAAAGATATGTTTTAACCCTATAAAGGATGCCTCTCCTTTGCTGAAGATGCCTTATTTAGAGTTTGTTTGTACAGATGCTGAGGATATCTACTTACCTTTAGAACGTTACCTCGGAAAAATTGTAGTAAGAGAAGTCTTTGGAGGGCAGTATCCGAACTTTGAAGAAGCTGACACCTATATATTTAGTAGAAAAGAATGAAGAAAATGACCTTATTAGCCCCTTTGTTAGCCTTATTCTCTTGCAAAAGTTCCCCAGAAGAGCGAAAAGCCACCGAAGCCTTTCCCTTGCAATCCTTATTTACTTATGAGTATTGCGGAGAAAAAGACGGTTTTCAGTATTTCTTATTGGGGAATAGTTGGGAGCGTAAAGTGTTCAAAGTAAAAAGTTCAGAAATAAACATTGATTCTCAATATACCTTTCGTGCTGCCCCCTCTTTTGAGCATAAAATTCCTATCACGCCCGTTGTTCAGGAAAAAGTCTTCGCTGAAATCCCTATTAGTGGGCAAAAACTCTATTTATACAAAGAAAATATGGTTGTTCGCTATTTTCTCAACTGCTCTGATTTGCATAAAAAAGTAACCGACCAGCCCACTTATTTATACGATGAAATCACCCAAGAAGAAGCCGAAACGCACAACCAAGAGCGTGCTTATTATATCGGCTATTTCAAAGGAGAACAGCTCGTTCGTTATGAAAAAATCTACCAAAGAAAAGTGTTGATGGATAAAACTATTTCAGATTAGCCTTTTTCGCGAGTTCGAATAATTCTGGATTGATGTGGCAGTATCCACTTGGGTTTTTGTCCAAATAATCCTGATGATATTCTTCTCCACTGTAAAAATTTTTCAAAGACTCGTTTTCCACCACTATGGGTTTTTCATAATTTCTTTGAAGCTCAGAAAGTGCCTCTTTTACTACTTTTTCATCTTCTGACTTTACCCAATAAATTCCCGTTCTGTAACGGGTTCCGATGTCTTCTCCCTGCTGATTAAGACTTGTAGGGTCTATTGTTTTAAAAAACAAATTCAAAAGCATTTCCAAACTTACCACCTTTGGGTCATAAGCCACCTTTACCACCTCTGCAAAGCCCGTGCTGTCGGTATACACCTGCTCATAAGTGGGATTTTCTATATTTCCATTGGCATAGCCTACCTGCGTAGCCATTACTCCATTGATTTGTTTGAAAAAATGCTCCGTTCCCCAGAAACACCCACCAGCAAAATAAATTTCTTTATCCATTTTATTTCTCGCTCTTAAATTCTTTTATCGTTTCCTGATATAAATTCTCATACATCGGAATGATTTTATTATAATCAAAAGTCTTTGCTACTTCTGTGGCATTTGTTTTCATTTCCTTTAAAAGAGCCTCGTCAGACAAAATCTGAAGTGTATATTCAGCCATTTTCTCCACATCGCCTACATTCGCCAAAAATCCTGTCTTTCCATGAATATTAACCTCTGGAATTCCTCCTGTATTACTGCTGACCACGGGTGTTCCTGCTGCCATAGCCTCTAACGCTGCCAGACCGAAACTTTCCTTTTCCGAAGGAAGAAGGAATACATCCGCATAGGTAAGCACTGGGCGAAGGTCATTTACTTTTCCCATGATTTTTATTTTGTCAATAAAATCTGGTTTTTCTGATAAGAAAGCATTTACTTTTTCCATCTCAGGGCCCTCGCCTACTATGATTAGTTTGCTCGGAATTTTCTGATTTACCTTTTCAAAAATCCCCAAAACATCCTGAATTCTTTTAACAGGTCTAAGGTTAGAAATATGTACCAAAATCTTCTCGTTTTCCTCCGCAAACTGATTTCTAAGACAAATAGAACACTGCTCAAAGTGTCTCTCCTCAATGAAGTTCGGAATCACATGGATTTCTTTTTTAATGTCAAAAAAAGCCAATGTATCCTGTTTCAAACTTTCCGAAACCGAAGTAAGCGCATCGGACTGATTGATAGAAAATTCCACTGCATGTTTATAGCTTGGATGCTGCCCCACCAAAGTAATATCCGTTCCGTGAAGTGTAGTCACCAGCGGCAAATCCTTGCCTTTTTCTTTCAGCATTTGTTTCGCTGTAAAAGCTGCATAGGCATACGGAATAGCGTAATGAGCATGGAGAACATCCAGCTGATACATGCACACCACCTGATATATCATAGATGACAGCGCGATATCATACGGCTGATGCCTGAACAACGGATACGCCTGCACATTCACTTTATGAAAAAAGATATTAGGTCTGGTCATATCCAGCCTTGCTGGAAGCTCTGAACTGATGAAATGCACCTCATAGCCTTTTCGGGCAAGGTTCATCCCAAGTTCTGTCGCCACTATTCCACTTCCCCCATAAGTAGGGTAACATAATATTCCTATTTTTAACATTTTCTCTATTTTATTTCTGTTTTGGGACATCTATTCCCATCCCGTATTTTATTTGTTCATTTACTACCACTGGCAATCTTCCGTTTATCTTTTGTTTTCCTAAATAAGCCTCTGCTGTAGCTTTCATCGAGAGAGGATTATTTTCATAAGAAACCAAAACCGATGAAATTCCGCTAATATCCACATCCTGAAGAGCATACGGACTTCCGAACACATTGAGAATCACTTTATTCCTTGATTTCACTTGGTTAATGAGCCTTTTGCTCTCCCACGATATTTTGTAAGGCTTGTAAGCCGTAGAATTATCCTTATGAAGTCCGATGATTACCACTGCATTTTCGGGGATAGATTGGATTTCTTTGAAAGATATTTTTTTAACTTTAATTTCTTTGGACAATTCTTGTAAAAACGCCTCGTGCGAAGCCTCTTCTAACGGAAGATAATAAACTTCCTTTTCTCTAAGTGGGAAAAGCTGTTTTTCATCTTTTAATAAAGTCAAAGCATTGGCGTACAACTTCTCTGAAATTTTCGCGTGAGAATCGTTATTCAGAGCATTATTAATTCCTTCTGAACTAAGCGGTCGCAGATTCTGAAGCCCCAAAAGATATTTCGTTTTCAAAATCTTTTTCACGCTTTCTTCCAGCCTTTTTTCGCTGATTTCTCCCTTTTGGATTGCTTCTTTTATCAACTTTTTCCCTGTCGGCACATCTTGGCTAAAAAGCAAAACATCACTTCCTGCCTTGAACGCCCTCAAATCCAATTCCCCAGCAGGATATTTTTTAGCAACAGCATTCATGTTCAGGGCATCAGTAATGACCAGCCCTTCGTATCGGAATTTATTTTTCAGCAAATTCGTTACAATATCATAAGAAATAGAAGCAGGGATATTTTTCCCTTTTTCCAGCTGTGGGACATAGAGATGCGCTATCATCGCTCCGCCTATTTTCTTGTCCATCAAGGCTTTGAAGGGTGCCAGTTCTATTTTATTCAGCCTTTCCAGACTATGTTTTACCACTGGTAAATCCAAATGCGAATCTACATCTGTATCCCCATGCCCTGGGAAATGTTTAATCGCCGCCAGCACACCATTGTCCTGCAAACCTTGTGCATACGCCAGTGATTTCGCGATTACATTCTGAACATCTGAACCAAACGAACGATTACCTATAATCGGGTTTTTGGGATTGGTATTCACATCCACTACAGGAGCAAAGTTCCAGTAGGTTCCCATTTTCCTTGCATCTTCTGCTATTTTAGACGCCATTTCATAAACCAAATTATTGTCTTGAATCGCTCCAAGGGTCATCGCCCAAGGGAATTTGTGTGCTGTTTTTATTCTCTGATAAAGCCCCCATTCGGCATCCATACCAAAAAGCATCGGCACTCTGGATTTCTTCTGAAATTCATTTACCAGCGCTATTCCCTGCTCGGCATCATCCTGCATCAGGATAATTCCTCCTATCCTCTCCTGCTCTACCAGTTTTCTCACTCCCAAGATATGGTTTTGGTCTTTATTGGTATAAAGCGCCACTATGTATAACTGCCCGATGCGCTCATCCATGCTGAGTTTAGCATACAAGCTGTCTGCATATTTCACGGCTTTTTTATCTAATTCTTTGGTGATATTTTTGGGAGAAAACTGTGCCTGTAAATATCCTACACACCCAAAAATAAAAACTAAAATACAAGAAATATTATTTTTCATAGCGAACAAAAGTACAATTTTCAGATAAAATAATCTTACTTTTGCATCAAAATTAAAGTTTTGATTAAAAAACTATTAGGACAAACGGCACTCTACGGCATCAGTTCGGTATTGGTGAGGATATTTCCTTTCCTCATTGCACCTATCATCACAAGGGCATTTTCACCAGCAGAGTCTGCGCCCTTCGTGGATTGGTATTCCATCGCAGGAGTGGTCACTGTTTTTCTGACACACGGCATGGAGACCTCGTTTTTTCGTTTTGCTCAAGAGAAGAACATCAGCAAAGAAACGCTGGTTTCCACTTGTTCCATGAGCATCTTAGCGATGTCTTTTATTTATTTGGTCTTGGGATGGGTGTTTCGGCGAGAGATTACGGAATATTTCCATACACCAGACCAAGTGCATTTCTTGATTTTATTTTTATTCATCCTTTCCATCGATGCTTTTTCTACAATTCCTTCGGCTGTTCTTCGTTTAGAGGGAAAACCGCTGCGGTATGTAGTATCCAAGGTAGCAGGAAGCGTGATTTATTTTGGCTTGGTGGTATTTTTCATCAATATTCTTCCTAATTTACCCAATGGCTTCCTCGGACTGAAATACGATGCTGAATTTGGCGTGGGGTATGTCTTTGTGGCAAATTTGGTTCAGAGTATCGTTTCGCTGCTAATCGTTTCCAAAGAGTTTGTGAATTTCAGTTTTAGAAGTTTTGATTTTTCTTTATGGAAAAGAATTATGAATTACTCTTGGCCAGTGATGGTGGCTGGGCTGGCAGGCATCATCAACCAGACAATGGACAGACAATTCCTAAAATACCTCCTCCCTGAAGAAGAAAGCAAGCACCAGATAGGCGTATATGGAGCCGTTTACAAAATAGCGACATTCATCACCGTGTTCAGGCAGGCCTACCAACTGGGGATAGAGCCATATTTCTTCTCAAGTTTTAAAAACGAAAATGCGAAGAAAACTTACACCCTGCTGATGGACATCTTCGTGATATGCAGCTGTGTGATTTTCCTAGGACTTATCACTAATATTTCTTGGATTTCCAAAATATACATTAGCAATCCTCTCTACTACGAAGGCATAGAACTGATTCCGTGCCTTATGCTGGGAGCTGTATTTTTGGGGATATATCTTAATTTGTCCATTTGGTACAAACTCTCTGACCAGACCATCGTAGGACTGTATATTTCGCTCATTGGAGCAGCGATTACGATATCTGTCAATTATTTCTTCGTGCCTGAATATGGATATTGGGCAAGTGCAGTGGCAGCGCTACTGACTTTCATGTCTATGATGATAATTTCCTATATTTGGGGGCAAATAAAATATCCTATACCTTATAACACGACTAAAATAATCATTTACCTGCTTCTTTCCATAGGTTTGGGAATGATTTCTTTTAAATATTTTAGAGAAAATTACATCATCAGTAACATTATTTTTGTAATTTTTCTGATATTTGTCCTTTTTAAGGAAACAACACTCTTGAAAAAATTTTTGAAAAAATGAAAATTAAGATTATAAATAAATCCAAACACCCACTTCCAAAGTACCAGACCGAGCTTTCGGCTGGAATGGATTTGTATGCAAATATCACAGAGCCTGTTCGGTTAAGTTCTTTAGAACGAACGATTATCCCAACAGGTATTTTCATAGCTCTGCCCGCAGGATACGAAGCCCAAGTAAGACCTCGCAGTGGACTGGCTGCCAAGCACGGCATCACCTGCCTAAACAGCCCTGGAACGATAGATGCAGACTACCGCGGAGAAGTCGGTGTAATTCTCGCAAATCTATCCAAAGATGAATTTGTCATCAATGATGGAGAGCGAATTGCCCAGCTGGTCATCGCAAAACACGAAACTGCCCAGTGGGAAGAAGTGGACACCCTTGACGAAACAGAAAGAGGCGCTGGAGGTTTCGGAAGTTCTGGAACAAAATAATGAATGTAAAACCTAAACTATAAAAAATACAACTATTATGAAAATAATAATACCTATGGCGGGAAAGGGTTCCCGATTAAGACCGCACACTTTGACTGTGCCAAAACCTTTGATTCCTATCGCAGGAAAACCTATCGTGCAGAGACTGGTAGAGGACATCGCAAAGGTGGTAAATCAGAAAATAGATGAAGTTGCTTTCATCACTGGTGATTTCGGAAGTCAAGTGGAGCAGGATTTATTAGCTGTTGCAGAAAAATTAGGCGCAAAAGGAAGCGTATACCACCAGACAGAGGCTTTGGGAACAGCTCATGCTATCAACTGCGCAAGAGAAAGTATGCAGGGACCTGTAATCATCGCTTTTGCGGATACATTATTTAGAGCTGATTTTCATCTAGATACCAATTCTGATGGGGTAATTTGGGTAAAAAAAGTAGATGACCCGAGTGCCTTCGGAGTTGTAAAATTAGACGACTATGGTTTCATCACAGACTTTGTAGAAAAACCAAAAGAATTCGTATCTGATTTGGCGATTATTGGAATTTACTATTTCAACAGCGCAGAAAAACTCATGGGCGAAATAGACTATATCATGAGCAACGACATCAAAGATGGCGGCGAATACCAGCTGACAACTGCACTAGAAAACCTAAGAAAAAAAGGTGCTAAATTCTCTTTAGGAAAGGTAAATGACTGGATGGACTGCGGAAACAAAACCATCACCGTGCAGACTAATGGCAAGATTCTAGAATACGAAAAAGAAAATCTTTCCGAATATCCAGCTTCTGCGCAGATAGAAAACAGCTTGATAATTCCTCCATGTTTCATCGGAGAGAATGTGAAAATCGTAAATTCTATCATCGGGCCAAGAGTTTCTTTGGGCAACAACACGGTAGTAAAAAATTCTAATATAGATAATTCTCTAATCCAAGAAAGAACAGAAATCCAGTCTGCTAACCTGAGCAACTCCATGATTGGGAACTCTGCGAAGTATATCGGAACTTCTATCAATCTTTCTTTGGGAGATTTTTCCGTATTGGATTTCTCTGAATAAAAAATTTTTAGAAGTGATTTTAATGATTAACAAAATGAAGAAATTAATAGCTCTATCTGCCATCATGGTGTTTTTAGCCTCTTGTGGTGCTAAAAAAAGCATCGCTGCTAAATCAGAAGTTCCTGCTGTTTCCAGCAACAAAAATTTCTATGATGCTATCACGAAAAAATCTGATTTTGATGCCCTTAAAATCACTTCTAAAATAGATGCAGAAGTAGGGAAATTCGTTCCTACCATTCATGCTACTATCTACATAGAAAACAACCAGAAAATATGGATGAATATGTCTGCTCTGTTTATGAATGTAGGCCGCGGAATAGCAACTCCACAAGGGCTAAAAGCCTACGAAAAACTGAGTAAGACTTATATCGATTCTGATTTTTCTTACCTTAATAATTTACTGAAAATCAATTTTTTAGACTATTCTTCACTTCAAAATTTATTAGTCGGAAAAGTTTTCTTTCCTGTCAACGAAAAAGATTTTAATCTAACCAAAGAAGCCGAAGAATACATCCTAAAACCGATTACTGCACAGAAAGTAAACATCGATGGGAAAACCAGTGAATACCTTACAGAATTCCGTTTTTCTAATGATCTGAACCTTACCAAAGTTTCCTTAAAAGACACGAGAACTACGAATAATCTGGAAATATTCTATGACAACTGGATAGATATCAATGGAGTAAAACTCCCTAAAAATGTTAAAATAGTTATAAAAGGTAAGAAAACTGACCAAATTTTAATAGAAAATACGAAATTTGACTTTTCTAGAATGGAAACTCCATATTCGGTACCAAATAATTATAAAAAACGAGATTTCTAATGTATTTCAGGAAAATAAGCTTATTTATTGGGATTTTGTCTGCTTCTCTCTTTCTCGCTCAAAAAAGCAAGGAAGATTTACAAAAGCAGAATGCTGAATTAAAAAAACAAATCGAAACCATCAATGCTAACTTGGCTAAAACAAAGAGTGAGGCCAGACTGTCCATATCTTACCTCAATGATATTAACAAAAAAATTGCCCTTCGTGAGAAAGTCTATGGCAATACACAGAAAGAAAAAAGATTCATAGAGGATGATATTTATCTTCGTCAGTTAGAAATCAACAAATACAACCGAGAGCTGAAAGTTCTCCGTAAAAACTACGCCGAAATTCTCGTAAAAGCCTATAAAAACAAAGGCGTACAGAACAAAGTAACATTCATTTTGTCTTCTCAAGATTTGGGACAGGCGCTTCGTAGAGTGCAGTATCTGAAACAATACGGAGAATACCAAGACAAAAAAGCTGCAGAAATATCTGATAAAGCAAAAAAAATAAAAAGCACAATCGCCCTGAGAGAAAAATCTAAAAAAGACAAGGAAAATCTTCTCTTGAAACAAGCTAAAGATTTAGAAGTAATCGCTCAGGAAAGAAAAGAAAAAGAAATTTTATTAGAGGATTTCAAAAAGAATGAAGCCAGACTAGTGGCTGAACTTAAACAAAAACAAGCCGAATCCAAAAAATTAGAAGGCGAAATCAGAAAAATCATCGCTGAAGAAATCAGAATCGCAAAAGCGAAAGAAGAGGCTGAAAGAAAAGCTCGTGAAGAAAAACTAAGACTAGCGAGAATAGAGGCTGAAAAAGAAAAAGCAAGAATAGAAGAAGCCAATAGAAGAGCGCGTGAAGAGGCCGAAAGAGCAAAAAGAAAAGCAGAAGAGGAAGAAAGAAGACTAGCTGAAATCGCTAGAAAAAAAGCAGAAGAGGAAAGAAAAGCCATAGAAGCCAACAACGAAGCCAAAAGAATAGCAGCCGAAAAAGCGAAAATGGAAGCTGCCGAAAAAGCGAAAATAGCAGCAAGTAAAGCCGAGGCTGCCAGAGTAAATGCAGAAGCTGTAGCCAAAAAAACAGAGTCTGAGAAAAAAGCTGTGGATGAACGAGCAATGGCATCAGCTGGCGCAGGAAGTTCTGCTAGTAACAGTTTCGCAGAAAATAGAGGAAGACTCTCTTTCCCTGTGCAGCGTGGTCGGGTTACACAGCGCTTCGGGAGACAGCCGCACCCTGTTTACAAGGGAGTTGTTATAGAAAATAATGGAATCAAAATAGCTGTGGATGCAGGAACAAAAGCAAGAAGTGTTTTTACTGGTGTGGTGGTAAATGTTTTAGCCAGTGGTGGTTCAAAAACCGTGATGGTAAAACATGGAAATTATTTTACTATTTATAGTAATTTAGCCAGCACCTATGTTTCTAAAAATCAGACTATTTCCGCAGGAACAAATATAGGAGAAGTGGGACTTGACTTTGATGGGACTTACACTCTTGATTTCCAAGTTTGGAATCAAACAAATCCTGTAGACCCATTGGGCTGGGTAACTAGTTAATTTTATAATTAGCTTTATCCTAAAAATTGTTTAATTTTGTTCTATCAAAATAAAAAATTATGAACAGTATTCTAACACCACTATTTATGGGATTGGGAATGAAAGAAATCCTAGTCATTGCTATCCTCATTTTACTACTTTTTGGAGCTAAAAGAATTCCTGAATTTATGAAGGGATTAGGTTCTGGAATCAAAGAGTTTAAAAAATCCATGAAAGAGGATGACAAAGAAAACGATAATACTGAAGACAAAACAACTAAATAAATTTTATGAATAATAATTCTTTCTCTGAATACGCTTGGAGCATTTTCAATAGGTCAATAGAGGACTATCACATCACTGATGATGTGGATGCTACGAAACCAAACCACTACGAAAATAATAGTTTGGAACAAATTTTGTATGACAAGAACTGGATTGATACGGTTCAGTGGCATTTGGAGGATATCATCCGTGATGAAAATATAGATCCTGTAAAAGCTTTAGAAATCAAACGAAGAATAGATGCTTCTAATCAGAAAAGAACTGATTTAGTGGAATTTATAGACGGTTGGTTTTTAAACAAATACAAAAACACTACACCAAATGCCGATGCCAAAATAAACACAGAAACGCCTGCATGGGCTGTGGACAGGCTGTCCATTTTGGCTCTGAAAGTCTATCATATGGATTTAGAAGCCAATAGAGCATCTGCAAGTGATGAGCATAGAGAGAAATGTCAAATGAAGCTGAATACTCTTTTGGAGCAAAAGAAAGACCTTAGTTCTGCTATTGACCAGCTGCTGAATGACATAGAAAACGGGCTCGTAAAAATTAAAACTTATAAACAAATGAAAATGTATAATGATGAGACTCTAAATCCTATATTATACAAAAAGAAAGAATAATGAATGTACTAAAAGCTTTGGAAATTATCGGAATATGTGGTTTTGTAGTATCTGCGTGTGCAACAGAGAAAAACAATCTGTCTCCTACAACCGCTTTGATTGCTAACATATCTGAAAAAACACCTGAAGATATAGTAAAAAATATCAGTGATAATTTAGACTTGATAAAATACTCTTCACACATTACCAATGCTTTTAGCTCGTGCTCTTCCTTCTCGCAGAAACCTGTAAATGAGGAATTTTCTAACCTAAAATTCTACATCACAGAATACTTATACGCTGTGAAAGAGCACAACACCGTGGGAAAAGAAAAGGCTTTGTATAATTATGAAAAATCTTATAAAAAAATACAAAAGCTAAAAAACAATCTCAATGAAGATGAACAAGAGGTTCTCAATAGGTTTTTAGTAAATATCAAAACTAATATCACTCTGATAGAATCCCTAAAAGACACTTTATAGAATGGTAAAAATTCAGGCTGAAGCTAATGTCCCTACAGAATATGGAAAGTTCAAAATCATTGCTTTCTCTGAAAAGGAACAAGACTGGATGCCGCACCTTGCTTTGATAGCAGAAAATACGGACTTATCCAGCGTGGTAAATGTCCGTTTTCATTCTGAATGCATTACAGGAGAGGTTTTCCATTCTAAAA
Organism: uncultured Flavobacteriaceae bacterium; assembly: GCA_963509715.1. Classification (GTDB taxonomy): domain Bacteria; phylum Bacteroidota; class Bacteroidia; order Flavobacteriales; family Weeksellaceae; genus JABCPE02. The sequence continues at coordinate 108,876 of CAUPCB010000001.1, read as the reverse complement.
AATGTGAATGTGGACAGCAACTTTCCTCCGCAATGCAGTATACCCAAAAACACGGCGGTGTGATTGTCTATCTACGGCAAGAGGGCAGAAATATCGGTATTATCAACAAGCTGAAAGCCTACGCTCTACAAGAAAAAGGCTTAGATACTGTGGAGGCGAATCTAGAACTGGGACTTCCTGCTGATGATAGAAATTTCAGTGTGGCGATTGATATTTTAGAAATACTTGGGATAAAGGAAATCAACCTCATCACCAACAACCCTGATAAAATCAGCTTCGTAGAAAACAGCAAAATAAAACTACACTCCCGTATTCCACTGGAGATAAAACCTAACGAAGAAAACCGAGATTATCTGAAAACCAAAAAAGATTTCTTTGGCCATTTCATTTCTGGAGAATAAACTAATAAAACCTTCCGAGAAAATCTTGGAAGGTTTTATTTTGCTTTATATTTTACTATAAAAAAGTAGTATCAAAAGAAAAAGGCAGTAAATCCTTTATGGAATTTATCTTTATAATCTTTTCTCCGCTGATACTTGCGATGTAGATTTCTATATTTTGCGCTTGTTTTACTTCGTATTCTACGATACTCTGTCTGCATGAACCACACGGAGGAACTATCCTGTCTAAGTCTGGATTCTCCTCCAAACCACCGATAACGAAGAGCTTTTCTATTTTTTGGTTAGGAAAATTAGCACCCAGCCAAAAAATCACACTTCTCTCTGCACACAGACCAGAGGGATAAGCAGCATTCTCTTGATTGCTTCCTGTGTAAATTTCGCCATTTTCTAACAAAATAGAACAACCTACCAGAAATTTAGAATAAGGCGCATATGCCTTTAATCTGGAGTTTTTCGCTTCCTCAAAAAGTTTTTTTTCTGTTTCTAAGAGTGTATCTATATTTAGAATTTCGTATTCTATTTCTAATTTACTTTTCATAAGACCAGTAGTTAAAAATTTGTTGATATAAGGACAAAAAAGAGGCTTTTAGAAAAAACCTCTTTTTCGTTATTTTTTGAATTAGTGACCTGCTAAATCATAAACTTGTATTCTATAATCTTTGATATCAGCATTATTTTGAAGACTTCTCATGAATGCTTGTGGGAAAACATTTGAGTTTTGCTGCATAAGCTGCTGCTGAAGTTGTTTGATATCTCCTGCATCTTGCTTATTCACAGCCACACCTTTGTTTACTACTACATAAACTCCTGCATTACCATCTATCGGTTTAGATGTTTTATCCTTACCAATCGCAAAGGCTGCTCCTGCTACCTTAGGCTCTACTGCTCCTCCTAAAACAGGGCTAAGCAGATTGATTTGTCCTGACTCTTTGCTCACACCGAACAAATTAGCAATTGTAGCCAAATCCTGAGCTTTTGCTGTGGATATTTTTTTCCCGATTTCTTTAGCCAAAAGCTGATTTTTCACAATTGGTTCTATCTGCTCTCTTACAGCTTCTGGATCTACAAGACCTTCAGACTGTTTACCATTCAGATAAACTACTATTCTATCTCCATTAGCCGTTGTAAACATTTCGCTCTCTCCTTTTTCTCTCTTCTTGTCAAAAGCCCATTTTAGGATTTCAGCATCTTTATCTGTTCCTAAAAGCTGCCCTTGGAATCTTTGAACTAGTTTAGGATTTTGGAAGTTGTAATTGTTTTTCTTTGCAACATTCACAAACTCATTAAATCCTTTCCCTTGTATCTGCTGAGCGAAACTTGTAGACTGAGCGTGCAGTTTGTCTGTTGTAGCATTTGATGCTTTGATTTCTTTCACCAAATTCGCTACTTTATAAGACATTGCACCAGGTTTTCTGTCTGTGATGTTGATGATATGGTATCCATACTGAGATTCGACCACATCTACAGCGCCTTTCGGGCTTTTATCAAGATAATTTTGGAACTCTGGAACGAAACCTGCTTGTCCCGTAGTTCTCCATCCTAAATCACCTCCATTCTGCGCAGAACCATCAGCAGAAAGGTTAAGATATTCTTCAAACTTCGCTGAGTTTGCTTTTGATTCTGATGCTATTTTTTCTGCTAATTGTTTAGCTTGTTCTTTTGTTCGTTTTGTAGCTTCTCCTTGTGCAGTTGGAAGACCTTGATAAGCAATCAAAATATGTCTTGAACGGATAGAGTCCGTAGCTTTTTTGTTCAAAAGTTTAGATACTACATAGTAGTTTCCTTCTTTATAAGGTCCGAAAGTCTGTCCAAGTGCCGCTCCTGCTACCTGCTCTCTGATTCCTGCTGGAAGCTGTTCTTTGGAATAATAGTTCGGGTCAAAACCAGCCTGAGAATGCGTCAGCACGAATAAACTATCGTTCTTATTAGTCTTGAAATTTTCCAATCCATTTCCTACATCTACTCCATCATTATAGAGTTTATTGATTTCTGCCAAAGTAGCTGTTTCATCCGCTTGTGTAGGTTCAGCTTTGAAATAAACCAATCCTAAATTTCTGCTCTCTGGCGTCTTGAAAGTATGTGGATATTTCTTGATGTATTCCACCAAATCCTGAGAAGTAACTTTCACTGGATTTTTCTTTGCGAAATCATCATAGCTTATCTTCACATATTCTATATTCGCTACTTCATCTCTATATTTCAGCATCAGTTCAGCTTCTTTCTTGTTAGAAGTAAGCCCTACAGAAAGGTTGGTAAATACCTGACGAGCCATGATTCTGTACTCTATTCCTTTTCTAAAACTAAGCCATGAATTATACTCATCCACACTGCTTGATTTCAGCTGTTCTATCCGCTTTTTAAAATCACTTACATTAAAGTTAGGATTTTGGGCAAACATAGGGTCAAACGGCAGCTGGTTCCAGAAAAACTCTTCTGTCATTTTCAAACCTAATTTTTCAAACTCCTGTTTGATAAGTTTAGATTGTACTATACTCTGCCAAGCCTGCTCTTCCAGACCGTTAGGCGACTGCCCTTGCTGCTGTGCCTGCTGCTGCATCATATTGAGAGTTTCTAGATACTCTTCTCTGGTTATTTTCTCTCCATTCACCTCACCAAAGACATTTGGGTCATTACCCATCATCTTCTCTACAGTATCAGGATTAATGAAAAATGATACAAGGGCTACAGCGATGAATACCACCACAAGCCAAGATTTCTTTCTTATCTGTCCTAAAAGTGTCATTGTAATTAACTCTTTAAAAATTATTTAGTCTGCGAAAATACAGATTTTTAAATGAATACTAAAATTTTTCATTAGTTTTTAACTTCCATTCTCTATGTTTTTATGATTTTTGTTTCATTGGTATATAAATTTAGTCAAAGTCTAAAAAGAATTATTGATGAATAAAAACAAAAATTCTTTCCGTGTTAAACAAAATTTTCACGCCCTATTTTAATCAAAAACAGTACATTTGCTCAAAATTATTCTATAATGAAACAAGATTTTTTCAACTATCAAGCACAGACCTCGAATTTTGCCTCTGGTTTTGAGGTAGAAAGAGCGGAGGGCAACTATATATATGGTAAAGACAGCAGGGCATATCTGGACTTTGTTTCTGGGATTTCCGCCAATGTACTGGGACACTCCCACCCTAGAATTATAAACGCCATAAAAGAACAAGCAGACAAATACCTGCATGTAATGGTCTATGGAGAATACGCACTAGAAAAACCCGTAGAACTGTGCAAACTTTTAGCAAAGGTAACGCCCGACCCATTGGAAGTCACCTATCTGGTAAACAGCGGTGCAGAAGCCATAGACGGCAGCTTAAAACTTGCCAAAAGATACACCGGCAGAGAGGAAATCATAGCCTTTCACAATGCCTACCATGGCAACACCCACGGAGCGCTGAGCGTGGCAGGAAACGAATACCACAAGAGAGCTTTCCGTCCACTGCTTCCGTTGGTGAATTTTATTCATTTTAATAATGAAGAAGATTTAGCCAAAATCACCGAAAAAACAGCAGGTGTAGTTGTAGAAACTATACAAGGCGCAGCAGGATTTATCACGCCAGAAAACGACTATCTGAAAAAACTAAAAAAGAGATGCGAAGAAGTGGGCGCTCTGCTTATTTTAGATGAAATACAACCAGGCTTTGGGAGAACAGGAAAACTTTTTGGATTTGAGCATTATGGCATTGTTCCAGATATTTTAGCGATGGGTAAAGGAATGGGCGGCGGTCTTCCCGTGGGCGCCTTTATGAGCAGCAGAGAAATCATGAGCTGTCTATCTTACAGCCCTAAATTAGGACACATCACCACTTTTGGAGGAAATCCGCTTATCGCGGCTTCTTGTTTGGCTACTTTGGAAGAAATCCTAGAAAGCGGACTACTGGATGAAATAGAGGAAAAAGAAAAACTATTCCGAAAACTTTTGGTTCATCCTAAAATAAAATACATCAACGGAAAAGGAATCATGCTGGCGGTCAATCTAGGTAGCCCTGACTACTGCATCCGTGTGGTAGAGCAATGTATGAAAGATGGACTTATCGTATCTTGCCAGCTCTACCGAAATGATTATCTGAGGATTTCTCCTGCGCTTATCCTCAGCAAGGAAGAAATAGAAAAAGGCTGTGCCATTATTCTAAATGCCCTTGACAAGGTATCATAACAAAAAAAGCAGACACAAAAAACAAATAAAAAGGCAAAAATTTATGATTTTTTGCCTTTTTTCATTTATAGTGACAAAAATCACTTGGACAATATTTTAAAGCTAAAAAAATAATGATATATTGCGACCCGAAAATGTATATGTATGGCTAAAACTAAAATACAATTTGAATTTCCGCTTCACTGCCTTCCAGAAATTCTGTTTGAATACATTGCCACTGCAGAAGGGCTGGCAGAATGGTTCGCTGATGAAGTGACAGAAAAAGGAGATGATTTCTACTTCAGCTGGAATGGCGGCCCAAAAGAAAAAGCGACTCTTACCAGATACAAAGTAGAACAATCCGTAAGATTCCGATGGGAAGAAGATGAAGGAACTAAATATTTCTTCGAGTTGAATATCGTAATTGATGAAATCACAAACGACCTTTCTTTAAATATTACCGACTTCTGTGAAGCTGGCGACGAAGAAGAAACTCAACAATACTGGGAAAATCTTATCGAAAATCTAAAAATAAAATTAGGAGCTGCCTAATGAATGACAATCGTGCTTTTCTCTATGGCGATGCCGTGAGCGTGTATTTTTTTGTGAGAAATGGAAAACTCATCTTTACCGAAGAATGCTATTTTTTCCTAATGGCCTCTATGCGAAAGATGAGAATGAATATTCCACTTTCTTTCAATTTGGAATATTTCATCGATCTTCTTGAGCAAAAAATAACTGCAGACGCCCTTGAAAACGCGTTTATTCATTTTTTAGTTTATAGAAATACTGATGATTTAAATTTAGCCAAATCTCCCGTTCAGTTTTTCATTGATGCAGAGCCAACACAAGATATTTTGCAGATTAACAAAACTCTGGAAGTAGATTTGATTAGGGAAATTACCGTAAACACGAATATTCTAAGCAATATCTTAACTCATTGTCCAGAAAATATTTATGCCGAAATATACGCTGGAGAAAACGAACTTGACGACCTGCTGATTCTAAACCCAAACAAAAGAATTGCAAGGGGAATTTGGGGAAATTTCTTGTTTTTAGAAGGAAACACCATCCGTATCCCGAAACAGACCGAAGGTGCCTACATCTCGCCGCTGATGGAGAATTTTGTCACTTTCGTTCACAAAAATAGATTAGCCGAAATAGAGCAGGCAGAAATAAGCCCTTTTGAAAGCCAAAAAGCCGATGAAATCCTGATGATTTCTGATAGAAAAGGAATTTCCTCCGTTAGCAAAATTAGAAACAAAGTCTTTGATAACAAGCAATTTAAAGACTTTATAAATCAATGGAAAAATAGTTTTGACACACATCAGGAATCATAAACTATTTATCATTCTTCTTTCCAAATAATGCAAAAATAGAAATCAGCCCAAAGATAAGCGTAGCGATGGTCTGTATCAGGTGAGAAATCAGCGCATAGGAAAACCCTACTTCCTCACCCTGAGAATGGCTTTTACCAAGAGAAATAAAAATCCCTACAATAGCGATTTTAACCACGATATGGTAAGAACCTGCACCGCCAGAAGTAGGCACCATCATCCCAAGAGTTCCAGCCGTAACGAGCAGGAAACCATCACCGATGGTGAAATCAGAAGTTTCTTTCAAGGCAAAACAAACCAAATACGCCGCAAGAAAATAGCAAATCCATATTCCTGCCGAATGAAGCACAAAAGCAAGTTTATTCTTGATTTTTCGGACAGCTAAAAAGCCATCTATCAAGCCTTTAACGAAAGAAATGATTTTCTCTTTAAATTTAATTACAAAAACCACCGAAGCAAGCAAAACAAGGACTAAAAGAACTATTTTCAGATTAAAATAAAACGCATCCAAATCATCTACTCCATGGTTTAGCAAGAAATTATCCGTAGATGTCAGATCCTTTTTTTCAGAGACTTTTCGTGTGGTAAGCAGGCTGTAAAATGACGCTAAAACCTTTCCATTAAAAATAAAAGTCAGCAGCAGAAACAAAAGCATAAAAACCAAATCCACCAATCGTTCTATGACTATGGTCGCGATGGATTTTTCTACTGGGACTTTTTCGATTCTGAAAAGTGTGGTCGCCCTCGCGATTTCGCCGCTTCTTGGAATGGTAAGGTTCATCATATACCCGAAGGCTATCGTCCAAAAGGCATTAGAATTACGGATTTGGTAGCCCATCGGTTCTAAAAGGAGATTCCAGCGCACCGCCCGAAACCAGTACGCCAAAACAACAAAGAAAGCAGACATAAACGCCCAGAAATAGTTAATCTCAGCAAAAGATGCTTTCACTTTATCGAAATCCAAATCTCCCAAAGCCAGCCACATAAAAAATACAGCCAATCCAGCTGAAATTAAAATCGTAAAAATATTCTTTATCTGCTTTCTTTTGAGGCTCATTATTATTCTAATAAATTCGTTTTTTCATTTGGGAAAACCACTTTGGGTTCGAAGGTTTTAGCTTCCTCTGGTGTCATCTGCGCGTAGGCTATGATGATGACAATATCGCCTTTGTGGGCTTTTCTCGCTGCCGCACCATTCAGACAGATTACTCCTGATTTTCTCTCGCCTCTTATTGCATAAGTGTCAAAGCGCTCTCCATTATTCACATTCACCACATAAACCCTCTCGCCATGGATAATTCCAGAGGCATCCATCAGGTCTTCATCTATGGTAATGCTTCCTATGTAGTTCAGATTCGCTTCTGTAACACTTACTCTGTGAATTTTTGATTTAAAAACTTCTATTAACATGCTGCAAAATTATTGATTTCTTTTTAAACAAACCTAAGATTTAATTAGTATTTTTGCAGCCTTAATTTTCTAAATTTTACACTAATGAAAAAGTTAATTTTACTTTCAGCATTATATGGAGTATTTTTTGGTATCAATACCATGAAAGCCCAAGATGCTGACACCAAAAAATCTTTCTTGACAACGGGAGTTTCTATAAACATCCCAAAAGAGCACAGCATCACGGTATACGGCGGGGTGAGCACATCGCCAGAGCATACACAGATAGCCATGGTGATGCCTAATATCAAAATCAATAAATACATTTCCTTTATGCCTCTTTATGTGTTTCTAAAATCACCTCAGGCGCATAGCAAGGAAGCGAAAGAACACCAAGTCAATGTGATGGTAACTTTCTCCCTTCCTCTGGACAAACAAAACAGATGGATTTTGCAAAACCGAAACACTTATTTGCATAGATTCATCGTAGGTGGAGAGGATTTTGATTTTTATAGAGGGCGTTTAGGCATCGTACACAGAGCGAAAATTTTTGATAAATCTGTCAATTTCTTTGCTCATGATGAAATTTTCATTGACCTGAAAAAAGGAGATTTTGCTAGAAACAGATTGTATTTAGGAGCGGATATTAAACTTTTCAATTGGCTGAATCCACAGTTCTTCTACATTTACCAATCTCATAAAAACCACGCAAGCCCGAACAATCACCTTTTCGTAATTGCGGCTATTATTCCTCTTGGAAATCAGGGATTTTTCGGAGCTAAAAAGTAAAAATCAATTAAAATTATCCTAAAATCTTCTAAAAACCTCATTTTATGCTATAAAAAATTTGGTTTTTGTTTTATTTATTTTATATTTGCTGAACATAAATTTATAAAATAACATTATTATGAACAAGTCTGAATTAATCGACGCAATTGCAAAGGATGCAGAAATCACTAAAGTGGCTGCTAAGAAGGCATTAGAGTCTTTCATTGAGAATGTTACTAACACACTTAAAAAGAAAGATGGTAAAGTGGCATTAGTAGGATTTGGAACTTTTTCTGTAACAGAAAGAGCTGCAAGAACTGGTATCAACCCAGCTACTAAACAACCAATCAAAATCGCTGCTAAAAAAGTTGCTAAATTCAAGCCAGGTGCTGAGCTAGCTGACGCAGTAGCAGGTGCTAAGAAAAAATAATTGTTTTTCAATTAAAATAAAACCGTTGTAGATTTACAACGGTTTTTTATTTCCATCTTTTTATTTTATCTTTGCTGTTTTAATAATATCATCCAATGAAACGATTAACGATTAAAGAAATTCTTGATAATTACACAAAACATATTCACCAAGACATCTGTATCCAAGGCTGGGTCAGAGCTTTTCGTTCTAACAGATTCATCGCACTAAGCGACGGTTCTACGGCGAATAACATCCAGATTGTAGTGGATTTCGAAAAATTTGATGAAGAAATTATCAAAAAAATCCATACAGCGTCTTCTCTGAAAGTGACAGGAGAAATCGTAGAAAGCCAAGGTGCAGGACAAAACATAGAAGTTTTAGCAAAGAAAATAGAAATTTTAGGAGATAATTTCACTGATGAGCTGGAAAAAACGGTTCTTCAGCCTAAAAAACACTCTTTGGAATTACTGAGAGAACAGGCTCATTTGAGATTTAGAACTAATCTTTTCGGAGCTGTGTTTAGAATTCGCCACGCTGTGAGTTTTGCGATTCATCAGTTCTTTAACCAAAACCAATTCTTCTACATCCACACGCCTCTAATCACAGGGGCTGATGCTGAGGGAGCAGGAGAAATGTTTAAGGTTACGAACTTTGACCTGAATAAAGTTCCAAAAACAGAAGATGGAAATGTAGACTATGACCAAGATTTCTTTGGTAAGAAAACTTCCCTTACGGTTTCTGGACAGCTAAATGTGGAAACCGCGGTGATGGGACTAGGAAGAGTTTATACCTTTGGGCCTACTTTCCGTGCAGAAAACTCTAATACCACGAGACACCTAGCAGAGTTCTGGATGGTGGAGCCAGAAGTGGCATTCAACAACTTAGAAGACAATATTGATTTGGCTGAGGATTTCTTGAAATATGTAATCAACTATGTATTAGATAATTGCAAAGATGATTTAGAACTTCTTGACAAGAGATTTGCAGAGGAACAAAAACAAAAACCTGAAAAAGAAAGAGCAGCAGAAGGACTGATAGAAAAACTTCAGAATGTAGTGAAAAAGCGTTTCGTAAGGCTGAGCTACACTGAGGCTATCGAGATTTTGCTTAACTCTAAAGAAAATAAAAAAGGTAAATTCCAATTCCCAATAGAGGCTTGGGGAGCAGACCTACAATCTGAGCACGAACGCTATTTGGTGGAAAAACACTTTGAAAGCCCAGTGGTTTTATTCAACTATCCAAAGGACATCAAGGCGTTTTATATGAAGTTGAATGATGACCAAAAAACCGTTGCGGCGATGGATGTTCTTTTCCCTGGAATCGGTGAAATCATCGGTGGTTCTCAGAGAGAAGAAAAACTAGATGTTCTTGTCCAAAAAATGAAAGATATGAATGTGGATGAAAAGGAACTATGGTGGTATCTGGATACTAGAAAATTCGGTTCTGTGCCACACGCTGGTTTCGGGCTTGGGCTGGAGAGATTGGTACTATTCATAACAGGAATGACCAACATCCGTGATGTGATTCCTTTCCCAAGAACGCCAAGAAACGCAGAATTTTAAGAATTATGAAAATAACTTATAGAGATTATCCCGAATTTGAAGCTGTTGCTAAAATTTGGAACAAATTTGATACAGAAATTTACATTGAATTTGATGAAGAACTAAATGCAACCAAAGAAGAACAAAAAAAATATTTTCAGAAAATAGAGGAAAAAATCCAGTGGATAGAAAGCCATAAGGATTTGATTTTAGATACTTTCATTGAAAAAGAATCTATTTTTGAAGGGCTGAACGACTGGATTTCAGAAGAAATAGCAAAGAAAGGAGTTGCTGAATATTTTGATGAATTCAGCCTTGATAGAACAATTTCTGAAAAGGAATTTAAAGAAGCTATTGGCGTTCGTTCTCTTAATTTTTATATTGATAGTGAAGAGATTAGCTGTAATTTTGATTTAGATGCAGAACCAAATTATTTCTTTGACCATTTAGCCAATATAGAAATAGATGAAAACTACCAGATAGAAATGGGAGGAATCAATGGATAACCTGCTAAAACTAATAATCTAAAACTGATATGCTCAAACAAAATTTACAACTTAAACTTGGTCAAAAACTCGCTCCACAGCAGATTCAGTTAATGAAGCTTATTCAGCTTCATACGCTGGAATTTGAGGAGGAGCTGGAGCGTGAGTTAGAGGAAAATCCTGCTTTGGAAAAAGTAACGGATGACAAGGAGGAGGATTATGACAATTTAGGAAACGACTACGAAAGCGAGGGAACGGAGAGCATAGAAACGGATTTCAATGTTGATGAGTATCTGTATGATGATGAGCCCAGCTACAAAACAGCATCCAGCAACTACTCGCCTGATGATGAGGAGTTTGATAACGAAAGTTTATTGACCGAAGGGCAGACCATCTATGAGTATCTTTTGGAGCAGATTAGACTTAGTAATATTTCTGATGAAGAGCTAAAAATAGCCGAATATCTTATAGGAAACCTTGACAATGACGGGTATCTTCGCAGGGATTTAAAATCAATTGTAGATGATTTGGCTTTCTCACAGGGGATTTATACCGATATTCCTAAACTGGAATACATTTTAGAAAACTATATCCAAAAACTAGAACCTGCAGGCGTGGGCGCGAGAAACTTACAAGAATGTCTCCTTCTACAAATAGAGAAAAAAGTAAGTGACAATCCCAATGTAAGCATTGCTGCCAGTATACTGAAAAACCAGTTTGATGCACTGAGCAACAAGCATTATTCTAAAATTATCCAGCGGTATAATATCGATGAGGAACAGCTGAAAGATGTCCTAGAAGAGATTGCAAAACTTTCACCAAAAGTAGGTGGAAACTTTGATACACAGACCATTACCATCAATCAAGAAATTATTCCTGATTTTATCATTCAGGTAAAGGACAACGAGGTAATCCCGATGCTTAACAATAAAAACGCTCCTACATTGAGGGTTTCCAATGAGTACAAAGAAATTTTAGAAACATATTCTAACGATAAAAGCTCTCCTGAACACAAGCAGGCGGCTCTTTTCATTAAACAAAAATTAGATGCCGCGAAATGGTACATTGATGCTGTTAATCAAAGACAAAACACTCTGATACAGACCATTACAGCCATCGCTAAGATGCAGAAAGAATATTTCATCACAGGGGACGAAAAAAACATCAAACCTATGATTCTGAAAGATATTTCTGACATCACAGGATTTGATATTTCTACTATTTCTAGGGTGGTTAAGAGCAAATATGCTGACACACCGCATGGAATAGTTTATCTAAAAAATCTTTTCTCAGATAGTTTGACCAATGATGAAGGAGAAGAAGTTTCCACAAAAGAAATCAAAAACCATCTGCAAGAAATCATCAACAAGGAAAATAAAAAGAAGCCTCTCACGGATGATGCGCTGGTCACCGCACTGAAAGAAAAAGGGTACAATATCGCCCGAAGAACCATTGCTAAATACAGAGAACAGCTCAACATTCCAGTGGCAAGGCTACGAAAAGGACTTTAAAAAAAACTAATAATATTATGGCTGAAATTTTAAATGGACTGAGTGTTTCTCAGAAAATAAAACAAGAGATAAAAGAAGAAGTTACGAAAATAGTACAGAGCGGCAAAAAAGCACCTCACCTGGCAGCTATACTGGTAGGAGAAAATGGAGCCAGCAAAGCCTATGTAAATAGCAAAGTCAAGGATTGTAAAGAAGTAGGATTTACCTCATCACTGCTAAAATTCCCTGACACGATTTGTGAAAATGAACTTTTAGAAGAAATAAAAAAACTAAACGAGAATGAGGAAATAGACGGATTCATCGTGCAGCTTCCTCTTCCCAAAGGCATAGACCAAGAAAAAATCATCATGGCTATCGACCCTAAAAAGGATGTGGATGGCTTCCACCCAGAAAACTTTGGGAAAATGGCTTTAGAAATGGACTCTCTTCTGCCCGCTACTCCATTTGGAATTATGCAGCTTTTGGAGAGATATAACATTGAAACCAAAGGGAAAAAATGCGTAGTTATCGGTCGAAGCAGAATCGTTGGTCGTCCTATGAGTATTCTAATGAGTGCCAAAGGAACTGATGCCACGGTAACACTTATCCACAGCCACACGCCTAATATCGAAGAATATACCCAAAAGGCAGACATCATCATCGTAGCATTAGGTATTCCTAATTATCTAAAAGGAGATATGATAAAAGAAGGTGCCGTGGTTATAGATGTAGGGATTACGAGAGTGAATGATGACAGCGAGAGAGGTTATCATTTAGTAGGAGATGTAGATTTTGAAGTATGCGAAAAGAAGGCAAGTTTTATAACGCCTGTTCCTGGTGGCGTAGGCCCTATGACCAGAGCTATGCTCATGAAAAATACGCTTTTAGCTTATAAAAAATAGTGAGTGAAAAATGTCAGATTTTAGTAGTGAACAAAAAATATTATTAAATCAAGGTAAAATGCTCCCTGTTATGGAGCATTTTTATACTATCCAAGGAGAAGGCGCCCACTCTGGCAGGGCGGCTTATTTCATCCGTTTAGGTGGCTGTGATGTAGGATGCCACTGGTGTGATGTCAAAGAAAGCTGGGATGCTACACTTCACCCGTTGATAGATGCAGAAGAAATCGCTGCCATAGCGGCTAAACACTGTAAAACCATAATCATCACAGGCGGTGAGCCTCTGATGTGGGATTTGAATATTTTAACAAAAAAACTAAAAGAATTAGGCTGTACGATTCATGTGGAAACCTCAGGCTCGCACAATCTGAGAGGACATATCGACTGGATTACTCTTTCGCCCAAGAAAGTAAAACTTCCAAAAGAAGAAATTTATCAAAAGGCTGATGAACTGAAAGTGGTTATTTTCAACAATCACGATTTCAAATTCGCTGAAGAACAAGCTGCCAAAGTATCAGAAAAATGCAAACTATACCTGCAGTCTGAATGGAGCAAAAGGGAGCAAAACTATCCAAAAATCACAGATTACATTCTACAAAATCCTAAATGGATAGCTTCCGTACAAACGCACAAATATCTAAACATTCCATAAAAAAAGGGAGAATATTATCTCTCCCTTCTTGGCTTTTTATTTTGAAGATAAAGCACCTGTCCCTCTTTCGGTTCTTGTCCTTCCTCCATTCTATTTTTCAAATACAAGTATTTTAGTTTTATCCCATATTTCTGGGAAATATCATACATCTTTTCACCTTTTCTCACGGTATGTGTTTCTTGGCTTCCATAAGATTTTTTAGGCTCTAAAAAAACAATCTGATTTTTTTTCAAATCAGATGTTTTTAAATCATTATAATCTTTCAGGTCGCTCACTCTAAGATTATATTTTTTCGCCAAAGCAGAAAGAGAGATATCTCCTCCCAAAACCACATATTTCAAATTAGAATTAGGATGATTTCTCTCATTTAGGCTATGCAAAACGGCTTCTTCTGTGAGTCTTCCTTCTTCGTATTTGTGTAGCTCTGGTTCTTTTTTTTTACCAGATTCTATTTCTGGTTTAGATATTTCTGTTTCCTGTTTTGTTTCTGGCTTTTGAACTACAGGTTCTTTTACTTTTTCTTCGCGCAGTACAGGCTCAGTTCTCACTTCCTCTTTTGTAGATTTTTCCTTAACTGGCTCTTGACTTTTAATTTCTTGATTTTCAGATTTATACTCTGGATATAATTCTTTTAGCTTTGCGGAAACTTCATGTGATTTTATATTATCAAATTCATGCAGTCTGTATTTTTCTATTCTGTTTATCAGAATCTGCGCATATTTAGGATTGGTAGCATATCCAGCCTTTTTAAGTCCATATGCCCAGCCTTTGTAATCTTTGATATCTAATTTAAAAAGCCCTACATAATACTTTCTCGTTGTCAAAAACAAAGAATGGTCTCTGTAAGATTCTCTAGGGTCATCATACACTCGGAAACACTCATTTGGTGCATCATCTGTGTGTTTCATGGTCTTTCCTGTCCAGTTTTCTTTACATTTTATCCCAAAGTGATTTTTCCCTTCTTTTGCTAAACGGCTCTGTCCTCCTCCTGTTTCCAAAATCCCCTGAGCGAGTTTGATACTTGCTGGAATTTTATATAACTCCATCTCTTCCACTGCATATTTAGCGAAATTCTGGATGTATTGGTCATCTGTTTTCCAATCCTGAGCGTGAGAAAACAGCCCCAATCCTGCTACTGATAATAAACACAATAATTTTTTCATTTTTAGTTAAATTTTATTTTGATTAGTTCTTTTTTTGTCTTTTTCAACCATTCATTCGCCCCTAAAATCCCCTGCAAACCTCCTGTATGAAATGCTAAAATCCTGCTGCCCTGCGGAAAATAGCCTTCCTGTATCAGTTTCATCAGATTTCTCATCATTTTCCCTGTGTATATCGGGTCGAGAGGAACATCATACCGCTCATAAAAATCATTGATAAACTGAATATTTTCATCTATAATTTTCCCATATCTGCCATCATGAGCATCAAAGAGGGTAAAATTCTTCCTTCCGCTCAGCCCTTGGATTCTTTTCTCCAATGTAGGGTCATCCACCACCTTGAACCCCAGTATTTTCTGGTGTTCTTCTGCAAATTTGGACAAACCCGAAACGGTTCCTCCTGTCCCAACCGCGGTGCAAATATAATCAAATTCTTTTGTTCGTTCATCCAGCATATGTTTCACTCCCTCCACTGCTAGTTCATTAGTCCCACCTTCAGGGACAATAAGAGCTTCTGGAAATTTTTCCTGCAAATCTCTGGTGATTTTTTCCTTATCTCTATACGCCTCTCTAGTAACGAACAAAAAATCCATCCCTCTCCTATGTGCATCTTCCAGCGTGAGATTTCCCTGCCATTTATTCTCCAGCTCCTCCCCACGAATAATGCCCAGAGTTTTAATATTGTATTTTTCTCCAACAGCAGATGCCGCCGCGATATGATTAGAATATGCTCCCCCAAAAGTAATTATCAAAGGATTTTTGACCTCTCGGGCAAGGTATGTCTTTACATTATAAAACATTTTCCAATACTTATTACCCGAAATCTGCGGATGAACCAAATCCTCGCGCTTCACGGACAATTTTACGCCTCCTTCCAGCGGAATATCTACTATGGGAATGTGTACTTTATCAACCTCCATACTACAAATTTCGGAATTTTTATTTGAATTTAAAGATATTTATGCATTTTTGTCGTAAAATTTTCTTGGCATAGGAATTGTGCCATATGAGAGACCGTTTTATTATTTACATCAATAAAAAACGAGAAACACCAAAGTGACATTTTGTCATTTAATCTTTTAGTTTTAATAAAATTATGATAGAAGAATTTGAAGATATCTCTTTTGAAAGTCTTATGGATGAAGGTTTCAGTGTTATAACCGAAGAAATTCACGATAAAAACGAACAGCCAAACGAAGAGCAAGAGTCTTTTCCTATTTTGCCTGTGAAAAACATGGTAATGTTTCCCAATGTGGTGATTCCCATCACTGCTGGAAGAGGAAAATCTATAAAACTGCTGGAAGAAGCCTATAATAAAAAGGAATACATAGGTGTCATCTGTCAGAAAAACTCTGATGTAGAAACACCAAAAATTGGTGATTTGAACTCCATAGGGACGATTTCGAGGATTATCAAAATTATCAAACTTCCTAATGGAAATATCACCGCCATCACTCGTGGTGTGCACCGTTTCCGTGCGAAAAACTACATTTCCACAGAGCCGTTTTTCAGAGCTGAAATACAGAAGCTGAGAGATTCTTCGCCGAAGAACAAAGAGGAATTTTATGCGCTGATAGATAACATCAAAGATTTAGCACTAAAAATAATAGAGCTTGACCCGAACATTCCTAATGCAGCTAATTTCGCTATTAAAAATATAGATGGTGCAGAAGACTTGCTGAATTTCATCTGTGTGAATGGTAATTTTTCAACAGTAAATAAACAAAAACTACTGGAAGAAAAAAGCCTTTCCATTCGTGCAAAAAAATGCTATGAACTCCTGCAAGAAGATTTCAAAAAGCTGGAATTAAGAAATAAAATCCATCAGAAAACCACCAAAGAATTAGACAAACACCAGCGGGAATATTTTCTAAATCAACAGATTAAAACCATTCAGGAAGAGCTGGGCGGAGGCACAGAAAATGATATAGAAGAACTGAAAGCCAAAGCAAAAAAAATAAAATGGAGTGAGGAAATAGAAAATCATTTCAATAAGGAAATCAACCGTCTGCAAAGACACAATCCGAACTCGCCTGACTATAATGTACAGAGAAATTATCTGGATTTCTTCACAGACCTGCCTTGGGAAAATTATACCAAAGATACTTTTGACCTTCCAAAGGCCGAGGCTGTTCTCAATAGAGACCACTTCGGGCTGGAAGACATCAAGAAGAGAGTCTTGGAACACATGGCCGTTCTGAAACTCAAAAACAATATGAAATCGCCTATTCTCTGCCTTGTAGGGCCTCCTGGTGTGGGAAAAACCTCCTTAGGAAAGTCCGTAGCAGATGCTTTGGGAAGAAAATACATTCGCCTTTCTTTGGGCGGTCTGCATGATGAAAGCGAGATACGAGGACACAGAAAAACCTACATTGGCGCCATGGCTGGGCGTATTCTCCAATGCATCAAAAAGGCTGGAACTTCTAATCCTGTAATCGTTTTGGATGAAATAGACAAACTCGGCACGGGAACTCACGGAGACCCATCCTCTGCCCTACTGGAAGTCCTTGACCCTGAACAGAATAACAGCTTTTACGATAATTATTTAGAAATAGGCTATGACTTATCAAAGGTAATGTTCATCGCCACAGCGAACAGCCTTTCTACCATCCAAAGGGCGCTGCTTGACCGAATGGAAATCATCAATCTTTCGGGATATACTTTGGAGGAAAAAGTAGAAATCGCTAAAAGACACCTGCTGAAAAAACAAATCCACGAACACGGGCTGTCTGCGCAAGAATTAAAATTAGGTTCAAAAGAACTAAAACACATCATAGAAGCCCATACAAGGGAAAGCGGCGTGAGAAGATTAGAGAAAAACTTGGCGGCTATTGCCCGCTGGGTGGCTTTACAAATCACGATGAATAAAGAATATGACCCTAAAATCAGCATCAAAAAAATTAATGAAATTTTAGGTGTTCCTATGAGCAAAGCCGTTTCTGAAACTACCAATGAAACAGGCGTGGTGACAGGTCTGGCTTGGACAAGTGTGGGAGGAGATATTTTGTTCATTGAGAGTATTTTATCCAATGGAAAAGGGACTCTCAGCATGACAGGAAATTTAGGAACAGTGATGAAAGAAAGTGCTACTTTGGCGTTGGAATACATCAAAGCAAAGCACAAAGAACTGGGAATAGACACGGAGGATTTAGAAAGTAAAAATATCCACATCCATGTCCCAGAAGGCGCTACACCGAAAGACGGCCCTTCTGCGGGAATCGCGATGCTTACCTCTATGGTGTCCAGCTACACCAACCAAAAAGTAAGACCTCATCTGGCAATGACAGGCGAAATCACCCTGAGAGGAAAAGTGCTTCCTGTGGGAGGAATTAAGGAAAAACTCTTGGCGGCAGTTCGCTCAGGCGTGAAAGAAGTGATTCTCTGCGAGGAAAACAGAAAAGATGTGGAAGACATCAAGGGAGAATATTTCAAGGATTTAAAAATCCATTATGTGAAAACGATGAAAGAAGTAGTAGATTTAGCTTTAGAAAAAAAATAAAGGTATGAAAATTCTAATCGTCAATGGCCCTAATCTAAACCTCCTCGGAGCTCGTGAGCCTGAAATCTATGGCACGGTTTCTATGGCTGATTTTTTAGAAAATCTAAAGGAAAAATTTCCCGAAGATGAAATTCTATTTTTCCAATCCAATGTAGAGGGAGAAATCATCAACAGACTGCAAGAAGATGATTATGAGGCTCTTATCATCAATCCTGCTGCCTATACACATTACTCCTATGCGATTGCGGACTGTCTCAGAAACATTCAAAAACCAAAAATAGAAGTCCATATCAGCAACATCTATGCGAGAGAAGAATTTAGACAAAAATCAGTAACTGCAGTTCATTGCAGCGGCGTCATCTCTGGATTTGGGTTAGATGGCTACCGACTGGCTGTCTTAAGTTTGAAATAAAGTTTTTATTGTTTTTAAAAATTTAAACTAAAATCTCCTCATCGTTTTGATAAGGAGATTTTTATTTTGAGTAAAAAATACATTTGGGATATTATCCCTTACCACCATTTTTGACTTTGCCCAACAAGGACATAAGTATTATTTATTTTTCTGTATATATAGAGTTTTTCGCTGTTAAGCGCTTTATATACAGAATCATTCTTTTTTATAATATTTGAAGGTTTATCATTGAAAAAATGTTCATCTACAAAATAGTCTCCTTTATCATTTCTATTATAACGGTAATGGTTTCCTCCTCTTTTTAGAAAAATATCCCAAACCACGCCTTTTATTTCTGTTTTATATATATTTTGTTTTTGTATTTTTCTTATAATATATTCAGATACATTTATTACAATGATGCTTAGCAGAAACATTATTATAATATTCTTCTTTTTCATTATCTTTTATTTGAATAATTTGCTTTACCTGTTTTTGTGTGAACTTTTGTTTTTGCTTCGGCGTTTCTTTGGTAAAGTTCAGATGAACTCTCGTTTGTGTTTTTCTAATTATTTCAGAAATTTAACTAAAAATCTCCACTATTTTAGCAGTGGAGACTTTATATATTTATAGAAGTTCTTTTAATTTTAATTTTATTTTTTTCTCTTCTTCACCATCCAGATATTTTATGACAATATTTTTGTTCTTTTGACTCAGCATCTTACGATAAACCGCTATATCATTAGAAACTTTACCATTTATAGATATTATCTTTTGCCCTTCTTTTAGTCCCAATTTTTCTGCTTCTGAGTTTTCAACCACACTGGAAATTAAAATTCCACTTTCAGATTTTTTTAATTTAATAGGACTTACTGGGATTACAAACTTATTGTTATATAAATAGTTAGGTTTTATATACAATATCATATCCTTGTAATCCAAAATAATATTAAAACGATTGATAATCTCACTCCCCAAAATCCCCAAATATTCTTTATAAGAACTTACACCTTCTTTATCAGAAGATAAAGCAACTGGAACATTATCAAATGTGAAACTTCCTAATTTTATCCTTTTAATTTTAGTATTTACTGTTTTCGTTTTATTACTAAGGTTATTTGAATCAGTAACGAAACTTTTACCCAACTTATAAGTAAGGTAATTTTCCTCTACAAATGGTGCATTAAAAAGTAATGAAAGCCCTGCCCCACTATCAAAAAAAACATCTCCTGTAAACTTCCATCCACCATCCATTTCTACTGTAATAGGAAACTGAGGGATTGGTATATTATTCTTAAAACTAAAAGAAATTCCTGTGAACCCCTCCTTATCAGGCATGGTATCCTTGTATAGTTCTATTTGTTTTTTCTCAAAATCTATCTTGGTAACATAATTTTTGATAATATCATTACCAATAATCCCATCAAAAGGCTTCTCCAAAAGACTTTTTAGCCTTGATAAATCTTCAAGTACGAAATGTACTCCATCTATATTTTTGTCTTTGGTAAGGAAAATTTTTTGATTCAAAACCATATCATATACCTTTTCTCCTCCTGCCCCTGAAACTTTCTGTTGATAATTTGCTTTTAGTCCAAACTTACCTGCCGTCTCCTTGTCCAGTAATGTGGCTGTAGCTCCTGTATCAAAATAAAATGTCAAACTATCCTTCTCTGTAGGAAGTTTTATCAAAATATACTTATCTTCATACAATTCAAATGGAAGCGTTACATCCTGAGCCTGAACCTTAAATAATCCCATTAAAAAGAATATTCCTTTGATAATCTTGCTTTTCATATTTCTCATTTTTAGTTTAATCCCACCAAAAATACCACTGCTTGTTTTGATAAAGCGTCTCCACAAGGGATTCCACATCGCCCACGCCCTGCTCCACGATATCCACATCAAAGAGATACTGCTCTATGGCAAGTTCCACCAAGGCTTCTTTATCAGAAACTGGCTGATTTAGGTAAAATTCTGCCGTATCATAGGTGATTGTCGCTGGCTCTGCTCCGTGTTTTTCGTGCCAATATTTTGCCATCGCAGTCATTTCAGCTGAAAGTGGACAGTCATTAAACCCGCCCATCGGAAGCCATGCAAAGGCTTCATAGGATTTCTCTGTTGGAAGTTTTACGATGACTACATCTTCTTTTATCGTGCTTTTGCTCTCATCATCATAATCAATATCCAAATATGAACTAAACATCAACTCCTCATCTTCTGGCGCTTCCCAGTGGATTTCATCGGCAGAAACCTCTCCCAAAAGCTCTTTTTTCTCTTCTTTATAAAAATCGGCTCCGTTCAGTTTCTGTGTTTCAGCAAGGATTTTTTCACGATAAGTTTTCATTCCTTCCTTTGTAAAAGGTAAATCCAAATCCTCCAAATCCAATTCAAATTTTTCAAGCAATATATCATCCGCCGTCACTATCACGGGCGTGAATTTCTGCTCTTTGCCTTCCTTCCAAAGATTTAGATAAGTTTCTACCAATTGTTTTGGTGCTGTATTTTGGGCAACTGGAATGACCTCGCAGTCCAATAACTCTTGTAATTTTTTGATGTTTTCTGTCATGATTAAAACTTTTTTCTGCTATTTCTTTGGTAAAAATACTTCCGCAAGCATACATCTGGCACCGCCGCCGCCGTTGATTTCTATCGTCCTCAAATCAGAAGAAATGATTTCGCTATATTTTTCAATATTTTTTATCTGCTCCTGCGTGAGTGAGCCGTATGCCGTCTGGCTCATTATCAGGAACTTTTCTCCTTTGTTGTTATGCAGCTGGAGCATATTTCCCGCAAAATTATGCATCTGCTCTTCGGTGATGGCTATGATTTCTTTTCCTGATTTCTCTATCGTTTCTGCTACTTGTTTTCGCTCCGTTTCATCATCTATACAATCGAGACAAATCACTGCAAACTGGTCTGCCAGACACATCATCACATTGGTATGATAGATAGGCATACGCTGGTGGTCTATGGTCTGATATGAATGAAAAATAACAGGTTTAAAACCAATTTTCGTGCAAAATTCACGGAACAAATCCTCATCCAGACGGACAGAAACCGAGCCGTATGCTATCTTATTATCTTGGTCAAAGATGATGCTCCCCGTTCCTTCCAAAAACTTGTTTTCCTTTTCGTGCTGGGTAAAATCCACGATTTCCTTTATCTCAAAACCTTCATTTTTCAGCTTTTCTATGATGTCCATTCGGCGCTCATCTCTTCGGTTCGGCGCGAACATCGGATAGAGAACTACCCTTCCCTCTGGACTGAAACTCACCCAGTTATTTGGAAAAATAGAATCTGGCGTATGTGGCTCCAAAGTGTCTTTAACCACGATAACATTGATTCCATGAGAACGGAGTTTTTCCACAAAAGCACTAAACTCAGCCAAGGCTTTCAGCTGAGTGTTTTCGTTCTCGGAGTTTATTTGGAAATAGTTATTCTCGGCAGTCTGGGCATTGTAGCCAAACGCCACAGGCTCTATCATAAGAACGGTGTTGGTTGTCTGCATTTTCTCTATTTTTTTATTCCCTTACCAGCGGCATGGTAGAGCATCTTAAAAGCCCTCCCATTTTGGATATCTCGCGATAAGGAATTTCTTCTACTTTAATATTCCAAACATCTTGTAAATGTCTGTTCATCCTTGTGAAAGCGGCATCCGAAACAACTACTTCTGGCGAAATCGAAAAAATATTAGGATTCATTTCAAACATTTCTTCTTTGGTAACATGGAAACAATTTTCTTCCCCAAAAATATCCAAAATCAGTCTGTAATCGCTTTCATCCACAAATCCATCTTTGTAGATGATACATTTGTCCTTTCCTACGGGATTAAATGTACAATCCAGATGCAAAATACCTTCATACGGAACAGTGTCATTCTTTTTTAGTTCTAGGTCTATTATCCTTTTTTTAGGAAAATATTCTTTGAGAATTTCTATGGCGTATTCGTTAGTTCTCGCCGTTTTGAAATTTCTATAATCCTCACTAAAACAAGTTCCTATGAATAGAAAATCATTCCATACTATCACATCCCCCCCTTCTATGTGGGCTGTGTCTGGCAGGTTGATGATTTTACGCCACTCCACTTGTTCGAATATTTTGGAGTAAGCTTCCTGTTCATCGGCTCTGTCTGGAATAAGGTTAGACAATATCATCTTATCTTCTATGACAAACGCCACATCTCGCGCGAATACCTGATTGTAATCTTTGATAATATCTGGACGAATAACCTCCACATCGTATTTCTTGAGAACTTTCTCAAACTCAGTCATTTCATTGATAATATCTTCTTCCTTTGGATAGACACCCTGCTGGATGGTATGGTATGATTTCGCATCATAGCTCTCCTCCAGAGTAGGGTCTGCTCCCATAGATACTGGCTGACCAAGAACTACAGATTTTAATTTTCCTGTTTCGTTATTAATATTTAATTTCATAATTTTTTGCTGTAATGTTAAGAAAAGACTTGTTATTTTCCTTCCTTAAAAATTATTTTATTTTAGGAACTTCTATTTGGATTACTTTATTTACTAAATCAAGTTTTTTATTTTTCAAGACAGAAAACATATTATCCATCTCTTTTTTAGTGTATGCTCTATCACTAATACCGAAAAGCAGAACACCCTTTCTCTTCGGTGTATTTATTCTAAAATATCGATAAACATTTCTTTCTAAAATAAGAACTTCCTTTCCGTCCTGTGAGTTTTCGCTCATTATAAAGTCAATCATGTAATCATTATTTTTTTCATAAACTTTATAATTTATAACGGGATTTTGCTTCTTGCTGTTCTCCAAACTATTGACAAGGCCGCTCAGCACATCCTTTGGAGCCAGATCTCCCTCTATGAAATCTATCAGAATCAGTCTCTTATACTTTTCTACATTTTCGTTTGGTAAAATATACTCCTGCTTGTAGAAATTACTTGCTGGATGGGAACTCCACACCAGCTCATAGTCCTTATTATCAAATCTATATTTATCTCCTAAATGTAGATAATCTTCCACTTTTTTCTGCGCCATGAAAAACTGAACCATGAGCATCAGAAATAATACTAATCTTCTTTTCATTATCTTTTATTTTTTAAAAAAAGCATCCAATCCACAAAGAAATCCTTTATTTATTTTGGATTATCATCTTAAAACCAAGGTCTTCTTCCTACTTGATAAATTTGGTAAAATTCCTCATCAGATTTTGTAAGATAAATTATCCCTTCTACAAAAGGAATAACACTCGCTAATCCACATGAGAAAAAACTCATTAATATTTGAAGAACTCCCTCTTTGGTATATCCTAAAATAAATTTATGAATACCAAAACCTCCTAACATGATAGCTAAAACTCCTGCTAAGACTTTTTTATTATCTCGATAGATAGGCGAAGGATTTTGAAAATTTTGATTTTCCATTTTATTCATTAATTTAATTTTTATCTCTTGATTTTAAAGGCATCCATCCCTGGAAAAATCGCCGTTTCACCAAGAGCTTCTTCTATTCTTAGCAGCTGGTTGTATTTCGCCATTCTGTCTGAACGGGAAGCCGAACCTGTTTTGATTTGTCCGCAGTTCATCGCTACAGCAAGGTCTGCTATGGTAGAATCTTCCGTTTCTCCTGAGCGGTGGGACATTACCGAAGTATATTTGTTATGCTGAGCCATCTGCACGGCGGCCATTGTTTCAGAAAGAGAACCGATTTGGTTTACTTTCACCAAAATAGAGTTGGCTACACCTTGTTTTATTCCTTGTGAAAGTCTCTCTACATTAGTCACGAAAAGGTCATCTCCTACCAGCTGCACTCTGTCACCTATTTTGTCTGTCAAGAGTTTCCAGCCTTCCCAGTCATCTTCCTGCATTCCGTCTTCGATGGAAATAATCGGGTATTTCTGTGTCAGTTCAGCCAAGTAAGAAACCTGCTCTTCTCTTGTGCGGTAAGCTCCACCTTCTCCCTCAAATTTTCTATAATCATAAACTCCATCTTTATAAAACTCCGAAGAAGCGCAGTCCAATGCCAGCATAATATCATCCCCAGGTCTGTATCCTGCTTTTTCTATCGCTTGGAGCAAAGTGTCCAAAGCATCTTCCGTTCCCTTGAAAGTCGGTGCAAAACCTCCCTCATCACCCACCGCTGTGGATAGTCCGCGAGATTTCAGAATAGATTTCAAATGATGGAAAATTTCCGTTCCTTTTCTAAGAGCATGAGAGAAAGAATCTGCTTTCACTGGCATAATCATAAACTCTTGGAATGCGATAGGAGCATCAGAGTGAGAACCTCCATTGATGACATTCATCATCGGAACAGGCAGAGTATTAGCATTTACACCACCCACATATTTATAAAGAGGCATTCTAAGGTGCGCCGCTGCGGCTCTTGCCACTGCCAGAGAAACACCAAGAATAGCATTAGCCCCGAGTTTTCCTTTATTTTTAGTTCCATCAGCTTCTATCATGATTTGGTCGATAAGGTTCTGCTGAGTGACAGGAAGCCCGATGATTTCAGGAGCGATGATTTCCCTTACATTTTCTACTGCTTTTTCCAAGCCTTTTCCTAAAAACTCTACACCGCCGTCACGAAGTTCCACCGCCTCATGTTCCCCAGTAGACGCCCCAGAAGGCACTGCTGCGCGCCCCATGGCACCGCTGTCTGTAAATACATCTACCTCCACAGTAGGATTACCGCGGGAGTCTAAAATCTGTCTTGTTTCGATGAATGAAATAAATCCCATTTTAATATTTTCTTAATGTTATAATTAATTTTTATTCGTTTCACAAATCTAACGAAAACCTATGAATTCTAAAAATTATTTTCTATTTGAAGGGATTTTTTTTTTACTTACTTTTGAGAAAATTTTTCCTAAAAATGAAATCCACTTATACTGTCATCAATGCCTCGGCTGGGTCGGGCAAAACTTATACCCTCGTGCAGAGACTTCTAATGCTTTGTCTGGAAAATCCCAGCGAGCCAGATGCTGTTCGGCATATCATCGCCCTTACCTTTACCAACAAGGCTGCCAATGAAATGAAAGAGCGAATACTCCAGTGGCTGGGAAAATTCACCGCTGAAAATTATGCCCAATGTCGCGAACTGCTAGATATACAGGAAAAATTCCACCAACAGGGCAAAAATATCCCTATCGATGAGCTGCACCGCCGTTCCCAAGCGGTTCTGGACTATATTCTGCACCACTACTCCATGCTGAACATCGGCACGATAGATAGATTTAATTCTAAATTGGTGCGTTCTTTTTCCTATGAGCTGGGACTGGCGCAGAATTTTAATTTGGAAATTCAGCCCGAACCTTATCTGATAGAAGCCGTAGACCAGATGCTGGACAAGATAGGCGGAGACAAAAAGGTATCGGAGACTTTCATAGATTTTGTAAATTATAGTTTGGATAATAACGAGCGGGTAAATCTGAGCCAAACGCTCTACCAATCGGCAAAGGAATTTGTAAAAGATATCCACTACAAAAGGCTTTTGGAGAATAAAGATTTTGACTGGGAAGCCTACGAAAACACCAAAAACAACATCAGAAAAAACCTTATCGAAATCAAAAAAGATTCGGTGAAAATAGCGCAGGATACGATATCCCTTATCAAAGAAAGAGGTCTGGAAATAGAGGATTTCTCAGGCGGAGGGAGAAACAGCATTGCCAAGTTTTTCCATGAAGTGGCTAAGTTCTACAACAAGGAACGAAAAGATTTCCCTTTCCCATCTAGCGAAGAGTCTGCACTGGCAGTTTTTGAAAAAGGTGCTTCATATAAGTCAAAACAAAAAGAGCAGGATGTTTTTGATATCCTCAGCCATTTGATGGAAAGCAGGAGAAACCTCATTAGCAATTACATCCTGATGCAGAAAAAAGAAAAAATTCTTCACGCCCTGCTTCCGCTTCGGGTAAATAAGGAAATCCAAGATGAACTTGCCAAAATAGAGGAAGAAAACGACTTGGTTCTGCTTTCTAAATTTAATATTATTATCAATGAAAACCTGAAAAATGAGCCTTCGGCTTTCATTTACGAAAAAGTGGGAACTCGGTATCTGCACTACTTCTTTGATGAGTTTCAGGATACTTCGGCGCTGCAATGGCAGAATTTCCTACCGCTGCGAGACCACACGATTTCTTCGGACAATACGAGTTTCACCCTCGTGGGAGACCCTAAACAGAGCATTTACCGTTTTCGTGGAGGAGAAAGCCAGCTGATGCTGAATATCATCAATCATAAAGAAAATGCGCCTGTCCCTGCCGATGTTATTTCACTAAAAGAAAACTACCGAAGTGCGAGAAACATCGTGAGGTTTAATAATGAACTTTACCAATATATATCCGAGCTGGGAGATTTTGAGCATAAAGAAATTTTCGGCGAAAAAGCCCAGCAGGAAGCCAAAACCAATATCGACGGAAGAGTAAGAGTAAATCTGATAGAAAACGCCAAAAAAGAAGATTCCTACCAAGATACCGCAGACCAGATGCAGCAGGACATCCAGCAGTGTCTGGATAACGGCTTTAGATTCTCGGATATTACCATCTTGTGCAGAGGGAATAATGATATATTCAACTATTCTCAGCTTTTGGGAAGCAGAGAAGTACTGTACAATGGAGAAAAAACCTTTATAAAAACCATCTCCGAACGAGGGCTTACCCTCAATCTCTCTAAAACCCTGAATGCTCTGATAGAATTTCTAAACTGGACAGCCACGCCGAAAAGCAAAAAATTTCTGGTGATGCTGTTCTATTATCTCAATGATTTAGGGCGAATCAAAATCCATGATTTTTCAGTAGAGATGCTGGAGATTTTGGCCATTGAAGGGCTGCAGGAAACATTTGACTTTATCAAAAAAAGATACGGGCTGGATTTAGCACATTCCCATATTCCAAACCTCAACCTTTACAACTTCATAGAACATTTCGTTTATGAATTTTCTGCCGAAGACAAGGAAATGGACTTCATTCTCAATTTCTTAGAAATGCTCTATGGTTTTTCCCAAAACACAGGAATGACCCTGAAAGATTTCCTAAAATTCTGGGAGGAGGAAGGTCAAAACATCTCCATCCAAGCTTCCGAAAATATAGATGCCGTGCAGATAATGACCATCCATAAAGCCAAAGGACTGGAATTCCCTGTGGTCTTCCTACCGATGGAAAACAAAAGCCAAGATTCTAAATTCACAGAATGGTATGATTTGAAGGGAGAAAACGCTCTCTGCGCGGTGAATATCTCAGGCTTTGATAAAGGTTTAGAAACCTATGATGAGGACATCCAAATATTCAACAGTGAGAATGTCTATAAAAACTTCATCGACCGCCTCTGTGTGCAGTATGTAGCCACCACACGCCCTGTGGAACAGCTTTTCCTTTATCTGCAAAAACCAAACAATTCGGCAAATTATTTGGAAATATTTGACTTTGTAGATCAATACAATACGGAAAATGAGGACAACTTTGATTTATTTGAAACAAATGAGGAGCTGCTCAGAAAAAAAACAAAACAAAAGAAAAAAGAATGGGCAACGATAAGCATCTCATCCATCCACAAACAAGGAGAATCACTGGCTAATATCCAAATCGCCACACCATCCAAAAGTTATCAAAAACGAAAAGAGAAAACAAGAATGGGTCTTCTCATTCACGATATTTTAGCGAAAATAAACCACAAGGATGATATGGAAAAAGTCTTGGAGAGTTTTTTCCGTTCGGGAACAATTACCAAGAAAGAAAAAGAAATCATCACAAAGAGAATTTCACCAGTTCTAAATGATGAAAAATACGCTCCATATTTCAGTGGAAACGAGAAAGAAATCATCAATGAAAGAGAAATTCTCATCACTTTGGAGGATGGAGAGCAAAAATTCTACCGACCAGACCGTGTCATAAAAACGGATGAGGGCTACATTATTGTTGATTTCAAAACAGGAGAAGAAGAAAGAGAAAAACACCAAAAACAGGTGAAAGATTACCAAAACGCCCTAGAAAAAACGGGCAAAAAGATCATAGAAACAAAGCTTATTTATTTTGATGAATAGTTTTAACCAAAAAAATAACATTATGAAAGATTCCCTAATGGGCATAGAAATAGAAAAAGTATTAGAAAACTGGGAAGTATCCATCGTGCATTTCCTGCCAAAAATAATGGAGGCGGTCATCGTGCTTATTTTGTTTATCTTTTTAGCTAAGATAGCCAAAAGAATCAGCCGCCGAGCTTTTAAGGTTCATACAAACATCGCCCATATCATCGCTTCTACGGTTTATTGTTTCTTCCTGTTTTCAGGAGTTTATCTCGCTTTGGAACTTTTGGGACTAGACAAAGTTTTCTCGCATCTGCTTGCAGGAGCTGGAATTGTGGGAATTATCGCTGGTTTCGCCTTCAAAGATGTGGCATCTAATATCTTTGCGGGACTGCTTCTGAAAACCCACAGCCCATACAAGGAGGGCGACTGGGTGGAGATAGATGATAAATACGGCATTGTCACGCAGGTCAGCCTGATAACTACGACCATAAGAACCATTCCTGGGCAGGATGTTTTTATCCCAAATCAAATTATTTACAGCGGAACATTTACCAATTTTTCCACTTTGAAAAAAAGGAGAATTATCCTAAAAACAGGCGTTTCTTTTGGAGATGATTTGGAGTTTGTGCAGGCTACCGCTCTTGATGAAATCAAGAAAATAAAAACTCTGCTTCCTGATGAAAAAGTGGATCTATATTTCACAAATATCGGAAATTCTACACTTGATTTTGTACTTCGGTTTTGGATAAAATTTGAAACCAATGATGATTTCTACGAAGCCATGAACGAAGCCATCATACGAATAAAGAAACGCTTTGACAAGGAAGGGATTTGTCTAGCCTACCCCGTGACTACGCTGGATTTTGGTGTAAAAGGCGGCGTAAATATCTTTGACAAAGAAATAAAAATCAATAAAAACTAAACTTTTCCTTTAATAAAAATGTGTAGGGAAAGCCTTTTTAGGCGTTTGGTTGAGGATATTCAGTTTTGTCCAAGAATTAAGAAATCCCCAGCCGTAGGAAAACATCTGGACATAAGTGGTGACAATGGTCAGCACCGAAATCGGCAGGCTTTTCATCTTAAATAACGAATGTACGAATATCAATAAAGTATAAAAAGCATACAGCAGAAGCGGTATTTTTGTCCAAAAAACAAGCAGAAAACTTCCTAAAAACCCTAATAAAAACAAGGATGGAAACCAAAAAGTAGGTTTCGTATATTGAGGATGCCGCTGGTTGAGAATGGGTCTGGCAACACCAAACTGATAGACCTGTTTTGAGAATTTTTTCAGGCTCGTTCGCCGTTTGTGATAGACTGCTATATTTTCGTAAAAACAAGTGCTGAAGCCATTTTCCCAAAGCCTCATGGAAAGGTCTGGGTCTTCGCCGATTCTCATATCCGAGAAACCTCCCACTGCCGAAAACACCGCCTTATTCACTCCCATGTTAAAACTTCTGGGCTGAAATTTACTGACTGCTTTCTTGCTTCCACGAATTCCCCCTGTTGTAAAAACCGAAGTCATGGAATAGGAAATTGCCTTTTGTAGATTGGAAAAGTTTTCATCGGCTTTATCCGCTCCACCAAAGGCGTCAGTCGGTTCGGTTTGGAGATTATTTTTAATGTTTTTAATGTAATCCCTTGGGACAACTACATCGCTATCCAAGAAAACCAGCCAGCTGTTTTTAGCTCGTTCTGCTCCGTAATTTCGGCTGAGCCCTGGCCCTGAATTTTGTTTTTTGAAATACTGAATGTCTAGTTTCCCTTGATACAAATCCACCACAGGAAGCAGCTCCACGGAAGAGCCGTCATCTACTATGACTATTTCAAAATCCTTATCCTCTTGGACAAGAAGCGAGTCCAGCAGTTCTGTGAGTTCGTCCCTGCGGTTATAGATAGCAACAATGATGGAAATAGAAACATCCACGATTTTATTTTTTTAGCAAAAATAACTAAATCCATCCATAAATGAAAAAACTTTGACAAAAGAGTCTTGCCAAAGTTTTTTTCTACTAATCTAATAAAATTTATTTCAGTTTTTTCTTAATCGCTACTTCTTCGTAGATTTCAAGAAGGTCACCTACTTCTATATCATTATAGCCTTTTAGGTTAAGACCACATTCATAGCCTTTGGTCACTTCTTTTACATCATCCTTGTAGCGTTTAAGGCTTTCCAGCTCGCCATCGTATTTCACGATTCCGTCTCTCAATAGACGAACTTTAGAATTTCTTGTCACCTTACCAGAAAGCACCATACATCCTGCGATACTTCCCACTTTAGAGATTTTGAACACTTCACGGATTTCTACATTACCCACCACTTGTTCTCTAATCTCTGGCGAAAGCATTCCTTCCATCGCTTCTTTCACATCATCTATGGCATCATAGATTACGGAATAAGTTCTGATTTCTATCTCTTCTTTCTCTGCAAGGTCTTTTGCATTTGCTCCAGCTCTTACATTAAATCCGATAACGATAGCATCCGAAGCTGTCGCAAGCAAGATGTCGCTCTCTGTAATCTGTCCTACACCTTTGTGAAGGATATTGATTTGGATTTCCTCTGTTGATAATCTCTGAAGCATATCCGTAAGGGCTTCTACAGAACCATCCACATCTCCTTTTAGGATAATGTTCAGCTCTTTGAAATCTCCAAGAGCTATTCTTCGTCCGATTTCGTCCAGAGTCAAATGTTTCTTCGTTCTTATTGTCTGCTCTCTTTGGAGCTGTTCTCTCTTATTTGCGATGGATTTTGCTTCTCTTTCATCTTCATAAACCTTAAATTTATCCCCTGCCGTAGGCGCTCCATCTAAACCTAAGATTGTCACTGGCGTAGAAGGTCCTACTTTCTGAAGGTTGTGCCCTCTTTCATCCAGCATCGCTTTTACTTTACCGTGGTTTTTCCCAGCAAGGACATAATCTCCTACTTTGAGTGTTCCTGCCTGAACTAAAAGTGTAGAAACATAACCTCTTCCTTTATCCAAAGATGCCTCTATCACTACTCCTGATGCAGGTTTATTTGGATTGGCTTTCAATTCTAATAAATCTGCTTGAAGGAGAACTTTATCTAAAAGTAAATCTACATTATTACCAAATTTAGCTGAAATCTCCTGTGACTGAACATTTCCTCCCCATTCTTCCACCAAGATATTCAATCCTGAAAGCTGCTCACGGATTTTATCTGGATTGGCATTAGGTTTATCTACTTTGTTTAACGCAATAATCATAGGTACGCCTGCCGCCTGTGCGTGGGAAATCGCCTCTTTGGTCTGTGGCATCACCTCATCATCGGCTGCGATAACGATGATTGCTACATCCGTTACCTGCGCTCCTCTGGCTCTCATCGCTGTAAACGCCTCGTGCCCAGGAGTATCCAAGAAAGTAATGTGTCTGCCATTCTCCAGCTGAACGCTGTATGCACCGATGTGCTGGGTAATTCCTCCCGACTCACCAGCGATAACATTCGTTTTTCTGATGTAGTCCAGCAATGATGTTTTACCGTGATCCACATGTCCCATTACAGTAACGATAGGTGCTCTTGGCAATAAATCTTCTTCGCTGTCTTCAACTTCCTCTTCTGAGTTATCTTCCAAATCAGCATCAGAAAATTCTATTTTATACCCAAATTCATCTGCTACTAATGTCAGAATATCTGCTTCCAATCTTTGGTTCATGGTTACCATGACCCCGAGGGAGAAACATGCAGAGATAACCTCTGTAGGATTCACATCCATAAGAGCCGCAAGCTCGTTCACTGTGATGAACTCAGTAACTTTCAGAGTTCTATCTTGTGCTTCTAGCTCCTGCTGAAGCTCATCTTGCTCTCTACGGAAATTTCTTTTTTCTTTTCTGTGTTTAGCTCCTTTGGACTTACCACCTTTGTTAGTAAGTTTTTCCAAAGTTTCTTTGATTTGATTTTTTACTTGCTCATCTGTAAGCTCCACAGGCATTACGCGTTCTCTCTTTCCTCCTTTTTTACCTCCTTTATCGCGGTTTCCTCCTTGTGGCTTATCTTTAGCAAATTTTTTATCCGCTCCCGCTTTGTTATTCGCTGGTTTAGCATCCTCTCCAGCAAGTTTTTGGATTCTTTTTCTTTGTTTCTTCTTGTCAGAAGGTTTTGGTTTGGTTTCAAACTGAGACAAATCTATTTTCTCGGTCTGAAGGATTTTTGGTCCGTCCAGTTTTTGATATTTTGTTTCTATCTTCTCTGGTTCGGAAGATTCTTCAGTATCCACAACAGGTTTTACCTCTGCCTTAGGCTCTGCTTTTGGTTTTGGCTCAGCCTTAGGTTCAGTTTTTTTCTCTTTTATAATTTCTGGTTTAGGAGCTACAACTTCCTCTTTCACAACTTCTTTTGGAGAAGCTGCTTCCACTTCTTTTTCTTTTTTAGGCTTCGCCTCCAGATCTATTTTGCCTATAATCTTAGTTTTAGGAGCTTGAGCCTTAATCACTTCAGGAGCTTTTGGTTCTTCTGTTTCTAATTTCACCTCTGGAACTTTAGAAATCACCACCTCCTGTGAAGCCTCTTTCTGCTTCTTATCAGCTGCAAATTCCTGCTCTAATGCGGAGAAAGCCTCTGCTTCCAACAACACATTGGGATTGCTATCAATCTCAAACCCTTTACTCTGCAAAAACTCTACTGCCCTTGGAATGGAAATATTAAGTTCCTTTGCTGCTTTATTTAATCTGATTTTTGGCATATTTTTACTTTTTGTTCAGCCAAAGCTGAATACTTTTGTTTTTTTGTTTATTCTATTATATTTTAGACAAAGAAGATTTATTCCAATTCTTCTCTCAAGATTTTCTTAACCTCTTCTATTGTCTCTTCTTCTAAATCTACTAAGTTTAGCAATACATCTGTATCCTTGTCTAGGACACTTCTCGCTGTATCCAGCCCTACTTTTGTAAATTCATCTATAATCCACTGCTCGATTTCATCATCAAACTCTTTCAGCTCTACATCATCATCTTCTTGTTTTTCTCTATACACATCTATTTCATAATCTGTAAGCCAAGAAGCCAGTTTGATATTCTGCCCTTGTTTTCCGATGATTTTTGAAATCTCTTCCACTGGAGCGTATACTAGTGCATAGTGGTCTTCTTCATTGATTTCCACCTTGTTGATTTCCACACCTCCTAGTGCTCTTTTCACCAATACTTCTGGGTTCTTAGACCACTGGATTACATCAATATTTTCATTTCTAAGTTCTCTCACCACGCCGTGAATTCTAGAACCTTTCACACCTACACAAGCACCCACAGGGTCTATTCTTTCGTCCAAGGCATCTACAGCGATTTTAGCTTTTTCACCTGGGATTCTTACTGCTTTTTTCAAGATGATAGTTCCATCCAATATTTCTGGAATTTCTAACTCTAAAAGTTTTTCCAAAAACTTAGGTGCTGTTCTTGAAATGATAATCTGAGGTTTAGAACCTTTGAAATCAACTTTTTCAATCACCGCTCTAATGCTTTCTCCTTTCTTGAAGAAATCTGTTGGAATCTGGTTTTCTTTTGGTAAAATGTATTCATTCCCTTCATCATCCAAGATGATAACCTGCTTACCACGGATGTGATGCACTTCTCCTACAACCACTTCACCTATTCTATCCTTGAACATTTCATACATTGTAGCATTATTATGCTCTTGTAATTTTGTTGCCAAAATTTGTTTCAATGTCAAGATATTTCTTCGCCCTAATTGCGCCAATGGGATTTCTTGGGTAAATTCCTCTCCCACCTCGAATGTAGGGTCTATTTTTTTCGCTTCAGAGATTTCTATTTCCAAATCGTCATCTTCTGACATCTGGTCTTCAACGATTTTTTTATTCAAAAATATCTGAAAATCTCCCTTATCAGGGTTTACAATTACATCAAAATGGTCATCAGAATCGTATCTTTTTTTCAGCAAGGTTTTTAGCGAATCTTCTATAATCGCCATCAAATCTATCTTACTGATCCCTTTTTCATCTTTAAAATCACCAAAAGATTCGATTAATGCTAAATTATCCATATTTTTTTACTTTGACTAAAATTTTTAAAACTTAATTACTATCATTGCTCTCTTTATGCTTTGGTAAGGGATTTCCCTTTGTTCCTCCACATCTTCTTTTCCTTTTCCTACGAGTTTCGGTCTTCTATACCTCAGCATCAAAACTATTTTTCCTTCATCGGCTTCCAGCAGTTCTCCCTTAATCACTTCTCCTTCCTCCGTCGTGACTTCGAGCTCTCTTCCTACATTCTTCTTGTATTGTCTTGGCAGCTTGAGAGGTTCGCTCAGTCCTGCACTCATCACTTGAAGAGAAAAATCCACTTCTTCTCTATCCAGATTAAACTCTATCGCCCTGCTAGCATCTAAACAATCCTGAATAGAAAGCGACTCATCTCCATCCAAAACAACCACCACATCATTTCCTGCAGATATTTTCAAATCAACCAAATAAACATCTTTTCTTTCTTCTAAGAATGTCTGTATCAGCTCTTCTACCCTTGTCTTAAAATCCATATTTTCGCGTTATTTCAGGATATATAAAAAAGGCCTTCCTTTGAAGCCTTTCCATCATTATTCCCGTAAATCTGTGTGCAAATTTAAGAAAATTATTCATTTATAGCAAATTATCGCCGAAAAGATTTTATTTCACTAAAAAATATTACCTTTGTAGTTTAATAAAGATTTTTATAAAGATGAATATTGCAATTGTAGGAACAGGATATGTAGGGCTGGTTACAGGAACCACTCTAGCTGAGCTAGGAAACACGGTTTATTGTGTTGATATAGATGAAACAAAAGTAGAAAACATGAAGAAGGGAATTGTTCCCATCTACGAACCTGGCTTGGAAGAAATATTTTTAAGAAATATACAGGCGAACAGGCTGTTTTTTACTACTCAACTAAAAGAAGCATTAGATGAGTGTGATGTAATTTATCTTGCTTTGCCAACACCTCCTGGTGAGGATGGCAGCGCAGACCTTTCTTATGTTCTGAAGGTTTCTGAAAATATCGGTCAGCTGATGACTTCTTACAAAGTAATTGTCAATAAATCAACCGTTCCAGTAGGTACAGCAGACAGAGTAAGAGAGACCATTTCTGCAAAAACAGAAATTCCTTTCGATGTGGTTTCTAATCCAGAATTCCTCCGCGAAGGTTTTGCTATGGAAGATTCTATGAATCCTGCCAGAATCGTAGTGGGTTCTAGTTCGGACAAGGCTAAAAATATCATTGCCCAAATCTACCAACCATTCACTAACACGGGAGTTCCAATCATTTTCATGGATGAAAAATCTTCGGAACTGACCAAATATGCAGCCAATTCGTTCCTTGCTGTGAAAATCACTTTCATGAACGAAATAGCAAACTACTGCGAAAAAGTAGGAGCCGATGTAGACAAAGTAAGACTCGGTATGGGAAGTGATGACAGAATCGGACATCGTTTCCTTTTCCCAGGAATAGGCTACGGAGGAAGCTGTTTTCCGAAAGATGTGAAAGCTCTCATCAAATCAGGAAAAGAAGAAAACTTTGATTTCCAAATCCTTAACGCTACTGAAAATGTAAATAAAGCTCAAAAAGTAATCCTCGTTTCTGAAATTGAAAAATATTTCGGTGGAAACATCAAAGATAAGAAAATCGCGATGTGGGGACTTGCTTTTAAAGCAAATACAGATGACATCAGAGAGGCTTCATCTCTAGATAACATTTCACTTTTATTAGAAAAAGGAGCAAAAATAACAGCTTATGATGCCATCGCAGAGGAAAATGTAAAGAAAATCTTTGGCGACAAAATAGAATATACCAAAGACATGTATTCTTGCCTGGAAGGCGCTGACTGTCTGTTGATAGCAACAGAATGGAGCGAGTTCAAAAATCCTAACTTCCAGCTTATGGCAGAAAAGATGAAAAACAAAGCCATTTTCGATGGTAGAAATATGTTCTCTATTGACCAAATAGAAAACACAGGATTTTATTATAAATCTATTGGTAGAAAAACTATAAAATAAAAAACACTGAAATTATGGGACTTTTTGATTTTTTCAAGAAAAAAGAGACAAAGGAAACTCCAAAACCTGAAAAAGAGAACAGCAGCCTAGCGCTTTCTATGCCGATGTTCAAAGGAGGAAGCTATTCGCTGGATAAAGTTTTAGAAGATTTAAAATCCCACTGGGGACTAGAAGTTTCTGAAATATCTGGTGATGATGAAGTGGCAACGCTCATTATCAATGGAATGATGGCAGCCATTGCAAAAATGCCAGCACCTATTCCAAGTGAAGATTTGGAGTCAATATTCGGGTATTCTTACCTTTGGAATAATGTAGAAAAAGAAGTTTCAGAGCATGACAGCCACGCCATTGTCTCTATTTTAGACAAAACTAAAAGTCAGGTTGAGAAATTCTCTTTGATGACGATGATTAACGCTTCTATCCTTAGAACTACTCCTGATGCGATAGGTATTTATCAAGGAAGCCAGACTCTACTTCTTCCAAAAGGTTTGTACATTGACTTTGCTGACTTTTTATTAGAAGGAAATCTGCCTGTGATTCTGTGGATTTACATTGGACTTGTCGGCTCAGAAGAAGGGAAAAATAGCATTTATACTTTTGGAATGAAAGAGTTTGGAAAAGAAGAAATAGAAATCATCGACAGCCAAATGTCACGAAGTGATTTGCATGACTTTATCCTTCCTGTGCTCAACTATATTTTAGCTTATGATGTTACTCTAAAAAATGGAGAAACTATCGGTTTTTCTGAGGAACAAAAAATAAAAATCACGGAATCCAAAGCAGTTTATTTGGATGGAAATTCTTTAAAATTAGAACTATAAAATTATGAAATCTATCATTATCACTGGCGGAGCAGGATTTATCGGTTCTCATGTTGTTCGTGAGTTTGTGAAAAATCTTCCGCAAACGAAAATCATCAATCTTGATGCCCTTACATACGCAGGAAACCTTGAAAACCTGAAAGATATAGAAAACGAACCAAACTATATATTTGAAAAAGCAGACATCACAAAAACTGAAGAATTAAAAAAGGTTTTTGAAAAACATAATCCAGACGCGGTGATACATCTCGCTGCGGAAAGCCATGTGGACAGAAGCATCACAGACCCAAATGCTTTCATCAATACCAATGTAATTGGGACTGCTAATCTTCTTAATCTTTGTAAAGAATTTTGGACACTAAATCCAGAACATACACATGGAAGATTTCCTAACGAACCGAGAAAAAATCTTTTCTACCATGTTTCTACGGATGAAGTCTATGGTGCTTTGGGAGAAACAGGATTTTTCACTGAAGAAACGCCTTATGACCCGAAATCTCCGTATTCTGCGAGTAAAGCAGCCAGCGACCATTTAGTAAGAGCTTATGGAAACACTTATGGACTTCCTTATATTGTTTCTAATTGTTCTAACAACTATGGCCCAAATCATTTTCCAGAGAAGCTGATTCCACTGTGTATTTCTAATATTATTAACGAAAAACCACTGCCAATCTACGGCGATGGTAAATATACCCGCGACTGGCTGTTCGTGATAGACCACGCTCGTGCTATTTTCCAAATTTTCCATGAAGCGAAAACAGGAGAAACATACAATATTGGCGGATTTAATGAATGGCAGAATATTGATTTAATCAAGGAATTGATTAAACAAATGGATGCAAAACTTGGAAATCCTGCTGGCTATTCAGAAAAGCTAATCACTTTTGTGAAAGACCGCCCAGGGCATGACAAACGCTATGCTATAGATGCTACAAAACTGAATAAAGATTTGGGGTGGAAGCCTTCCGTGACTTTTGAAGAAGGTCTAGCTAAAACCATCGATTGGTTCCTAAGCAATAAAGATTGGCTGGAACATGTAACCAGCGGAGAATACCAAAAATACTACGAAAAACAGTATAACTAATGATTTCTATTGTAAGTCCTGTTTACCGAGCTGAAAAAATCCTTCCGGTTCTCGTTTCTGAAATTAATTTAGTAATGGAGAGAATCGGCGAGGACTACGAAATCATATTGGTAGATGACCGAAGTCCCGATAATTCTTGGGAAGTGATGAAAGTGCTTTCCAGCCAAAATCCTAAGATAAAAAGCATTCGTCTGAGCAGAAATTTTGGTCAGCATAGTGCTATTTTTGCTGGACTTACAAAAACAAAAGGCGACTGGGTGGTAGTAATGGACTGTGATATGCAGGACCAGCCGAAAGAAATAGCCAAACTCTACAAAAAAGCATTAGAAGGATACGATATCGTTTTAGGACAGAGAGAAAACCGAAAAGATAAATTCCTGAAAAAGTTATCATCCAAACTTTTTTACAAAGTGTTTAATTACTTATCGGGAGGGCGATTTAATAATGAAATTGGTAATTTTGGTATTTATAAGAAAAAGGTCATTGATTCTATTCTGAATATCAATGATTATATTAAATTCTTTCCTCTATTTATAAATTGGGTAGGTTTTAAAAGCACTTCCATTCCTATAGAACATAGCAGCCGTGAGGAAGGGAAATCATCTTATAGCATATCTCGGTTATTAAAATTAGCCTTCAATGTAATTATATCTTTTTCGGACAAACCGCTTAGGTTATTTATAAATTTTGGATTAGGGATTTCTATTTTATCTTTTATTTTAGGTATTTATTATCTTTATCTAGCTGTTACACACAGAATTACACAACCAGGGTTTAGTTCACTAATATTATCTATTTGGTTTTTGTCTGGAATTATTATCAGTTGTATAGGCATCGTTGGAGTATATTTAGGAAAAACTTTTGACCAAACTAAAAATCGTCCTACTTTTATAATAGATGAGGAATTATGAAAATAAAGCATTTACAATGGGACTCTAATTTTTTTAATAAAAAGATAGGAGAATTATATCCAAATGAAACTATAAAAGTTCCTTTCAATCTTACACAGGATTATGATTTGATTATTGTTAAACAAACCCAAGATTTTTCTTGTGAAATTGATGGATATGAGAAAACTTTTAAAGAAACCAAAGTTTTATTTGAAAAAAAACTAACTCTTGATAATGTTAATGAGACAGTAATAGAAGATACCGATTTTCAAAATAAACCACCGCAAGATTTCTACGATTTAGCGTATGAAAGCGGAAAATACAGCCGATTTAAATTGGATTTAAATCTAAAAAGCAAGTTTCAAGATATTTATAGAAAATGGGTGGATAACAGCTTGAATAAAACTTTTGCTGAAAAGGTATTTTACATAAATTCAGAAGAGACCATTGGTGGGTTTGTCACAGTGCAAAGAGATGGAAACACAGCAAAAATAGGGTTAATTGCCGTTAATCCGAATATTCAAGGAAAAGGAATTGGAACAAAACTCCTTCAAACAGCAGAATATTATGCCATAAAAAACAATATGGACAAAATGCTGATTCCTACACAAAAGGAAAATGTTTCAGCTTGTAATTTTTACAA
Organism: uncultured Flavobacteriaceae bacterium; assembly: GCA_963509715.1. Taxonomy (GTDB): domain Bacteria; phylum Bacteroidota; class Bacteroidia; order Flavobacteriales; family Weeksellaceae; genus JABCPE02. Next base: position 68,879 of record CAUPCB010000001.1, on the reverse strand, counting down.
AAAAAACGGATACTCTGTGAAAGAAGAGACCCTTATAAAACATTATTGGAGAATATGATACCATTCAATAAACCTTATCTTACTGGTAAAGAAATGCAATATATAGAAGAAGCTGTAAAATCAGGGAAAATATCTGGAAACGGACTCTTCACCAAAAAATGTCAAGAATTCTTTGAAAAAGAATTTGGTTTCAAAAAAACGCTGCTTACCACTTCCTGCACAGATGCATTGGAGATGGCTGCTATTTTGGCAGATATCAAGGAAGGTGACGAGGTTATCGTTCCTAGTTTTACTTTCGTATCCACAGCACTGGCATTTGTAAGACAGGGCGCTGATATCGTTTTTGCAGATTCTTATTCTAACAATCCTAATATAGATGCTGACCAAATAGAAGCTTTAATCACCGAAAAAACCAAAGCTATCGTAGTGGTTCATTACGCTGGTGTAGCGTGTGATATGGATAAAATAATGTCCATCGCTAACAAGCACGGAATCATCGTAATAGAAGATGCTGCACAAGCCATTGACAGCTACTATATTTCCAAAAATGGAACAAAAAAAGCATTGGGAAGCATTGGGCATCTTTCAGCTTTTTCGTTTCATGAGACCAAAAATATCATCTCAGGAGAAGGAGGAATGCTCTGCATCAACGATGACCGCTTTATCCAAAGAGCGGAAATCATCTGGGAAAAAGGAACAAACCGTTCGCAGTTTTTCAGAGGCGAAGTAGATAAATACAGCTGGGTAGACACAGGGTCTTCTTTCCTGCCGAGCGAGATTATCTCTGCTTTTCTTTGGGCTCAGATAGAAAACATGAGAGACATTCAGGATAAGAGAATTAAAATTTGGAATCGTTATTATGAAGGACTTTCCAGCTTTGAACCTGTTTCTATTAAAAAACCAAAACTCCCTCTCGTTCCTGAATATGCGACCAACAACGCCCATATGTTTTATCTCGTTTGTGATAATGTAGATGACAGAACCAAATTCATCCAACACCTGAAAGACAAAGGAATTCTATCTGTTTTCCATTATCTTTCGCTGCACAAGAGTTCTTATTATGAAAAATATTCTACCCGAAAAAGTGAGCTGCCAAACTCAGACATTTTTTCTGACTGTCTTGTGAGGCTTCCTTTATTTTACGAGCTTACCGATGAACAGGTGGAATACATCATCAACACGATAAAAGAATTATGAAAATAGAAAAAACTATTTTTTTATTAACCGCGTTATTTTTTATCTTATTACAAGGGGCTTTTGTCTTACTTGGGGATAATGCAGTGCTATCTGATGACCTGAATCACTTAGAAATATTATACCAATATCAAGAAGGAAAATACAATATATCAGAAGTTTATAATCTATACACCTCCGACCCTAACAGGCACACACGCCCAATTTCTCCTATTGTGATAACATTCGCAACCTATTTAGGGGGATTTTGGACACCTTTGTTTTACATTCACAATTTTCTATTTCCCATCGCGGCATGGTTATTAAAATTAATTTTAGATAAGTTTTTTAGTGAATATAGTGCTTTTACACTATTAGCATGCATATTAGTCACTGTATTTCCTTTATCTTCATCTAATTTATTCTCTTTTGTGATGGGAGGTATTGGCTGGGTATATATATTATATTTTCTAAGTTTAATGCTATTAACGAAAGAAAAACTACATTATCATCTGATTTCTGGGCTGTTACTCGGGATTTCTCTATTATTTTATGAATTACATTTATTTTTGATTTCTTTATCCATATTTATTTTAGTAATTACCAACAGAGAAAAAATCCTATTGAAACTATCTCTTTCTATAGGTTTGGGATTATTCATTACTGTGTTTTACAAACTTTTCTTGGTAAAAATCATTTATCCTGAACATTTTGATTACGCATCTTCTAAGATTAGTTTCAGCATTTCACATAGTTTTATTTTAATTTTTTCTTTCTTTAAATTATTCGTTCTTGACTTTGCATACATTGCTAAACAAAGCATTTTCACCATTGCTGATTATTCTGGTTTTGATTACATCTTGTTAGCTCTTGGTCTGGTTATTTCTGGAATGGTATCTGTTTTCTGTAAATTTGACAAAACTATTCCAAAACGCTATTTTTTAGTGTTTCTAAGCATCTTTTTGATGACTATTGCTGTGTTTTTTATCTCCCAATATCCTCCTATTGCATTCGGTTTTGAGAATAGAATTTTACTTTGGGTTAAAATTTCGTATTCTTTACTTTTAGGTTATTTGATTTACAATGGTTTAGCTTCTGCAAAAAAGAAAAGTTATCAAAACCTGCTGAAAACCTTATTATTTTTATTTTTATCCGCTAATTTCATCTGTGTAATATCCGAAAAAAACTCTTGGATATACGCCAGCAATTATAACAAAAAACTTATCAAAAGTCTGGTCTCTCATCTTCCCAAAAACATAAAAGATGAAAAAATTATCATCATAGAAAATAAAACAAATTATGATAAACTCATCACTGATGAAGCTACTATAGAAGATCCCTATGAAGTGGTATCTATGCTAAATATATATGCTCCAAAAGCTACTCTAAATGGGTGGAATGTATACACTATCAGCACCAAAGACACCTATTTATATTCTATTTTTTGGAAAAAACTGAACAATAGACCTCGTACAGAAATCAAAGAAACTGAAACAGGATTTATCTTAGGTAAAAATAATATAAATTTTCCTTTTTATGTCTTTGATTATGCCAACAATTCTTTACATTTGGTGAAAAATAAAAATGATTATAACAAGTTTCTAAAATAATAAAATACTATGAAAGGAATAATTCTCGCGGGAGGTTCTGGGACAAGGCTCTACCCACTCACCATCGCAGTAAGTAAGCAGTTAATGCCTGTATATGACAAGCCTATGATTTATTTCCCTATTTCTACCCTTCTATTGGCAGGAATCAGAGAGATACTCATCATCACTACGCCGCACGACCAAGAAGCTTTCAAAAAACTATTAGGAGACGGCTCACAAATCGGGTGTAAGTTTGAATACAAAGTTCAGCCTTCTCCAGATGGGCTGGCTCAGGCGTTTATTTTAGGAGAGGAGTTCATCGGAACGGATTCTGTGGCGCTGGTTTTGGGCGATAATATTTTCTACGGCTCTGGTCTTCCTCAGCTGCTGGAAAGCAAAACCCAAGTGAAAGGCGGCTGCGTATTTGCCTATCCTGTTTCCGACCCTGAAAGATATGGCGTAGTAGAGTTTGACGAACACCAAAAAGCTGTTTCCATAGAAGAAAAACCTGCCGTACCGAAGTCCAACTACGCCGTGCCTGGTCTTTATTTCTACGATAATTCCGTGGTGGAATATGCTAAAAATCTAAAACCTTCGGCAAGAGGAGAATTGGAAATTACCGATATCAATAAAATTTATCTTGAAAAAGGTCAGTTAGAAGTAGGTGTGATGAGCCGAGGAACAACTTGGCTCGATACAGGGACTTTTGATTCCCTTCACGAGGCGTCTGAATTCGTGAAAGTTCTTGAAAAAAGACAAGGCGTGAAAATCTCCTGCATCGAAGAGATTGCCTACAAAAAAGGATTTATCAACAAAGAACAACTCCTAAAATCTGCCGAAAAATACGGAAAAAGCGGCTACGGCGATTATCTTAAAAAGCTGATAAAATAATATAAAATTTCAACAAAAAATCCCTCCTACACGAGGGATTTTTATTTTTTTATTGTTTTTAGAATGTTGGATACTTTTACATTCTATCCACCACGCCTATTCCGAGCAAATGTAAAGACTTTCTAATCACCACGCCTGTAAGCTGTGACAGATACAGTCGGAATTTCTTCACATCTTCGTTTTCATTGTTCAAAATCGGATTGTTTTGGTAAAAAGCATTGTAGAGTTTAACCACTTCATAAACATAATTAGCCAAATGAGCAGGGCTGAGTGCCGCCGCCGCTTTGCTTACTATTTCCTTGTATTCACTGAGAGCAATGATGAGTTCTTTCTCATTCTCACTAAGGGCGATGTTTTCAGAGAAGTTGAAATCCGTTCCCTCCGCTCTTTTCAGCAAAGATTGAATTCTGGCGTAAGCATACTGAATGAAAGGCCCTGTATTCCCATTGAAATCCACACTTTCCTCTGGATTGAAAAGCATTTTTTTCTTCGGATCTACTTTCAGCATAAAATATTTCAACGCTCCAAGACCTACGATTTCATAAGATTTTTCTTTTTCCTCTTCGGTCAGTGCTTCCAGTTTTCCAAGTTCCTGCGCTTTTTCTTTCGCCGTAAGATACATTTCCTGCATCAGGTCATCAGCATCTACCACCGTACCTTCACGAGATTTCATCTTCCCATTAGGAAGTTCCACCATTCCGTAGGATAGATGATAAAGGTGCTCTGCCCAGCTGTAGCCGAGTTTTTTAAGGATTTTAAACAAAACCTGAAAATGATAATCCTGTTCATTTCCTACCGTGTAGATAAGTCTCTGTATATCATTATCCGTGAAACGCCCTACTGCCGTTCCTAAATCCTGCGTGATATAGACAGATGTGCCATCCCCACGAAGAAGGAGCTTTTCATCCAAGCCTTCATCGGTAAGGTCGCACCATACAGAGCCATCTTCTTTGGTGAAGAAAACACCTTTGTCCAGACCTTCTTTTATCAAATCTTTACCCAAAAGGTAAGTTTGGCTTTCATATTGAACTTGGTCAAAATCCACTCCAAGGCGTTTATAAGTTTCCGCAAATCCTGCATAAACCCAAGCGTTCATTTTCTCCCAAAGGTTTCTTACTTTTTCATCGCCATTTTCCCAGTCCAAAAGCATTTTTTGAGCCTCTAAAATAGACGGTGCTTGTTTTTTAGCCGTTTCTTCGTCCATGCCTTGTTCTTTCAGCTGGGCTATTTCCGCTTTGTAATGTTTGTCAAATTCCACATAGTAGTTTCCTACCAGCTTGTCGCCTTTGGTTTGTGTGGATTCCGGCGTTGCTCCATTCCCGAATTTTTCCCACGCCAGCATAGATTTACAAATGTGGATTCCTCTATCGTTGATGATTTGGGTTTTGATAACATTATAGCCTTCTTCTTTCAAAATATTAGCGATAGAAAAACCTAAAAGATTATTTCTAATATGTCCCAAATGCAGAGGCTTATTGGTATTCGGCGAAGAATATTCCACCATAATGGTCTCATTCTTAGGCGTGATTTTCTCTAAATTTTCAGAAAGATTTTTAAAGCTTTGCAGGAAAACATTGTCCTTTAATTTTAGGTTAAGAAAACCTTTCACAATGTTATAATTTTCTACAAAATCCACCTCCGAAAGTATCTTATCGCCAAGCTCTGTCGCGATGATATCCGGGCTTTTCTTCAAAACTTTAACCAAAGGAAATGTCACGACAGTAAAATCTCCTTCAAAATCAGGTTTTGTCTGCTGAATTTCAGGAACGAAATCCGCCAAACCAAAACTCTCTGCTAAAACTTTCTGTATTTTTTCAAGTAATATCTCTCTAACCATAATGAATAAAATAATCGCAAAGATAAAAAATATAAAGGAAATCCCTGAAAAAGAGATTCCCTTTATAAAAAAATTAGTTAAAAATGAAGAGGTTATTAGTTATCCCACCAAACTCTGTTGCTCAGCCCTGTGTATGGAATCGGAATCCCTGGGCCTGCTACTAAGTTAGCGCGGTTTGAATTGATTTCCACATCTGGATATGGTAGGTTTCTCGGTATGACATTAGAAGTAGCATTGTTCGCTGCTGGCGTAAGGGCAGGATAGCCTGTTCTTCTCCAATCTACCCAAGACTCATAAGATGCCTGGAACATGGTAATCCATTTTTGCTCCATGATTCTCTGTAAAGTCCCATTATAAGCTACATTCGCATTCGCTAAATATGCTGCTGCAGAAGAAGATAAACCTAATGCTGCAAAATCCTGTGTAATCGCTGCTTGATACGCCGCTTGTGCTCTTGAATCAGATGCTCTGTGATACACTTCTGCTTTGATGAAATTAACCTCTGCTGCACTCATCAGAACCACAGGAGCTTTTATAGATGCATAAGCGCTTCCTACACGGGAATATCTGCTTTGTCCTGTATCTCCTAAGCTCCCCCCTGGTGTATTACCAAAATACTGCCCTTTAAGTCCATTATCATTCTTAACAATAGGCTCAAAATAAACACTTACTCTAGGGTCTGACAAGGCTTTCATCTTATCTACAATAGTGCTGGCTACCGCTTGGTCTTTTCTCCCAGAAAGGACATCAAACTGATAGATAGGATTGGCATTAGCAGCTACAGAGCCAAAAGCAACCTTTGCATCATCCACACTAGTTTCTATAAGACTCGGATTAGAAGCCAAGAAATTCGCTGCTGCATTGGGCTGTCTGCTGCTTAAATGGTTTAGTAATCGTAATTTTAGTGAATTTCCATATTTTTTCCATTTTGCCACATCCCCTCCATAGACTATATCTCCAGAAATAGTTCCTGTTCCTGCCGAAAGAGCTGCTAACCCCTCATCTATCATGGTAATAAGGGCTGGATAGATATTTTCCTGTCTGTCATAAGCTGGAGTAATGTTAGCTCTTCCCTGTAAAGCTTCAGAAAAAGGGATATCCCCAAACATATCTGTAACAACACTGAATGCATGAGCTTGAAGAAGCTTAGAAACCCCTACATATGTCTGACTTCCAGAAGCAGTGGCTTTATTTTCCAGTTCCTTGATATCCATCAGCGCATTGTAAAGAGCAGTCCAAGTTCCATCTGTAGCTGATGATGTTATATTGTATCGAGCATAGTTAAGTGGCTGCGCTCTATGTCCCGCATAATGCTGAACGATACTTGCTGGCATTCTAGTTCCCTCTCCACCAAGAGCAAAGGCAAAACCAACCTGCGAAGCACTAAGAAGTCCTGACAAAGATGCTTGTGAAGGGTTATTAGGATCTACATTAATATCCAACTCCTGTCTACAAGAAGTAACTACCAAAGGAGTCGCTGTCAAAGCTAAAAGAACAGCATATTTAGATATATTATTTCTAATTTTTTTCATTTTTCTTAGTTTTTAGAATTGAACTTTTAAATTAACACCAAAACTTCTTGTCGAAGGGAATGCAAAACGAGAAACCCCTTGTGCATTTCCTGTTCCGAAAGAGCTTGATTCTGGGTCTATGTGAGGCACCTTTGTCCATAAGAAAAGATTTCTACCAAATACACCCACATCTATACTTCTTATGAAATCAAATCCTGCTGGACGGAAACTATATCCCAAGCTGATTTCACGAAGCTTCACCCAGTCATTTTTATACACATAGGCCTCTGTTGGGAGTGCATCATAGTACTCATTATCTACTGGAATAGGAGTTGTATTAGGTGTTCCTGCAGATGTTACCCCAGGGAAAACTATTGTTCCTTTTTCCCTCTCTAGTGTCTTTGCAGATACGCCATATACATCTAACAATTGCTCTGTTCCATTAAACAAATATCCTCCTTGTCTAATGTCCAATTGCGCTGTGAGGTACACTCCTTTATATTTAAAGGTTGTTCCTACACTTCCTGTCCAGTCTGGTTCTACATGCCCTAGGACTTGGCCACTCTGGAGCATTGGCTTACCATTACTTCCCACCAAAATATTTCCATTGGCATCTCTCATGTAAGCGCTACCAACGATAGAACCATATCTTTCACCTTTTACAGCATAGATAGCAGGATTTCCAGAGAAACCTCCCATATATATTCTATCTGTTTTAGGGTGTGTTTCTTCCACCAATGAGCGAATTCTACTAAAATTAAAATTAACTTCCCAGCTAAAATCTTTTGCTTTGATAGGTGTGACTTTCAGTCCTGCCTCTATCCCTTTAGAGGAAGTTTTTCCTGTATTTTCTATAGATACAACAGCTCCTGATGCAGGAGAAATCCTAAGTCCAATGATTCCATCTGTATTCTTGTTTTCGAAATAAGTGAACTCCAAACCAATTCTATTCTTCAAGAAACGAAGCTCTGTTCCTACCTCATATTCCGTTGTAAATTCTGGTTTTAAGTCTGGATTATTCCATGTATTTGCCACTTTGTATCCTACATAAGTCCCTAAATCATTATTAAAAGGGAATTTAAGTCCTGGCACGAATCCGTCACCATACTCTGCTTTTCTATATGCTTGAAAAACTAAATAAGGATCCGCATCTCTTGCCGTTCTGGAAACACCAGCACGCAGTTTACCATAGCTTAATATATCCTTGTTAATATTAAATGCATCCGAGAAGACGAAGGAACCACTTACCCCAGGGTAAAAATAACTTCTATTGTTTTCTGGTAAAGTAGAGGCCATCTCGTATCTTCCTACTAGGTTCAGGAACAAATAATTTTTGTAACTCAAAGAAACATCCCCAAAGAATCCAAATAATGTTCTTTTGGTTTCATAGTTGTAGCCTGGGTCAAAAGAAGCGATGTTATCAGTATTTACCAAACCTGGTGCAGCTAGTGCATTCCCTGTAATAACACTATTTCTGTAAGTTCTCTTGTTATAGTCCTGTCCCACCACAACTGTCAATGCCAAATTATCCGTAATATTGGTATTGATATTTGCCATCAATGTTGAGGTAAGCTCATTTCTCTTCACATCATCATAAGATAGATATCCTTTTGGTTTTGAACCCGAATGTATATCCCTAAATATCACTCTATTATCTACAAAATAATCATTTCCTAATCTATATGTCAGTTTCAACCATTTTGTTAAATCATATCCTAAGTTCAAACTCGCAATGAAACGGTCACTGGAAGTTTTAGCAAAGTTTTTATAAACAGACCAATATGGATTGTCAAAACTTCCCCCTCGGAAATTGATTTGTTCTCCCGTAGTAGGATTAACATAGCCGTACCCCTTCAAATCCCAGCTCACAGGTGTGTGGAACAAGGCGAAAATAGGGTTGTTCCCGTCCTGCCCTGCAAATGGTACATTGCCTTTGGTTGTGTTATAAGAGACATTTACTCCTGCATTGAATTTCTCTGTAACCTGTGTATTTCCATTAAATCTAAAATTGGTTTTTTCATATTCTTGGTTAGGGACAATGGAAGTCTGCAAGGAATGTCCTGCTGACAAGAAAACATTAGATTTATTAAATGAATGTGATAAGGATACATTGTTATTTCTCGTTACTCCTGTCTGTAAAAACTGCTTTCTCGGGTCATAAACAGAGAGCGTAACATTTTTGCCCGCCGCAGCACTATATACAGTCTGCCCTTGTATTTTTGGTCCCCAAGATAAAGAAGTTGCTTCCCTATATACACCTTGTTCTCCCTGTGCATAGGCTGTCTGATAATCTGGAAGAACCAAAGCATTATCTACCGCAACCTGTGTAGAAAGAGTGATTTGTGGCTTTCCCGCTCTCGCTTTACCTGATTTCGTTGTAATGAGTATAACCCCATTAGAACCTCTATTTCCATAAAGAACAGCTCCAGCAGCCCCTTTTAGGATATTGATACTCTCGATATCATCAGGATTGATATCTGCTGCTCTGTTTGGAGAAGAAATTCCTGTAACGGTGTTTGAGTTCCCATCATTTGCGTTAGTAATAGGCACTCCATCTATTACATACAGAGGCTCGTTAGAATTAGTAAGAGATTTTGCTCCCCCTCTAATGACTAGCCTACTCCCAGAACCTGGCGCCCCGCCAGAAGAGATTACCTGAAGCCCTGCTGCTTTCCCCGAAAGCGAATTGACTAAATTCTGATTCCCAACTTTTGACAAGTCATCTCCGCCTACTTTCGTAGTTGAATACCCGAGAGATTTATTGTCTCTCTTAATTCCCAAAGCGGTGATTACCACCTCGCCGATTTCCTTGACTTTCACAGAGTCTTTTGGTTTTTCCTGTGCGTTTCCTATCACAAAGGAAGAAGAAAGAACAACTGCCAAGACATTTGATGTTAGTTTCTTCATAATTAAAAGTTATTTTGGTTTTTCTTTGACAATTTTATAACATTTTTTTAATAAAAACAATAGATTTGTAAAAAAAATATTAAATTTGTGATAAATTTTATCTAAAACTTAATTTTTATTACATATTTATGAATTTAAAACGTTTTTGGTCTGGAATTTGTGTCGAGGCTGGTTGTGATGAAGTTGGGAGAGGCTGTCTGGCAGGCCCTGTGGTCGCTGCTGCTGTGATTATTGATGAGAAATTTGACCACAACCTCATCAATGACTCAAAGAAATTAACCGCAAAAGTTCGTTTAGAACTAGACCAATACATCAGGGAAAATGCTGTGGATTTTGCGATTGCAGAAGTTCCGCCTTCTTTCATTGATGAGCATAACATACTGAATGCCAGCATCCACGCGATGCACTTGGCATTAGACCAGCTAAAAACACGCCCAGAGCTGATTTTAGTGGATGGGAATAGATTTCATCCGTATAATTTTATCTCGCATGAATGCATTGTAAAAGGCGACAGCAAGGTGCTTTCCATCGCGGCTGCTTCTATTTTAGCTAAAAACTACCGAGACCAGCTCATGCTGAAACTCCACGAAGAATTCCCTGAGTACGCCTGGGACAAGAATGTAGGCTATCCCACCAAAGCCCATAGAGAAGCCATTAAGAAATATGGCGCTACGCCTTATCACAGGATAAGTTTTAAACTTCTAAGCGATTCTGATAAACCTTCCTGATGATTTAATAATTTGCTTAAAAGACTCTTATGTTTCCTCTTTTTAGTTTATTCATTATATTTGCAACAAACAAAAAGTAGTAATGAATTCATTTATATTTAGATTATTTCCATTATTGATAATGACTCTTGGAGCTGTTGTCTATGGAATTAACTTTTTTTCACCTCTTTCTAAGGCGGTGCTCTCTGGGACGCATTTTGTCATCGGTGGAGCTTTTTTATTTTATGCCATTTTGAAAAAAGACCTTACGACTTGGATACTTACCAGCATGATTGTGGGCGTGGTGATAGGTGTGGAGTTTCCTGGTGTAGCGATGGCTCTACAGCCTTTGAGCAGCGGGTTTATCAAATTAGTAAAAACCATTGTAGGTCCTATTCTGTTCGCGACTTTGGTTTACGGAATTGCTGGGCATTCTGACCTGAAACAAGTAGGAAGAATGGCATGGAAGTCTTTGCTTTATTTCAATGTGGCGACTACACTTGCTATCCTAATAGGCTTGGTATCCATCAATATATCCAATGCTGGTGTAGGGATAGATTTGAGCCAGTTTCCTCAGCACGACCTGCCTACAGGTTCTGGAGTTAAGGAAAATGATTTAAAAGCTCTAAAACAAATTCCTGAAGCTGACCAATGGATATACAAGGTGACCACTTTCTTCCGTGATATTTTCCCTGAAAATATTATAAAGTCTATTTATGAAAATCAGGTGCTGCAAATTGTAGTTTTCTCTGTGGTTTTTGGTATCGGACTGGCTATGCTGGATGAAAAGAAGAAAAAGCCGATGATAGACTTTGTGGAAAGTCTAGCGGAAGTGATGTTTAAATACACTAAAATCGTGATGTATTTTGCTCCTGTCGGAGTAGGTGCAGCGATGGCATATACGGTAGGACATATGGGAATAGACATTTTAAAATACCTATTCTTGCTCCTGCTAACTCTTTATGCTGCGATATTTGCATTTGTTATGCTGGTATTACTGCCTTTGGCTATGTATCTAAAAATCCCAATCAAGAACTTCATTTCTGCTATCAAAGAACCTGTTTCTATCGCTTTTGCTACAACAAGTTCTGATGCTGCCTTGCCTAAAGTAATGAGCAATATGGAAGCCTTTGGCGTGCCTCGTAGAATTGTTTCCTTCGTGGTGCCTACGGGATATAGCTTTAACCTTGATGGAACTGCACTTTATCTATCATTAGCATCTATATTCGTGGCTCAAGCCGCTGGGATAGAGATGAGTTTCGGGCAGCAGCTGCTGATGTGTCTTACATTAATGATTACAAGTAAGGGAGTGGCAGCCATACCGAGAGCCTCTCTGATTGTCCTTATCGCTACAGCTGAGCAATTTGGACTTCCACTAATTATCATCTCAGCTATTTTAGGAATTGATGAACTGATGGACATGGGTAGAACCTCTCTGAATGTGATTGGGAACTGTGTAGCATCTGTCTTCATCGCAAAATGGGAAGGAGAATTTGACCAAGAAAAAGCCGAAAATTATGGAAAATAGAAAAAATCAATTGAGAAATATTTTTAGCATTTTGCTCGTATCTTTCTCTGTAGGATTGTACGCACAAGATGATTTTTCTTTTAAAAGAAATATCCTTGACAAAACAGCCATTAGTCTGGATTACAATTATATTGGAAGAAATACACTCGCTGTAGGCATAGATTACAATGCAGGAAGACAGGACAAATCCATCACAATAGGAGCTTTTGGTCGTTATTTCAGAGGAAAAGACAGCAAAGACCATTTTATCCCAGAACTAAAAGTAGGATACTACGACGGCGGTGGATATGCTGGTCTAGTGGTTTCTACTAAACATTTCAGCCCTATCGTAGGTTTTTCTTTTTTGAAATTTATGAATGTTTATGGAGGATATTCTATTCCTTTTGATTCTGAAAAGAACCTAAATGGCTTTTCTATAGGAGTAAGTATCAATATCGGTCTGACGCAAATAAGTAAATATTACGATAAATTTACTTTTAAACTCATGTAATAAAAAAACTCCACATTCAGTGGAGTTTTTATTTTAGTCTACATCTTTATTTAAGAATTTATTTCGTCTTACTTCCATTTTTCCTTTGTCATTTTCAGAAATAAAACTAGATATTTTTTGTTCCCTATCTAATGGATTTTCAAAATCAACATCTATATTTCTTCTTCTAAAAGCAGGTATCATTTCATAGATATCTATCTTTTTCTCATCATTTCCTTGAAATCTAGAAGAATTAAACTCTTTTAATTTATTTCTTCTCTCCTGTATTCTGCTATCGTCTTCCGTGCTTCTTTTTTCGATGATGGTAAATTCCTCTTTCTGCTCTACATTAGGAAAATCATCTTTAGAAGTTTGTGGCTGAGGCTGATTATTAATTACAGAAACTTTTGGTTCTTCTTTTTGAGGAGCAGTTTCCTCTCTCATTTCCACTCTGAAATTAACAGGGGCTTCTTTCACTTGAAAAGAAAAATCTTCTTCTTTTGGTTTATCTTCCTCTAAATCAAATGTAAAAGAAACTGGCTCCAGCTCAGCATAAGAAAATAAATCATATTCTTTCACTGGCTCTTCTTCCGCTTCGAAAAAAGAACGTTCTTCTTCCTCTCTGAACTTAAAACCTGTCGCGAAATCATCCTCTCTTCTCTCCTCTAGTACAGTTGTCTGGTGAAAATCAAACTTTTCTTCTGCTTTTTCTACTGAAAAACTATTGGTAGGAAAATTAGAATTAGAATTAGAATTGGTGTTAGAGTTAGAATTATTATCTAAACGAAAAAACTGTCTTTTCTGTTCTTCTCTAATTTCATGTCTATTACTTGGTCTGCGAACATCATTCGCAGGAGTTTCTTTAACTGGTTGAGATTCTACAACTGGTATATCTGGTTTTTTAATACCTCCATTCAAATCATGAATAATACGCTCTGCTGGTATAGCTGTATTCTTCTCATGTTCAGGAGCAAATCCTGTCGCTACCACCAATACTTTAATAGACTCTCCTAATCCATCCTCTGTTCCTACTCCGAAAATAACATCCGCCTTGTTTCCTCCTCCTGCTTCATTTTGGATATAACTACTAATGAATTTAATTTCATTCATTTTCGCTTTATGCTCTTCTCCACTTAGAATAAGAAGCATAACTTTTTTCGCTCCTGTAATCTTATTATCATTTAACAATGGAGAATCTAGTGCTCTCTTCACTGCATCTTCTGCTCTATTCTCTCCTGATGCTATTCCTATAGACATCAATGCTGTTCCTGAATTTTCAAGGACAGTTTTAGCATCACGGAAGTCAATATTAACTTTAAATGGTGCGGTAATAACCTCAGCCATACCTTTAGCAGCGTTGGTCAGCACTTCATTTGCTTGAGAAAATGCTTCCTCGTAGTCTAAATCAGGATATTGTTCTGCCAGTCTATCATTATTGATAATAATCAAAGAATCTACATTTTCTCTTAGTTTTTCTAATCCAGAATGAGCCTGTTCCAACCTTCTTTTTCCTTCAAAATCAAAAGGCAAAGTTACAATCGCCACAGTGAGAATACCCAACTCTTTAGCAACCTGAGCAACCACTGGTGCGGCACCTGTACCTGTTCCACCACCCATACCTGCGGTGATAAAGACCATTTTGGTGTTATGACCAAGCGCTTCTCTGATATCATCCATACTTTCGATAGCGGCCTTTTCACCTACTTCTGGATCTGCTCCTGCACCTAGCCCTTCTGTTGTTCGTGTTCCAAGCTGAACTTTATTAGATACCGAATGTTCATCCAACGCCTGCGCATCCGTGTTTAGCACGATAAAATCAACTCCATGGATACCTCTTTCGTACATGTGCTGTAGTGCATTATTTCCTCCACCACCTACACCAATCACTTTAATAATAGACGATTTATCTTTAGGAGAATTGAAGTCTATTTTTATATCTTGATTAAAACCTCCCATATGTTTATGTTATCTTTAATATCCTTGTTTTTTTTATTTTTCTTTTAATTAATTTTCTTCTTCCTCAAAAAAATTCTTAAACTTTTTCATGAAACGAACACTCCATGCTTCTTTTTTAGGTTCTTCTTGAACCTCTTTTGTTGATACAGCTTCTGCCTCCTTCTCCACAGGTTTTGGCACTACCTCTGTCTCTACTGGTTTAGAAACCTCTTCTTTTTTGCGTTCTATCTCTAGATTTTCTTGTTTTTCATTGATTCTGAGACTCTCCATTAGTAATCCAATAGCTGTAGAATACTCTGGACTTCTCAAAAGCTGGTTTTTATCATTAATGATATACTCATTAGCATAGCCTATTCTACAGTCAAATCCTGTCACATAATTTGCCAACTGACGAAGGTTTCTCAGGTTAGAACCTCCTCCTGTAAGTACCATACCCGCGATAAGTTTTCTTTTCTGCTCATTGACTCCATAGGATTTCATTTCATAAGCTCCATAGGATTTTAATTCATTATTTACCATCTCTAGGATTTCCTCTACTCTCGCACTGATAATACTTGCAAGGGATTTCAAAGAAATTTCCTTTTCCTCTCTTCCGTGAAGCCCTGGTATGGTAACATAGGCATTTTCCTTTTCTAAATCAGGAACTGCTGAACCAAAATTTATCTTTAACTGCTCTGCATGTTTTTCTATAATAGAACAGCCTTCCTTGATATCTTCTGTAATAATTCCTCCTCCGTAAGGTATAACGCAGGTATGACGGATAATATTATCCTTAAAAACAGCTACATCAGTAGTTCCTCCTCCTATATCTACAATAGCCACTCCTGCTTCTTTCTCCTCTTGAGTAAGAACGGCCTCCGCAGATGCTAACGGCTCCAAAGTCAAAGCTTCCAGCTCTAACCCTGCTTCTTTGACACATCGAACCACATTCTTGATAGATGCCATCTGTCCCACTACCACATGAAACTTCGCTTCTAGACGAGTTCCATGCATACCTATTGGTTCTATAATTTCTTCTTCAGAATCTACTTTATATTCTTGTGGAAGGACATGGATAATCTCTTCACCTGGATGCACAGCTATTTTCTTAACCTGCTCTTTTAGTTTTGATATATCCACTTCCGTGATATAGGACTCTGGATCTTGTCTCCCTATATAATCTGTATGCTGTAAGGAACGGATATGTTTCCCTGCAATACCTACAGTTACTTTTTTGATAGGAACTTTTGCTGACTTTTCCGCCTCGCTGATAGCGGCTTTAATGGAACTAATGGTATGAGCGATGTTATGCACTATACCTTTTCGTACACCGAGACTTTTACTCTTTCCTACTCCCATCACCTCTATTTTCCCATGAGCACTTCTGCGCCCTACTATGGCTACTATCTTTGTCGTCCCTATATCTAGTCCTACTGAATATTCATTTGCTTCCATCTAATATTCGTGTTTTTACTATTTCTTTTTATCTTTGTTTTCCTCTGATTTCTCAGATTTTGGTTTTGTTTCTTCTTTTTTGTTCTCGCTGTTAGAGCCTTCCTTTAGCTCCTCTTTATTTTTTTCTTCGGGCTTATAGACTCTTTCTTTGGATTCTTTGTCTTCGTTCCCCTTTCGCAAAGTAGTCACTATCTGATTATCATATTTTACCGAAATTTTTGAATATTTCATTTGGTCTTGATAAATCAAATATTTTTCTACAAAAGTCTTAAATCCTTTTATCTTAAACCCTAAATTTTCCAGCCTTCCCAATTCTACAACATAGTTTCCTTCATTGGTCATCAGATAATAATCATTCCCCTTTTTGCTAATCCCTACAAAGAAATTTTTGCTAAAATCATCTCTATTTATGATTTTCACAAGCTCCACCAGCATGGGATACTCCTCTGGATTTACCTTTCCTGAAATTAACATACACTGGTAGGAGTAGTCACCAGATGCAGGGAATTCCACTCCTTTTTCATCAACATAAAAAGATTTATCTTTTTTTGAAAGCCGAAAAATAGGAATTCTCTGGCTAATATCCAAATTTAATTGTCCATTTAGTTTCAAGTAAACATTCGCACTATCCACCATGGGCATTGCTCTTATCACCCTTTCCAAGGACAAAATATTCAAATCTCCTATCCTATTTGTCGGATTTTCCCTTCTTATGACTTCTCTGACAATTTTATCATTGATAAAAAACACAGGTTCTTTTTGCAGCATTTTCACTACAATATCCTCCACAGGTCTATTATTAAACCTTTGTAAAGAAAATCTGAGCAGAAATATCCAAATTCCCGCCACGAAAATGATTTTCAAAAACCTATACTTCTTTTTCATTCCTATCTATTCTCCAACCACTCCACTATGCCGTCATAGAGGGTATCTATATTTCCTGCACCTACCGTGAGCAGGAGATCAAAATCCTTACTTTTGATTTTATCAAATGCAGCCGCAAGGGTAGAAACTTCTTTATTTTGCAAATTTACTTTTTCTAACAACCACTCGGAAGTAATTTCGGAAAAATTTTCTTGTAATTCTCTCGCTGGGTAAATATCCAGAAGTAACAGTTCATCTGCTTTGGACAGACTTTCTGCGAAACCATCAGCGAAATCCTTCGTTCTACTGAAAAGATGCGGCTGAAAAACCACCAAAAGTTTTTTATCAGGATTAAATTCTCGGATGGAATTTATCACTGCATTCAGCTCCGTCGGGTGGTGGGCGTAGTCATCCACATAGATTTTCCCATCAGCAAATTTATGTCTGGTGTAGCGGCGTTTTATCCCTTTGAAACCAGCTATTGCTTTCTTCAAAACCTCAAAATCCACCCCAAGATGATGAAGCAGAGCCAATGCTCCTGTAGCGTTTTCCACATTGTGAATCCCTGGGATTTCCCACTCAAACTGGTGAGTTTCTCCATCTTTTGTATGGAAATCAAAACTGATTTTTTCGCCTTTCATTTGGAGGTTATCGGAGTAATAATCCGCCTTCTCATTCACTGCATAAGTCTGCGCATTTCTAGTGATTTTTATTCCTTTTCTTACAAAAAGCTGGCGGTCATCAGGAACCAAATTCGCAAAATCCTCAAAGCCCTGCTCTATAGTTTCTTTGTCGCCATATATATCGAGATGGTCGGCATCCGTAGAAGTGATTATCGCCCAGTCTGGTGACAGATTGAGAAAACTTCGGTCGTATTCATCGGCTTCCAAAACGGAATACTGATTGCCATTAAACATAAAATTAGACCCAAAATTCTCCGAAATTCCTCCTAAAAAGGCCGAAAACGGAAGTCCAGCTTCCTTACAGAGATGAGCCACAAGGCAGGAAGTAGTCGTTTTCCCGTGAGTTCCCGCCACAGCGATGCATTCGGTATTTTCGGTAACCATTCCCAAGACTTTTGCTCGTTTCAAAACTGAAAATCCCTGCTGATTAAAATAATCCAAAATCTGCAGTTCCTTAATCGCTGGCGTAAAAATCACAAGCGTTTCAGCCTTATCTAAAGCGCTGATTTCCTCGGTAATTCCATCTTTGAACTGGATAGCAATTCCCTCTTCTTGCAGTTTTTTAGTCAGTTTGGTCTCGGTTTTATCATATCCTAAAACATTATTTCCCAGACCTTTAAAATACCTTGCAAGAGCAGACATTCCTATTCCTCCGATTCCTATGAAATAAAAGTTTTTATATTGTTTCATTTTTTGATATTCTAATTCAAATTTTCGCTATTTTTTCTTCCACTTCTTTTATTTTACCTATCCAAAAATCAATGGCATCTTCATTTTTTACAAAACCATTTTTTGATTTTAGTTTTGAAGGAATTCGACAGATGTAATAAAAATTTTTGTCATTATCCCTTTGTATTTCAGCTTTACTTGCTGGTTCTGTTCTATTTCTAAAAAACTTAAGCTGCTCTTCATAACCTTCCCTAATTCCTTTAAAATAGGCAAGTAGTGCATCTCTGTCCCGCGGGATGTAGCCTGGTCCCGAGCAGCCACAGGAATGAAAGGTAATCCTTACTTGATAGAGTTTTTGGATATGCTCCCACGCTTTTTTATCATTTTTAGATGGCGAGGCAAAATCTAGTCCCATGTCTGCCATAGGTTTGCCACACTGAGGACATTTGGCGGTATCATTCTGCCTGCCTTCTCTGATGTCATAAAAAAGCCTTCTTTTAAAGGTTTTCCTACAATTAAAACATGCATAATGCGGTTTGTAAGAAACCATCGCATATCTACACATTGGTTATTTGATTTTAATTATCTTAAAAATTTCATCCACAATTTCCTTTGCTGCATTTGGTTTTGCAAAGAATTTTAGATTGCTGGACATTTCTTTTCTCAAATTCTCATCTTCGCAGATTTCCATTAGCGTATTCCAGAATTTCTCAGTCATTTCGGAATCTTTGACCATTTTAGCTGCATTTTTTTCGACCAAAGCCATTGCGTTTTTGGTCTGATGGTCTTCCGCTGCATAAGGGAACGGCACCAAAAGAATAGGCTTTCCTACCACTGCCAGCTCGGAAATCGCGATGGCTCCCGCTCTTGACACAATCACATCCGCTGCCGAATACGCCAATGCCATATCTGAGATAAACTCCTTGATTTGGATACCTTGCTCATCACCTCCACATTGAGATATAATGTTCTGATATTCAAGCTTTCCTGTCTGCCACACCAACTGGATATTTTTTTCCTTTAGTTTAGGTAAAAACTCTTTCCAAGCATTATTTAGGGTTTTTGAGCCTAATGAACCTCCCACAGAAAGAATGGTAAGTTTATCTGGGTCTAAACCCATTTTTTCCTTCGCTTCTTTGGTATTTATAATATCTGTAACGATGTTTTCTCGGATAGGATTTCCTGTAAATACCGCAGGAAGAAAGCTGCTAATATTGGGATATCCCATGAAAACGGCTTTGGCTCTTTTTCCGAGAAACTGATTGGTTTTCCCTAAAATGGAGTTTTGTTCTTGTACAAAAATCGGAACGCCGAGAGATGACGCCACATACAGAGCAGGACCAGAAGCAAAACCGCCTGTCCCGACAGCAAAATCTGGTTTAAAGTTTTTAATAATCTTTCTCGCTTTCCACAAACTAGAAATAACTTTGAAAGGAATACCGATGTTTTTAAGTAAATTTCCTCTGTCAAACCCAGCGATATTCAGCCCTTCTATTCTGAAGCCAGCTTGAGGAACTTTCTCCATTTCCATTTTTCCATTCGCTCCCACAAACAAAAACTCAGCGTTGGGAAATCTGCTTTTAATCTCGTTAGCTATCGCCACAGCAGGGAAAATATGTCCTCCTGTGCCACCGCCACTCATTAAAACCCTTATTGTTCGTTGTTCATTAGTTTTATCTTGATGCTCCATTTCTTTTTTTATTTTTCAAAAATGATACTAATCTATGCAATATCACTCATTTCTTTGGCTATTTGTTTTTCTCCCAGACCTTCCTCTCCTAAAACCTGTATCCTCGAACTGATATTTAAAACTATTCCGAGCTGAAGATAGGTAACCAGCATAGAAGTTCCCCCATAACTTATCAAAGGAAGTGGCTGCCCTGTAACAGGGATAATATTCACCGCAACGGCAATGTTCACCGCCAATTGTAAAAATATCATCATTCCTATTGATAAAACCAATAAGGAGCCATAAAATGTAGGTATTTTATTAGCGATGATGACTATCCGCATCAGCATGATAAAGTAGGCACCCATCAGCATAACTGCCCCTAAAAATCCATATTCTTCAACAATGATAGCAAAAATAAAATCCGATGCAGACTGAGGAAGCGACTGCTTCAATGCACTTTTCCCTGGCCCTACACCTAAAAATCCTCCATGTACTATCGCGGCTTTTGCTTGATTAATTTGGTAATTTTTTGCTTTCAATGCTTCATTTTCGGACTCATTAAGTTTATCTGAATTAAAGAAAGTTTCCACCCTGCTAATCCAAGTATGAACACGGGTATTTTTGAAAGTATTGGTATTCAATGCTACAAATAAAAACATCGTAACCCCAACGATAGCAACTGCCCCTATTCTTATAATATATTTCAATGGATACTGCCCCACAACCAATACCGCTATGGACATTATCAAAATCATAAGTGCTGTAGAACCGTTATCCTTTGCAATCAAAGCAAAAATGACCAAAATAGGCACAATAATCAAAGCATGATTCCAATAAGAAATCTTATCCTTATTTGCAGGCATATTTTTCGCCAAATGACGGCAGAGATACACTATCAACACCAAATAAGCAAATGTAGATGGCTGAAATCTTATTGGCCCCAATGAAACCCACCGACCTGCACTTGCTCCACCAATATTACTCCCAAAATAACTCGCTAATAATAAAACAGGCACCATGAGAACTAAAACTATTCCACTCAGTTTTCCAATCCATTCATATTTTATAAAATGGGTAACACTAGCCATTATACAAAGCCCAAACAGAATAAGCCCTGCATGTTTTGCTAAATGGAAAATTGTTGTTCCTTCCCCTACGATATATTGTAAATTCGTACTTGCAGAATAAACAGGGAAAAAAGAGAAAATAGATATTGCGATAATAATATACCACAATACCTTATCTCCTTTAAAAAAATTTCTTTTTTGTGTTTTATTTTGAGTCATTTATAAGTTTCTTTTTTTACTTAAAAACTTCTGTTTTAAATTTTCTGCCCCTATCCTCATAGTTATCAAACAAATCAAAACTCGCACAACACGGAGAAAGCAGCACAGCATCTCCATTTTGAGCTAATTTCTTAGCGGTACGGACAGCCTCTTCCATGCTCGATGTATCATAAATGTTTTCCTTTATCCCTTGGAAAAAACTGATAATCTTAGAGTTATCCAGCCCCATACAGATAACAGCTTTTACTTTTTTCTTCACCAAATCTGCTATTTCGGAATAGTCATTCCCTTTATCCACTCCACCCACTATCCAAATCACTGGTCGCTTCATACTTTCCAATGCGTAGTATGTGGCATTTACATTGGTGGCCTTACTGTCATTGATGTATTTCACTCCGTCTCTCACCGCCACTTCTTCCAATCTATGCTCCACAGCCTGAAAAGTCATCAATGAATTTCTAATACTTTCATTACTGATATTCAACAACTTACCCGCAATGCTTGCAGCGAGACTGTTCGCTACATTGTGCTTTCCTACGAGAGCCAAATCTTCTATTTTCATAGAAAATTCTTCACGAAGCTTAACCACCAGATTCTCATCCACAGAATAACCTCCCTCATCAAGTTTTTCCTTCATGGAAAACGGAATTTTTTTCACTCTCAAATTCAGTTCTTGAAGGAGTTTCATGCTCATCTCATCGTCTTTATTGTAAATGAAATAGTTATCATTTTCCTGATTTTCAGCAATTCGGAATTTTGCTAATGCATATTCTTCGTAATTATAATTATACTGGTCCAAATGGTCTGGCGACAAGTTTAAAAGCAAACTAATATATGGTCTAAAATGCTGAACATCATCCAGCTGGAAACTACTGATTTCCAATACATAATATTCAAAATTTTCTGTCGCCACCTGCATCGCAAAACTTTTACCGATGTTTCCGCCCAGCCCGACATTTAATCCGCTGTTTTTCAGAATATGATAAATCAGCGATGTGGTGGTCGTTTTACCATTGCTTCCCGTCACTGCTACGATTTTGGCATCGGTAAATTCCGCCGCAAATTCTATCTCTGATGACAGGCGGATTCCTTTTTCTTTAATCTTTTGAATTAAAGGAGCTTTCTTTGGTATCCCAGGTGATTTAATAACCCAGTCCGCGGCTAAAATCCGCTCCTCGCTATGCTTCCCTTCTTCAAAATCTATCCCCTCCTCCTGTAACTGTTGTTTATAATGCTCCTTAATAACGCCACGATCCGAAAGGAAAACTTCCAGTCCTTTTTTCTTCGCTAAAACAGCTGCTCCTACGCCACTTTCACCGCCACCTAATATTATTATTTTCATTTTTTTCTATATTAACAAATCATGAACATTTCATTTATCTTTTTGCTCTCTGTTTCTAGAAATTCCGTCTTGCTGGCTTCAATAGGGAAAATCACATAGCTGTCACTGTCTATATACATCTGCATGAGATAAACTCCATACCCATGCCAAGCAGTATTGATTGCGCTTATCCAGCCATAGACATCGTGTTTGTCTTCAGCCAATGGAGGAAGTTCCAGAGCGTAAGCCTTAAATGATTTTAACTCTGTCAGCAAAAACTCAAAACTCTCCAATTCACATTTCCAGTCAAACTCCTCTGCATAACCATTACTAATCAAAATATCTGCAAAACCCATCCAAACGAGCCTTGACTTTTTCCATTTATCTAGGTCTATTCCTCTATTTTCATAGAATTCTTTATTCTTTGAAATGAACCTATCTGTATTAGTAATCAACTCTTTAACCTCTGACAAAACTTTTTTATCATCAAGGCTAATCAGTTTGGCAAACTCCAAATAAATATTGAAATCTATTTCATCCTCATCTTTGCCTCCAAACAATTTTGAAAAGAATCCCATTTTAATTAAATTTTATCTTATTTTCAAGGTTATTAAACAAATTACCGCCAAAATCACACCTATGATAATCATTCTATTAACGATTTTACTTTCGTGGTAACCGCTTTTCTGATAATGGTGGTGCAAAGGCGACATTTTAAATAGTCGGTTATTCTGTGCGTATTCCAGCCCATGTTTTTTCTTTCTGTATTTGAAAACCAGCACCTGCAAAACCACCGAAAGATTTTCCACCAAAAAGATTCCACAAAGAACAGGAATCAATAGTTCTTTTCTGAGAATAATCGCCAAAACCGCGATCACTCCACCCAGCATCAGACTTCCCGTATCTCCCATAAACACTTGCGCTGGATAGGTATTATACCAAAAAAATCCGATAACTGCTCCTACGAGGGCAATCGTGAAAATGGTAGTTTCGCCCGTGTCTGGGATAAACATTATATTGAGATAATCCGCAAAAATGATATTCCCCGAAACATACGCGAAAAACGCCAAAGTAAGCAGTATCACCGCACTTGTCCCAGCTGCTAGACCATCTATCCCATCGGTGATATTTGCTCCATTAGAAACAGCTGTTACAATGAAAATAACCACAGGAATGAAAACTATCCAAGACCATTTCTGAGCATCCTGCTCATCCATCCAGAAAAGAACTTTGCTGTAATCAAACTCATTATTTTTAACGAAAGGAACTGTAGAAATTATCGCTTTTTCTTCAGAAGAGAATTTTTCTACCGCGCTGTGTTGTGTTGCTTGTGGCAGGTCTGGAACTTCTCGTTTGATAACCACTCCTTCATGGAAATACATCGTTACTCCTACGATAAGACCTAAACCTACCTGACCTATCACTTTGAATTTACCACTCAGACCATCTTTGTTCTTTTTGATTTTCTTGAGATAATCATCAATGAAACCAATCGCACCCATCCAAAGCACCGAAACCACAAGGAGAACGATATAAACATTATTCAGTTTCGTGAACAGCAAAACTGGAATCAGTGTAGAAATAACGATAATCAGACCGCCCATCGTCGGCGTTCCTTCTTTTTGTTTCTGTCCTTCTAATCCGAGGTCTCTCACGAGTTCTCCCATCTGCCTTCTTCGGAGGAAGTTAATGATTTTCTTCCCATAAACAAGGGCTATCCACAAGGACAAAAGCACAGACATCCCTGCACGAAATGAAATATATCGCAACAAATTCAACCCTGGGATATGGATTCCTTGACTCGTTAAATATTCATATAAGTAGTATAGCATTTTATTCGTCTGTTTTTATTGTTTTACTTTCCCATAAGGGTTAATAATTCTTTTATCACTTCTTTATCATCAAAATGATGTCTCACACCATTGATTTCTTGGTATGTTTCATGTCCTTTTCCTGCAACGAGGACAATATCCTTTGGCTCAGCAAATTTTATCGCCATTTTTATCGCCTCTTTTCGGTCTGGAATAGAAGTATATTTACTGAAATTCTGCGGTTCTACGCCTGCTTCTATCTCTTTAATTATCTCCAAAGGCTCTTCTGTTCTCGGATTATCAGAAGTGATAATCGCCAGTGTGGATTTCGCGGAAGCTACATTTCCCATTTTAGGGCGTTTTTCCTTATCTCTATCTCCTCCACAGCCGAAAACGGTAATCAACCTTTCGTTCTTTGTCCGAATTTCATTGATACTGTCCAAGACATTTTCCAGAGCATCGGGCGTGTGGGCATAATCTACAATGAAGAAAATACCACTGTCGGATTTCATCGTTTCAAATCTTCCGTTCACTCTTTTCAGCTTAGAAATCGCTTGTAAAATTTCATTTCCTTCAAATCCTAATTCGGAAGCAATGGCGAAAACCAAAAGCAAATTATAAACATTAAATTTCCCTGTCAAAGTTGTCCAAAACTCCTTCCCATTGAAATTCAGCAGCATCCCATCGAAATCAACTTCCAAGATTTTTGCCTGATAATCTGCCATAGTTTTCAAGGCGTAGGTTTTCTTTTTTGCCTTGGTGCTTTGGAGCATTACATTTCCGTTTTTATCATCGATATTGGTGATGGCAACGGCAGTTTCTGGCAATTCATCAAAAAATCTTTTCTTCACATTCAGATACTCCAAAAAGGTTTTGTGATAATCCAAATGGTCGTGCGTAATGTTCGTAAAACCAGCGATTTTAAAATTCAGCCCTTCTATTCTGTCTTGATGAATTCCATGGGAACTAACTTCCATGAAAGCATATTCACAGCCTTTTTCCACTGCTTTTGCCAGCATCTGATTGAGCCTTACTACATCTGGCGTGGTGTGGGTAGATGGGATAATCTCTTCACCAATTCTATATTCCACCGTAGAAATCAGCGCCGAAGAAAACCCTAAATTCTGGTAAACATCAAACAACAGAGTCGCCGTAGAGGTTTTACCATTCGTTCCTGTAATCCCTATAAGATTAAGCTTTTCCGATGGATTTCCATAGAAATTACTCGCTATTTTTCCCAAAGTTTTGGAGGCGTTTTTTACTTTGATGTAAGTAACGGCTTCATTTATTTTCTCTGGAAAATCTTCACAAACAATCACACTCACCCCGTTTTCTATCGCAGAATCTATATACAGATGCCCATCCGAAACGCTGCCTTTCAGTGCTGCATAAAGAGCATTTTTCACAACTTTTCTGCTGTCAAAAACTATCTCAGAAACCTCCTTTTCCAAACTTCCGAGGTTTTCCAAAATAGATACTCTACTCAATATTTGACTTAAAATCATTCTCTTTTATTTCTTTTATATTCTGATGGTTATGTTCAATCTAAACTACCTATTCAGATTTTTTTAATACAAACTCGTTTTTTATAACTTTCACTAAATCATCTGGTTTTACCTCTAAATTATCAATATTGATAACCGCTGGTGTTCCCCATTTTCTGTATTGGAGCCTCATCTTCTTTTTAGTATTCCAGTCCTTTGCTCCATTGATATATTCATTAGGATTTTTAAGCATTAAAAGCAATTTTACCCCTCCTAAAAAATTATTTTTAATCCTAATCTGCTCTATATCCTTCCAAGCAATAAGCCCCAGATTTTCTTTCTCAGAAACGAAATCAACGATTCCTTCTTCATTAATTAAAAGTCCTGCTTTATCATTTTCTTTTCCTTTTTTACGGAAAAATTTCACTATTTGTAAAACCAAAAAAACAAAATAACCACTACCAAAATCCCTAATAATATCTTACTCATATCCGAAGAACCGCCTTCCTCTTTCAGGATTTTGATAAATCTTCTCAAAACAAATGTCAGTATAAAAATGTGCAAAACGCCCAACAATACTGATTGGTTATCTTTTCCTCCTGACACCACTGGATAAAATTTTTCTCTATTCATTTTAATTCTGCATTCTTAGATAAATTTTTTGGTCTTTCTTCATCACTGTTCCTGCTTCTGGGAACTGCTCCAATATCCTCCCAACGCCTTTATAACTCACACGATACCCCAAATTTTCCAGCTGTGGAATTACATTTTTCCCTGCCAGTCCTTTTAGATTTGGCATTTTTCCGCCTGCTACGCTTATTTTAGGATTTGGTACGATTAGTTTCTTTAGATTTACTTTTTTATCATTTAGCATTTCCTCTCCTATATTCAGCGGTGTTTTTAGGAATGTTTTCCCTGCAATTTCCTTAAATACAGGCGCTGCCACTACTCCTCCATAGTAATTCCCCTGCGGCTGGTTAATCATCACGATACAAGTATATTTAGGATCATCCGCTGGATAAAACCCTGCGAATGAAGCTTGATATTTTCCGCCTCCCTTCCAATATTCAAAACGAGTAGTTCCTGTTTTACCTGCCATTTTCAGATTCGGTGTAAAGATACTCTTGGCTGTTCCTTTTTCTACTGCCTTGGTAAGAGCCTCTGTCATCATCTGGATAGCCTTAGGAGATGCCATTCTTTCTACCATAACCTGCGGAGTCGCAGTATGTGTCACCTTACCATCTTTCATGATTTTATCGATGAAAAGCGGTTTCACCATTTTGCCATCATTGGCTATTCCATTATAAAAAGTAGCAAGCTGTAATAGACTGAATGCCGAAGCATAACCATAAGACATTGATGCAAGTGTCGCCTTATTCCATCTTTTGCTCTCTGGCGTTACAATCATAGGTTTAGCTGCACCAGGGAGTTCTATATCCAGTTTATCAAACATTTTCCATCTTCTAAGATGATTGATAAATATCTGTGGATTAGATGAATACGATTTTACTATCAGTTTAGCCGAACCTACATTACTTGACAATGCTAATATTTGACTAATGTCATAAGTTCCTCCCATGTGGCTGTCAGTTATCCGCTGTCCGTTATATTCCCAAATACCACCGCCTGTATTTACAGTCGTATTTTTGTCTATAAAGCCGTCATCCATCGCCGCCAAAAGAGAAACCACCTTAAAAGTAGACCCTGGCTCTGTAGCATCCCTTAGGGCATAATTATATGCATCTACATACCTACCTTGCTCATTTTTACGGAGATTAACCATCGCTCGGATTTTCCCAGTCGCAGTCTCCATGACCAAAACACTTCCATGATGAGCGCTAAATGCATAGAGCTGTTTTTCCAAAGCAGAATGGGCAATATCCTGTATCCTCAAATCTAGTGTAGTATAAACATCCTGCCCATCGACAGGCTCTCTTATTTCCCAGAAATCAATAGGTTTCCACTGTTTAGAATTTACCCTCTGCACCCATCTTCTACCATCTTTTCCAGAAAGATACTGACTAAAAGCCCCTTCAAATCCTGATTTTCCTCGTTCATCATCAATCCCGATAGTTCCCGCTCCGATTTGGTTAGTCGCCAAAATCCTTTTGTATTTTGGTTCTATTATCAGGCATCTTTCTTTTTTATAGGTCTTTGTTTTCGCATTATATTTTCCGAATATAGGAAATCTTTTAAGCCTATTAACTTGTTCAAAATCAAGATTTAACGCTAATGTATAGTATTGGTTTTGTCTTCTTTTTTGTTGTTTCAAAGAACTTCTAAACTCTTGTTTGGTTTTCCCAAACATCTTATGTAGAGAATCTGACAAAATCCCCACCTTCTTATCAAAAACAGAATCTTTTATAATTTTAAAATCGACAAAAACATTATATTTTATAACCGTGGTTGCTAGAATAGAGCCATCGGCAGCATATAGATTTCCTCTCGCTGCTTTGATGGTATCTGCTCTATAATTCGCCTGAATGGTTCTCTGTATGTCATCCACATTTGAATTATTTTGCAAATAGACAATTCTAACCCCAAAAATTATAAACAGAATCGCTGCTACTATTACAAAAAGGTAGCCCCAATAGAGTGTTTTCGCTCGTTTTTTATCATTTGATTCTGCCATAGTCCAAACTATCCATTTTTACTAATATCTTCAAAGGGTGAGATTCCAATGCCTGCAAAGAATCCCTCAAAACCTCCTTGCTGAGTTCTGACTCTAGTTTTATTTTTATCAATTTGCTCTGGGTATAGGCGTTCTGAGACTTGTATTCTTCCACCTGACTTTTCAGAGCATTCACTTCCCCTATCTTTCTATTCACCAAATCATTGGTAAAAATCATAATCATCAAAAGTGTGAAGCAAAACAAAATATATTTATAATGCTGCTTCACCTCTTCCTTATTCAGAAAGTTTCCTTTCAGAAGATCCATCACAGTGAATTTCCTTGAAGGATGATGATGTTTTCTTTTTGCCATTTCTTTACTTATAGTTTTATCCCAACACGCATTTTTGCACTCCTTGCCCGCGAGTTATCTTCTATTTCTTCTTCCGTAGGAACTATCACTTTTCTACATGGAAGCTCAAATTTCTTTTCATAGTTTCCATAAATATCCCGCTCTGGCTCCCCTTCAAACATCTGGTATTTTAAAAACATCTTAACCAATCTATCCTCCAAAGAATGATAAGATATAACCACTAATCTCCCTCCTTTCCGCAATATTCTACAAGACTGAACTAGTAGTTCCTGTAGTGCTTCTAGCTCTTGGTTTACCTCTATCCTTATCGCTTGGAAAACTTGTGCAAAAAATTTATTACTCTTATGAGCTGGTATGTATGAAAAAACTTTTTTTAAATCTTCTGTGGTTACTATTCTTGTTTCCTTTCTATAGCGAACGATTTCTCTTGCTAATTTCCTTGCCTCTCTTAGCTCTCCATAATAATAAAATATATCCGCCAAAAGCTCTTCTTCATAATCATTGACTACACTTTGAGCATCAAGGCTTTGCATATTGTTCATACGCATATCCAAAGGGGCATCACTTCTGATAGAAAATCCGCGTTCAGCTTGGTCAAACTGATGAGACGACACTCCTAAATCAGCCAAAATCCCATCCACCTGAGTGACACCATACATCAGCAGTGAATTTTCTAAAAATCTAAAATTTTGGTTAATCAAAGTAAATCTAGAGTCTTCTATCGCATTATTTAACGCATCAGAATCTTGGTCAAAACTAAACAACCTGCCCTTTTCAGAAAGTCTGGACAAAATCTCACGAGAATGCCCTCCTCCACCGAAGGTAACATCCACATATACGCCATCAGGATTATTTACTAAGGCATCTACACTTTCTGCAAGTAAAACAGGTTTATGATACATTTCTAACTTACTTTGATATACTATAAGTTTACAAAATTATATATATTTTTTTAAAACAAATCTAATTTTATCTTTCATGTGGATAAGTTATATCTTATGATAAAATGATTTTGGTAGTAAATATTCATTTTTTTTTGAGATAAAACCTATTTTTTAAATTTTTATTTAATATCTTTGCGATTACTTTTGTGAGTATTGGTATGATTTTTAAGACAAAAAAAGATAAGAAATATCACTTCATAGAGAAAGGAGAAGGCCATCCTATGGTTCTTCTGCATGGGCTTATGGGAGGACTCAGCAATTTCGAGGAAATGGCTGAATTCTTCGCTGACAAAGGCTTCAAAGTATTTGTCCCACAGCTGCCTATCTATGACTTACCTGTGCTAAATACCAACCTCACAGCGATTTCAAAATTTGTAGGAAAATTCATCAAACAGGAAATTGGGAAACCTGTTACTGTGGTAGGAAACTCCATGGGAGGACATATAGGACTTATCCTTACTTTGGCTCGTCCAGAATATGTTCATTCTCTTGTTCTTACGGGAAGTTCAGGACTTTATGAGCGTTCTTTCGGGGATAGTTTCCCTAGAAAAAGCGACAAAGAATACATCAAAAGAAAAACCCAAGAAGTTTTTTATAATCCTGATGTAGCCACAGATGAGCTTGTGGATGAAGTTTTCAGCATCGTAAATGACCGAATGAAAGGCATAAAAACAGTAATGCTGGCAAGAAGCGCCATCAAACACAATATGCAGAATGAGCTGCCTAACATCAAATGTCCTACCTGCATCATCTGGGGAAAACAGGACAATGTAACTCCACCAGATGTAGCCATAGAAATGAACAGGCTGATACCTAATTCGGAGCTGTTCTGGATAGACCAATGTGGACACGCCGCAATGATGGAAAAGCCAGAGGAATTTAATGGAATTCTCTACAACTGGTTAAAAGATAAAGTTTAACAAATGGAAGTTAGTTACTAGCTTCCATTTTTCAAATACAAAATTTAGAAATGAAAATAAAATCTGTTTCTTTCGTAAAAAGCAGCCAAAAATGGCAGGACTGCCCAGAGCCCAATCTTCCAGAATATGCTTTCATTGGGCGGAGTAATGTAGGAAAATCCTCTCTGATAAACGCCTTGATGAACCAAAAAGACTTAGCGAAAACTTCGCAGACACCAGGGAAAACACAGCTTATCAATCATTTTTTGGTTAATGAAGAATGGTATCTTACCGACCTGCCTGGCTACGGCTACGCAAGAGTTTCCAAGTCACAGAGAAAAGATTTTGAAAAACTGATTACTAATTATATTCTCAACAGAGAAAACCTCGTTCATCTCTTTGTTTTGGTAGACATCCGCCACCTGCCACAGAAGATAGATTTGGAATTCATAGAGTGGTGCGGAGAAAACCAAATTTCTTTTTCCATCATCTTCACTAAATCAGACAAGATGAAAACCCAAGCTGCCGCAGAAAAAAGCGTTGCAGAATACAAGAAAATTCTTTTGGAAACTTGGGAAGAACTACCCAATATTTTTGTCACCTCAGCAGAGAAAAAACTGGGCGGAGAGCAGATTTTGGATTTCATAGAAGAAACTAACAAAATCATTTCTGTTAAATGAAAAATGAAAAACAGAAAATTATTACTTCTATCTTTTGGTATAAGTCTAATATATGTACTACTAGGAACTATAGTTGTGCTTGTAAGTTTCCCTAAATTCGAGACATTCGGCTTCAGTCACAAACACCCTCTCTGGCTGCCTTTGGTTATATTTACCTTACCTGTGAATATACTTCTATTTGGTTTAGCAATGGTAGATTTATCTTTTTCTTCTATTTTTATATTACAATCCATTGTATTTCTGATTTGCTGGGGAATAATTCATCTAATGATAAAAATATTATTAAATAAAAGAAATAAAACATAAATATTTTTATTCCCTACTTCTTCTCAAAAACATGAAAATCTCTCGTAAGCCGCAGATATTCATCTGAGTAGCATCGTGGTGAAAGTTCTAAAACAAGCTCTTCCTCCTGAGGTTCTCCCTCACAAAAAGAAAACTCCAGCACACAGCGTTTTGCTTCCGCTTGTGGAGTTCCGCGCACTACCACTCTTCGTTTAAGTTTCAGTGCAAAATCTGCACATTTTTCTATAAAAAAAGCCTCTGATGATTTTGGGATAATCACCGAAAACAATCCGTTTTCCGAAAGTAATGCCGAAGAATTCTGTATCAGCTGTTCAAAATTAAGCTCCACCTGCTGCCGCGCCAAAACATCTTTTTGAGAGGAATCCATCTGCTCAAAATAAGGCGGATTGGAAAGAATTAAATCAAATTTTTCTTCAGAAATATAATTTTTAAAGTCAAAAAGCTCTACACTTAGCCTATCCTTAAACGGCGAATTGCTAAAATTCTGCCCTGCCAGTTCCACCGCTTTTTCATTGATATCAAGTGCTAAAATCTCGGCTCTGGGATTTCTTTGGGCTGTCATCAAAGAAATCAGTCCCGTTCCTGTGCCTACTTCCAGCACCTTGGAAGTCGCCTCACAAGCCGCCAATGCACCAAGCAAAACACCATCTGTTCCCACTCGGAATACATTTTTATCCTGCAAAATGCTGAATTGTTTGAAATGGAAAGGTTTCATCCTTTGAACCATTTAGAATATTTCATAAAACCATTTACTGCCCATAGACAGGTGTAATACAGGGACTTTACCACCGAAAACCCCATAAATTCCCTATAAACCAAATACTGGTCTTTTATGATGTCTTTTTTCTTTCGGGAAACACTGCCTTCGCGCATTCTATATTTAGCCAAAGTTTTTTCCACAGGATATCCCTTAGGAATTACTTTTAATAAATTTAGCCACATCACATGGTCTTCTCTCTTGCTTCCTATCGGAAAAAAGAATTTTCCCACTCGCTGGCTGTCATACATAGACGACAGCAAAGAAAGGCGACAGGTTTTCAATAAATTATCAAAAGTTACCTCTACATCCGCCTGAAAATCTTTGAGAATAGGAACTAGATGTTCATCACATCGGGCATAGCTGGAATAGGCTAACTCGGCTTTATTTTCTTCCATAAAACCAATCATTCGTTCCAAAAACAAAGGTTCCCAATAATCATCACTATCCAAAAAAGTAATATATCTTCCTGAAACTCTTTCAAGGCTTTTGTTTCGTGCATTTCCTGCGCCTCCATTTTGTTCAAGGACTTGCAGTTTTATTCTTGGGTCGTTATATTTCCTGATGATTTCAGCGGTATTATCACTTGATTTATCATCGGTAATCAGCCACTCCCAATCCTGAAAAGTCTGGTCAAGAACTGATTTTATGGTCTCTTCTATAAATTCTGAAGAGTTATAAGATGGCGTGATGATGGAAACTTTCGGTGTCATTTATTTTTCAAACATTTGTCTTGTGATAAAATCTTTTTCTAAACTCCAGTTCCTCGCTGGAGAATATTCTCTTCCGTAGGAAATAATCTGCAAATGTAGCTTATTCCAATCTTTCTCGGGGAAAAGTTTTTTGGCATCGGCTTCGGTTTGGATTACATTTTTTCCTTCTGTCAGCTTCCAAAGTTTCATCAGCCGATGAATATGCGTATCCACAGGAAACGCTGGGAAACCAAACCACTGGCTCATCACCACAGAGGCGGTTTTGTGCCCTACACCTGGAAGTTTTTCTAATTCCTCGAAAGTCTGCGGCACCACGCCTTCATAATCCCTGAGCAGCATTTCTGCCATGCCTTTCAGATTTTTGGCTTTAGTGTTTGAGAGGCCGATTTCTTTTATTAAATCCTTTATTTCTGCTACTTCCAGCCTTGCCATAGCTTGTGGCGTCCCTGCAACTCGGAAAAGCTCAGGAGTGATTTCGTTCACTTTTTTATCCGTAGTCTGCGCCGAAAGAGCCACCGCTACCAACAGCGTATAGGCATCCGTATGGTGCAGGAAGATGGGAACTGTGGGATAGAGTTTGTCCAGCTCTTTTCTCACAAAATCGGCTCTTTGTTTTTTGGTCATTATCAAAAGATTTGTGGCAAAAATAATGAATTAATAATATTTTTTTTGATAAAAATAACATTTCTGTTATATAAAATTACTATATTTGTTATAGTTATTTTAAAATGCTATTTTCATATGAGTATTGTTCGTTTTGGTGTTTCTCTAGAAGAAGACCTTTTAGAGGCTTTGGATAAATATACAGAAGAGAATTTATTTAAAAATCGTTCTCAAGCCATCAGATATCTGATTAACAAGAGTTTAGTCTCAGAAAAATGGGACAATGATGCCATAGTGGCTGGTTCTATTACTTTGGTGTTTGACCACCATAGAAGGGAATTGGTAAATAAATTGACCAATATCCAGCATAGATATCATGACAATATTTTGTCTTCTATGCACTTCCATTTGGAACATGATTTGTGCATGGAAATTATCGCGGTAAGAGGAAAAGCTTCCGTTTTGATAGAGCTTGCTAATAGTCTCATTTCAGTGAAAGGAATAGAACACGGAAAACTTACAACCACAAAGGCTGATTAATGATATTAAAATAAAAAGCAGAAATCTAGATTTCTGCTTTTTCGTTTTTAATTTCCTTTTATTTCTGGCTGTTCCATAGGTGGTGGAGGCATTCTCCTTTCATCCTTTCTCTTTGGGTGGCTGGACTGCCATTTTTCATACTGCTCAGGCGTCAGAATTTTTTTGAGTTTTCGCTGATGTTTCTCATGAAGTTTTTCCTTGTCCGCTTTATGCTGTTTACGAAGTTCTTCCAGCTGTTTTGTTTGTTTTTCGGAAAGATTTAGTTCTTCTAATCTTTTTCCTCTGCCTTCTTTTCCTCTTTCCATTTTTCTTTGTTCTGGACGATGACAACCATGTTCCTTCGGAGCTTCTTGTGCTGATACGAAACCAAATGCTCCGACTAATGCTAAACTTAAAACTAACTTTTTCATAATGTTCAAATTTTTACGATTTTCTATTTGTTTGATTCGTTTTTTTGGTCAAGGTTAAGTTTGTAAAAGTTAAACTTCTATTAAGTTTTATTAAATTTCTTCTAAAGAATCATTATCTTTGGACAACTTTCTAAAATTTATCTAAAATGAAGATTTTATATCAAAAACTAATCTCTTGTGTCGTTTTTAGTGTCTTTACGCTGAATTCCGCTCAGGAAATCACTTTAAATAAAATACACTCAGGCTATTACAGAACTGAGTTTATCTATGGGATAAACTCCATGAACGATGGAGAACACTACACCGTTCTGGAAAAAGATGGAATCGTAAAATATTCCTACAAAACAGGAAAAAAAATAGAAACCATATTAGAGGCTAAGATACAGGATTATACATTTTCTCACGATGAAAGTAAAGCGCTGGTTATGAACGAACAACAGCCTATCTACCGCCATTCTTTCCTAGGAAAATACCATGTGGTAAATCTCAATAAAAACGGAAAAATAACTGCCCTAAACAACGGAAACTGGGTTCAGGAGCCTAAATTCTCTCCCGATGGAAAATTCGTTGCTTTTATCTCTGGGAATAATCTTTATTACCAAGACCTCAGCTCTGAGAAAATCACCCAAATCACTTTCGATGGTGAGAAAAATAAAATCATCAACGGACTGGCAGACTGGGTTTATGAGGAGGAATTTGGACATGCAGATATGTACCAATGGACAAAAAACAGCGAAAGTCTGGTTTTCGTGAAATTTGATGAAAGCCAAGTAAAAGAAATGAACATGCTGGTTTTCAATGGAAATCTGTATCCGCAGGATTTTCGTTTCAAATATCCGAAAGCTGGAGAAGAAAACTCAAAAGTTTCGGTATACGCCTATGATTTAAAACTAAATAAATCCACACAAATCAATCTTGCTAACTTTGAAACTTATTATATTCCACAGGTTTTCCAAACTTCACTGCCAAATGAAATTGCGATAGCGACTTCCAACAGACACCAGAACAAGTTGGAAATCATCAAAATAAATACTAAAAACTATTCTACCAAGAAAATCCTGACCGAAACGGATGCCGCTTGGATAGAAACGGACAATCTTTCTTTGGAATTTTTGGAGGACAATTCTTTCCTTTGGGCTTCGGAAAGAGATGGTTTCAGACATTTTTACTGGTACACGCCTGACGGAAAACTAAAAAAACAAATCACCAAAGGCAACTGGGAAATCACCGACTACTATGGTTTTAACCCAAAAAATTCTGAAATCTTGGTGCAGACCACCGAAAAAGGCAGCACCAATAGAGTGGTGAGCAAAATAAACATCAAGACAGGGAAAAAGCAGATAGTTTCTGAATTAAATGGAACTAATAATGCTGATTTCAGCAAGTCTTTCCAATATTTCATCAACACACATTCTTCCGCAGAACAGCCGAATACTTACACTTTGAGGGATTTTAACGGGAAAACTCTGCGAGAATTACAGAATAATAATTCGGCACTGAAAAAACTGCAGTCAGATGGTTTCGTAACCAAAGAATTTTTCCAAATTCCAAACAAAAATGGCGACCAGATGAACGCTTGGATGATAAAACCCAAAGACTTCTCGCCCAACAAGAAATATCCTGTGCTGATGTACCAGTATTCTGGGCCTGGTTCACAACAGGTAAGCAATGCTTGGGACGGCAGAAACGCAATTTGGTTTAACCTTTTGGCTCAAAAAGGATACATTGTGCTTTGTGTAGATGGGCGTGGAACGGGCTATCGTGGAACGAAATATAAAAAAGCTACTTACAAGAATTTAGGAAAATACGAGATAGAAGACCAAATCGCTGCTGCACAGTGGATTGGTTCACAGAGCTTTGTAGATGCTGGACGAATTGGGATATTTGGATGGAGTTTTGGAGGATATATGGCAAGTCTGGCAATGACCAAAGGATCAGATGTTTTCAAGGTAGGAATCGCTGTGGCACCAGTAACCACTTGGCGTTATTACGATACTATCTATACTGAGAGATATCTACAAACACCACAAGAAAACCCACAAGGATACGATGAAAATTCACCTATCAATTTCACTGATTTGATGAAAGGCAAATACCTGCTAATCCACGGAACAGCGGATGACAATGTCCACTATCAAAATGCAGTAGAAATGGCGGAAGCTCTTATTCAGAAAAACAAAGAATTTGAGTTCATGACCTATCCAGACAAAAACCATGGAATATATGGTGGAAACACAAGACTACATCTATACCAAAAAATGACAAACTTTATTTTAAATAATCTATAATTATGAAAAACAAACATCCAAAAGGTTTGCCCTATCTCTTCTTCACAGAAATGTGGGAAAGATTCGGTTATTATTTGATTTTAGGAATCTTCGTGTTGTACATGATTGATGCTGACAAGGGTGGTCTTGCCTTTGATAGCAAACATGCTGATGACATCTTCGGGACATTCATTGCCCTTACCTACCTTACGCCTTTTCTTGGCGGGTTTCTTGCAGACCGACTGCTGGGATACATCAAGGCGATTTACATCGGTGGGGCGCTTATGGGGCTGGGATACATTGGGTTAGGACTTTTCAAAGATGTGTCCATGTTCTATGTATCCATGGGGCTGATAATCGTGGGTAATGGATTCTTTAAACCAAGTATTTCTACTCTTTTAGGAAATCTCTATTCTGATGATAAGTATAAAGCCAATAAAGATGCAGGATACAACATCTTCTACATGGGGATAAACATCGGAGCTTTTGTATGTAATATCATTGCGGCCTATATGAGAAACAAATATGGCTGGGGCGAGGCTTTCGTGACGGCTGGTGTAGGAATGTTTTTAGGACTGATTATTTTCTCTATTGGTAAAAAACATGTCGTTCATGCCAATGTAATGAAACCTGTCCAAGAGGGCGATACCACTATCAGTTCCATCTTGGTAAAAGTGTTCCTTCCTGCCATCATCGCGGGAGTTATCGGATGGGTAATCCCTGGGAATATCTTTGGGTCAGATTCTACAGATGCCTTTATATTTGCATGTATTCCTGTTATTTTGTTTTATATTTTTATTTACATCAGTGCAAATGCAGAGGACAAGAAACCTATTGGAGCCTTGTTGGCGATATTTGCGGTGAGTATGATGTTCTGGGCTGTATTTAAACAAAACGGAACTGCCCTTACCCGCTGGGCAAATTACTACACAGACAGAAGTGTTCCTACTGCTTTAGAAAAACCGCTGGAAAGCATCTATTTGGTTGATACAAAGGATTACAATACAAAGGAAGTTGCAGTTCATGACAATCAGTTCCAAACTGTAAAAGATGAAGATGGAAAACCTAAAAAAGAGCAAGGAAAAGATATTTATTTCAAAAATATAAACAAGGAACAAAGAGCCGAGCTGGAAGCCAATCCAGACAAGAAAGTATATCTCTACAATACCGAGCTATTCCAGTCTATCAACCCTTTCTGGGTTATCGCCCTTACACCAGTGGTGGTAGGCTTCTTTATGATGCTTCGTAGAAAAGACAAAGAACCTTCTACCCCTACAAAGATAGTTTTGGGATTATTCCTTTCAGCTCTCAGCTGTCTTGTGATGGTAAGCGCTGTATATGC
This sequence comes from uncultured Flavobacteriaceae bacterium, assembly GCA_963509715.1. Lineage (GTDB taxonomy): Bacteria > Bacteroidota > Bacteroidia > Flavobacteriales > Weeksellaceae > JABCPE02. Next base: position 30,642 of record CAUPCB010000001.1, on the reverse strand, counting down.
AGGAGATAACGGTGCTTACAAAGTATCACCACTTTGGTTGTTTGCTGCTTATGGAATCATCACAGTAGGCGAACTCTGTCTGTCTCCTATGGGACTTTCTTTGGTGTCTAAACTTTCTCCACCGAGAATTACAGCGCTGATGATGGGAGGATTTTTCCTTTCTACATCGATAGGGAACAAACTCTCTGGTATACTAGCAAGTATGTGGTACAGCTACGAAGACAAAGCTAATTTCTTCTGGGTAAATTTCGCCCTGCTGCTCATCGCTACCCTACTGGGAGTTGCCATCCTAAAACCACTAAATAAAGCCATGAAAGAAAAAGGCGTGAAATAAACCAAAACAAAAATACCACTTATTGAGTGGTATTTTTTTTATTTTCTCTATCCGAAATATATGCTACAATAAACACCGTGGACAAGATAAAAGCAAATCCTATCGCATCCAAGAAGGAAAAAGGATTTCCTAAAAATACTACAGAACATATCGTAGCTACCACAGGTTCTATACAGGCTATCATACTTGCCTTCGTAGGGCCTATAATTCCTACACCTGACAGATAAAACAGAAATGCAAAAATACTTCCCAAAAGGACAATCAGCAATAAAAATACGATTACTACAATATCCACCTTCACGGGCTGTTCCCATGGCTTCGCGGTGATAGAAAGTGCGATTCCGCCGATGAACATTCCCCATGCGATGACCACCGCCGTTCCATATTTCTTTAAAATCTCTGCTGGCTGCACCGTGTATATAACCAAAGTAATTGCTGAGAGCATTCCCCAAAACAGAGCCACAGAAGAAACCTTCAAAGTGCTCATATCTCCATGCGTAGCCAGAATAAACACACCCAAAAGAGATAAAAACAAAACGACTACTTCATATGGTTTTGGTTTTCTTTTTTCTTTAAAACAAACATAAAGCAAGATAAGCGTAGGCCCAAAATACTGAAGCACCGTGGCAATGCCTGCATTAGAATGCTGTATCGTAGTGAAATAGGTATATTGTGTTCCCAGCATACCAAAAACCCCGAAAACGAACACCCTTATCAAATCTTTAGTATTTCTAAAAATATCAAAGATTTTATTTTTATCCTTGGCATAAAGATAAACCAATAAAAAAATCCCTGCCAGCAAAAGCCTGTATGGAGTCAGCCAGTCAGAAGTTACCTTTTTCTGCAAAAACAAAAACTCCGCAAAAGCCCCATTTATACCCCACAGCGTAGCACCAATAGTCGTATAGATAAATCCCTTTTTCGATTGATTCATTTTTTTATTATCCTCTTATTTATCTCTTTGAGGTTTATCTGCATTTTTAAACTGCCAGCTAGGATCTAAATATTGTATCTTAGATGAATTCTTTTTCTTGAGGTCTTCATACTTTTCCATTGCCTGTTTAATATTTTCAGACTTATCTACATTAGTATTAAAGTCCGTTTGTTTAGTGTAGTGTTTTATAACCTGATAAAATAATCTTCTATCTTTGAACTCATTTGGATTCAGTGGAGTTAAATTTACTCCAGCTACAACCACTCCCATCTGTCCTTTAGCGTTTATAACATATACGCCATTAGGCTCTAGATCAGCTTCTATAAAATCTCTATTTTCTGATGCTGCCCAAAATAAATGTTTTCCTGGCTCACACTCATACACCATATAACTAAATCCATTCAACGCACCCAAGAACTTGTCTCCATCATATATTCTAAAATTTATAAGGTACCCCGCTCCTGATTTGACAATATAAACTAACGACTTCCCCTCAGATGGTTTGGCTATTTCTTGTGTCACCACTTTTTGAGAGAATAAACTTCCTGTTCCCAATACAAGGGATAAAATCAATAAAAATTTTCCAATGGTTTTCATATTATAACTATTTATTAAATTAATCCAAAAATCTATACGCCACAATTTTAAAATCAAAACTCACAGGTCTGAGGCTCGCCAGATAATCTACCCTTAGATATTTCTGAGATGAGTATTCCTCCACCAGTTCGCCATTTTCATTATAATTAAAATTGTTATTAGGAAGTTTGATAGAAGCTATCATTTCTCCTTTGTGCATTCCTTCTACCCAGCCTTTTTCATCGTCTAGTTCTATTTCAGACAGTAGGTCAGTGATGCCTTGTTTAGTGTTGTATTCTATGTATTCTTTCATTTTAATTTAGCTTTTGAACAAGTTTTGTAAATTCTTCTTCACAGTTTTTCTCTTCGTAAAGAATTCTATAAATATGCTGCACGATAGGAGCATCTATCTTATTGTTTTTAATAATCTGATGGATTCCGTTAGTAGCGTAGTAGCCCTCCGCCACCATGCTCATGGATTGAATAGCAGATTTCACGGTATAGCCCTTCCCGATGTAGTTCCCAAACATTCTGTTTCTACTGAACAACGAGTAAGCCGTAACGAGCAAATCCCCAATGTACGAACTTTCATTGACATCTCTTGGCTCTGGATATACCGCATCTAGAATTCTTTCCAGCTCCCGAACCGCATTAGAAATATATACCGCTTGGAAATTATCCCCATAGCCCAGCCCATTCGCCATTCCTGCTCCTATAGCATAGATATTTTTGAGGACTGCGCTGTATTCATTGCCCAAAATATCATTACTTTGGTTAATTCTAATATATCGTGAAGACAACAAGTCGCTCAGCATCTGAGTGGTTTCCTTGCTGGCAGCAGCCACAGTGAGGAAAGACAAACGCTCCATGGCAACTTCTTCCGCATGACACGGCCCTGCAAGAACTGCTTGGCTTCTGTATCCTATCTTAAAGGTATCACGGAGATAATTCGCTACAATATCATTATGCTTTGGAACAATTCCTTTAATCACCGAAGCAAATATCTTCCCTGAATAATCACAGGTCATCTTCTCTATGGTATCCGCTAGATAGATGGATGGCGTTGCTAGAATAATCACATCGCAGGCTGTCACCAGCTCATTGATATCCATTGTCAAAACCAATCGTTCTGGGTTAAATTTCACTGCGGTAAGATAGTGCGGGTTACTACCCTGCGAAATCAGAGCCTCCCTTGTGCCATCATCACGAAGCAGCCAATGGACTTTCTCGCAGTTTTCCATCAGCATTTTTACTACTGCAGTAGCGAAACTACCACTCCCAATAACTCCGACTTTTGGTAAATTTTTGTTCTCAGTCATATCGTTTTTCATTTAAACCACAAAGGTAAAGAAAAAAATCAAGCCTTTGAGACTTGATTTTCTGATTTATTAGCAAAGACATTTCTAACAACAAAAATCCTTCAAATTTGAAGGATTTTATTTTTGGATTTACATTTAAAATAACCATTTAGACCCGCCATAAGGATTCTATGAAAAAGATCAATAACAAGGTTGGATTATTCAGCAGGTCTAAATGGTCTTTATAACATTATAACAATTACTCTGTCGGTCTGAAAACCAGCTTATTATCAAAACAATCTACTGTCACTCTCTCGCCTTCTTTTACATTTCCAGCCAAAATCTCTTTTGAGAGTTTATTCAGAACTTCCTGCTGTACTACTCGTTTCAGTGGTCTAGCTCCAAATGCTGGGTCGTAGCCTTTTTTCAGGATGAAATCTATCGCTTCCTGCGTTGCAGTCAAGATGATATTTCTGCTTTCCAGCATTTTGTTGATTCCTCTTAGTTGGAACTGAACGATTTTTCCGATTTCATTGTAATTCAATGGTTGGAACAGCACCGTTTCATCTATTCTATTGAGGAACTCTGGTCGTAGAGTTTGTTTCAACAGGTCAAATACTTCTTCTTTGGTTTTTTCTACAATTTCAGTTAAATTACTTTCATTAATTTTCTCAAAATTCTCCTGAATAATATGAGAACCAAGGTTAGAAGTCATGATGATAATGGTATTTTTAAAATTCACTACGCGACCTTTGTTGTCTGTCAATCGCCCATCATCCAGCACTTGAAGCAAGGTATTAAACACATCTGGGTGTGCCTTTTCTACCTCATCCAGAAGTACCACAGAATATGGTCTTCTTCTTACGGCCTCTGTCAGCTGTCCGCCCTCATCATAGCCTACATACCCTGGAGGCGCTCCTACCAATCTAGAAACAGAGTGTTTCTCCTGATATTCAGACATATCGATACGGGTCATATTATTTTCATCATCAAATAAGAACTCCGCCAAGGCTTTCGCTAACTCGGTTTTACCAACTCCCGTAGTTCCGAGGAAAAGGAAAGACCCGATAGGTTTTTTCTCATCATTCAGCCCAGCTCTGTTTCTTCGGATAGCATCAGCTACGGATTGTATCGCTTCCTCTTGCCCTACCACTCTTTTGTGGAGTTCATCTTCCAAATGAAGCAGTTTTTCTCTTTCGGACTGAAGTAGTTTAGTCACTGGAATTCCTGTCCATTTCGCCACTACTTCAGAGATGTTTTCTGCGGTAACTTCCTCTTTTACAAGCTCATTCTGCTGATTCTGCATCGCCAATTCCAGTTTTTGTAGCTCGTCCTCCTTTTCACGGAGTTTTCCATATTGTATCTCCGAAACTTTTGCATAATCACCCATACGCTGAGCTCTTTCAGCTTCTAATTTCAAGCTTTCAATATCTTTTTTAATCTGAGTCAAATCCTCGGATTTCTGCTTTTCACTAAGCCATTTTGCGTTGATTTGGTTTCGCTCCTCAGTGATTTTCGCAATATCTTCTTTCAGATGGTCTATCTTGGTCTGGTTGCCCTCTCTGGAAATTGCCGCCAGCTCTATCTCCATCTGCATAAGTTTTCTGTCTAAAACATCCAATTCCTCTGGTTTGGAATTGATTTCCATTCTTAATTTTGCAGAAGCTTCATCGATTAGGTCAATGGCTTTATCTGGTAAAAATCTATCCGAAATATATCGCTGAGACATTTCTACCGCCGCGATGATGGCTTCATCTTTTATTCTAATCTTATGGTGGAATTCATACTTGTCTTTGATTCCACGAAGAATAGAAATCGCTGATTCTGTGTCTGGCTCTTCCACCATTACTTTTTGGAAACGGCGTTCCAGAGCTTTGTCTTTCTCAAAGTATTTTTGATACTCGTTAAGTGTTGTCGCACCGATGGAACGAAGCTCTCCTCTCGCCAAAGCTGGTTTCAGGATATTCGCAGCATCCATCGCTCCCTCGCCGCCGCCTGCACCTACAAGGGTGTGAATTTCATCGATGAAAAGGATAATCTGTCCATCGGATTTTACCACTTCATTCACTACGGATTTCAGTCTTTCTTCAAACTCTCCTTTGTATTTCGCACCTGCAATCAGTGCTCCCATGTCAAGTGAATAGAGCGTTTTGTCCATCAAGTTTTCTGGAACATCTCCACTGATGATTCTATGGGCTATTCCCTCTGCGATGGCGGTCTTACCTACTCCTGGTTCACCGATGAGAATAGGATTGTTTTTGGTTCTTCGCGAAAGAATCTGCAGCACTCTTCGGATTTCTTCATCTCGCCCGATTACTGGGTCTAATTTCCCTTCTGCTGCCAGTTCATTGAAGTTTTTAGCGTATTTATTAAGTGATTGGTAAGTCTCTTCGGAACTTGCCGAAGTCGCCTTTGAACCTTTTCTAAGTTCTTTGATTCCTCCTTCCAAAAGGGATTTGGTCACGCCCATGTCTTTCAACATCTGCGAAACGGAAGAACTCACCTCTAATAACGCCAACCAAATATGCTCCAAAGTCACATACTCATCGCCCATTCTTTTAGCGATGTTAGGCGCTTCCAAAAGGACTTTGCTGGCACTTTGAGAAAGGTAAATATTTCCGCCTTCCACTTTTGGGAGGCTTTCCAAAGACTCTCTGTTTCTTTGTCTTATTAGGTTAAGGTCGGCTTCTGCTTTTTTCATCAGAAAAGCTGAGATATTCTCATCCACTTGGAAAATTCCTTCCAATAGATGCTGAGGTTCTATACTCTGGTTGCCAGAATCCAAAGCAATTTGTTGTGCTTTTTGGATGGCTTCTTGTGATTTTACGGTATATTGATTTAGATTCATAATTTTTTATTTTAAAAGTTATCTGAAATCTAAATTGCAAAAACCATTCTATCACATAAAATAAGACAAAATTTCCGAAAATGATTTAAAAACGATATTTTGAATAGGACAAAATTTCCTAATTTCGCTTTTACGAGCAAAAATCAGGAAATTTATTCAATCTTTTTTTAGCTGTTAAAATGCTCCCAAACTGCCTTTGCCTTGGATTTTCCTAAAATCTCTTCCAGCGTTTCCAGAGAGGCTTCTTTTATTCTTTTTACGGATTTTAATTTAGATAAAAGCTGCTGGATAGTTTTCTCGCCTACGCCAGGGATTTCCTCCAATTCTGATTTTATTGTAGAATTTTTTCTTCTCGTGCGATGATGCTTCACACCGAAACGATGCGACTCATCCCGAACCCGCTGGAGAACCTTCAAGGTTTCAGATTTTTTGTCCAAATACAATGGAACAGGGTCTTCGGGAAAGAAAATTTCTTCCAATCTTTTCGCTATTCCGATGATGGAAATTTTCCCATACAATCCAAGGAGTTTCAGGCTTTTCACTGCGGAACTGAGCTGACCTTTCCCGCCGTCTATCAAAATCAGCTGCGGCAGTGGTTCGCCCTCATCCAAAAGTCTGCTGTATCGGCGATAGATGACTTCTTCCATCGTAGCAAAATCATTCGGCCCTTCCACGGTTTTTACATGAAAAATCCGATAATCCGCCTTGCTGGGCTTCCCGTCTTTGAAAACCACACACGCTGAAACGGGATTTGTCCCTTGAATATTAGAATTATCAAAACCTTCTATATGGCGCGGCTCTTCGGGAAGTCTGAGGAGCTTTTTCATCTCCGCCATGATGCGGTTGGTATGTCTTTCTGGATCTACTATCTGCACCTGCTTGAGTTTTTCCACGCGGTATTCCATTGCGTTTTTCTCGGAAAGTTCTACGATACGCTTTTTGTCGCCCAGTTTAGGGACAATCAGCTTCACATGTGGAATTTCTATATTGAGATGAAACGGAAGAAAAATTTCCGTAGAAGTAGAATTAAATTTATTCCTAATCTCTATCAGGGCTTCTTCCAATATTTCTTCATCGGTTTCATCCAGCATTTTTTTGATTTCTGTGGTGTAGGACTGAATAATAGAGCCGTTTTTAATTTTGAAATAATTGACATAAGCCGCCGCTTCATCACTGATAATACCGAAGACATCCACATCATTTATGTTGGAACTCACGATAGTGGTATGGGTCTGGTAATTTTCTAAAATCTGCAATTTTTCCTTGCTCTGCTGGGCATTTTCAAATTCCAGCTTTGCGGCGTAGTTGTACATTTCAGCTTCTAAATATTCCCTCGCTGCCTTGAATTCACCTTTGATAATCCCACGAATGGCGTTTAGCTTTTGGGCATATTCTTCCTCAGATTCTAGTCCTTCGCAAGGACCAGAACAGTTTTTAATATGGTATTCCAGACAGACTTTATATTTCCCTTCTTTTATCTTTTCGGGAGCGAGATTCAGGCTGCAGGTTCTGAGTTTATAGATGTTTTTAATAACTTCTATCAAGGTTTTTGCCTGTTTTACTTTTGCGTAAGGCCCGTAGTATTCTGAGCCGTCTTTGATGACATTTCTCGTTAAAAAAATCCGAGGAAAAGGCTCTTTTTTGATGCAAATCCATGGATAGGACTTGTCATCTTTCAGCAGAATATTATAGAAAGGCTGATATTCTTTTATGAGGTTGTTTTCCAGAAGAAGCGCATCGTATTCGCTATTAACCACGGTGGTTTCCAGCCTTACGATTTTAGAAACCATCATTCGGGTTTTGTAGCCGATCTGACTTTTATTAAAATAAGATAGAACCCTGTTTTTCAGATTTTTAGCCTTTCCTACATACAAAATCTCACCCTTTTTATCGTAATAACGATAAACACCAGGCTCTGAAGGCAATGTTTTTAGCTGAAGTTCTAATTCTGAATGCACATAGCAAAAGTAAAGAATAATTTTCTAAACAAGCAAAAAACCAAGCATTATGATGTATACAATTTTAATTCAGAAAAGCCATTAAATTAATCATTGAATGAAAAAGCAATCCCCAGACAAAACCTAATTTCAGCCTCTGCACAGAACAAACATACCCTGAAATCATTTGCGGAAGAGCATACACAGGATAGAGCAGCGCCAGTTCCCAATGCAGATTTTCTATATTAACAATATGCAACAACCCAAAAAGGACAACAGAGATCATTGTGATTATTTTCTGTTTTTTCCCGATGGCTGTTTCTATTTCAGGTTTTCGTTTCAGTAAATTAAAAACAAGAAAAGACAGCAATCCTGACACTGCCAAAGACATTAGCAAAAGCCAATCTATTTCGATAAGATAATAAGTTTTGTTTATTATCAAAAACGAAAAAACAAAAGTAAATATCGCGATATTTCTACGCTTAGGAACTAAAATCAACCTAAAAATAAGCTCTTCTACCAAAGGCCCTAAAATCACAACCATGAAAAAGCCATAATACCCTTTTATTTTCTTTTGGCTTTCTAACATTAATTTAAAAACGGAAGGAAAACCCATTTTCTTTATCAAGAATTCATCCACCAAAAGCATTAGCAATAAAGCGCAAATCTGAAATACAAAATACAATAGTATGCCCTTTGCAAAATATTTTATTTTCTTGATTAAAGGATATTTGTGTCTATAATCAATCTCTGATAATGAGTAAAACTTAAGCAAGTCTTTCATATTTCATTCAAATAGCAGCGCGAATTTAATTATTTGTCTATTCAAACACAATTTTAATAATAGAATTTCGTATTTTTATGGCTTTAATTTTAATAAAATCTAAAAATGAGCGTAGTTTTCAACTCCATATTAGACAATGATTTTTACAAATTTACCATGCAATGCGCTGTGGTAAAGCTCTTTCCAGATGCGAGAGTGAAATATGTATTCATCAACCGAGGGAAACATTCCTTCCCAGAAGGCTTTGACGATGCCCTCAGAAAAGCCATCAACGAAATGGCAAAACTCCAGCTGACCAAAGCTGAAAAAGAATTTCTGAAGAAAAACTGTCCGTATCTCAATCTGCCCTATTTAGACTTTTTAGAAGGATACCACTACGACCCTTCCGAAGTGAAAATCAATCAAATAGGGAACGATTTAGAAGTTACTGTAGAAGGTCTTTGGTACAGAACCATACTTTGGGAAGTGCCGCTGCTATCGCTCATCAGTGAGCTTTATTACAAAATGAACGATATGGAGCGCCAAAGTGATGATGAAATCACCCGAAAAACCCTAGAAAAGGCTAAAAACCTTATAGAACTAAAAGTCAATTTCGCAGAGTTTGGAACACGAAGAAGACATTCCTACAAAGTTCATGATGTAGTGATGAAAGCCCTTACCCAAGATTCCAACAGCTATTTCATAGGTTCATCCAATGTTCATTTTGCGATGAAATACGGTGTAAAACCTATCGGAACGCACGCCCACGAGTGGTTCATGTTCCATGGCGCGCAGTATGGCTTTAAGATGGCAAATGCACTTTCTCTAGAGCATTGGGTGGATGTCTATCGTGGCGATTTGGGAGTTGCCCTTTCGGACACTTATACCACAGATGTGTTTTTCAAACAGTTTGATAAAAAATTCGCCAAACTTTTTGATGGAGTAAGACACGACAGCGGCGACCCGATAGCTTTCGCAGAAAAAACCATCAAACACTACGAAAAACACGGCATCAATCCTTTGTTTAAATACATTATTTTCTCGGATAATCTTAATTTGGAGAAAATCTCCGAAATTACGCAAGCTTGCCGAGGAAAAGTCGGACTTTCCTTTGGAATTGGAACAAATCTGACCAACGATGTAGGACTTACACCAATGAATATCGTAATGAAACTCACAGGAGTTCTTGGCGCAAATGATGAATGGATACCGACCGTGAAATTCTCCGATGAAAAAGGAAAACAAACGGGCGACCCAAAAATGATAGAACTCGTCAAAGAGTCTCTAAGAATAAAATAAACCACATAAAAAATGTGGTTTTATTTTTTTTCAAATAAGTGTGTAACAAATCCTAAATTTTAATACTAATTAACAAAAAAATCAATCAATGTCTTCATTAGAGCAGGAATTTTTGGAGAGAATAGAAAAGCATAAAGGCGTGCTTTTCAAAATTTCCAAGATGTATATGGACAAGCCTGAAGACCAGAATGATTTGTTTCAGGAAATTACCTATCAGCTGTGGAAAGCCTATCCAAGTTTTGAGGAAAAAAGCAAATTTTCTACTTGGATGTATCGTGTAGCCCTGAATACAGCGATAGTTTTCCTGAAATCTGAAAAGAAAAGAGGATTCATCTCTCGGGAAGAGGAAATTCAGAATTTTGACATCAAAAATGAAGAAACCGCCGAAGAAGAGTACAAAGTAAAGATAATGTATGATGCCATCCACCTGCTAAGTCCGATAGACAAAGCACTGATTTTCTATTATTTAGAAGACTATTCTGGGAAAGAAATGGCGGAACAATTGGGAATAACGGAAGGAAACTGCCGTGTAAAACTAAACCGCGCCAAACAGAAGTTGAGCGACTTGGTAAACGAATTGATAAACAAAGAATTATAAAATAATAATTTAATAAAAAATTCTAATGGATTTAGAAAACTTAAAACAAGTGTGGGATGAGGAAAAAATAGAATCCGTTCCCGAGATTTCCTTGGAAAAACAAAAAGAAATTCATACGCCTCTGGAAATGATGCGGAAGAATATGCGGGCTGAATTTTGGATAAGTGTTGTTTCCTTTTCTTTATGGGCTATAATGCTGCCTTTAATGGGAAAGAATACTGAGCAGATCTATCTACTTGTTATACTAGTATTTATAGCACTTACAATAACAGGATATTATTATCTGAAATTCTATATTTTTTATAAAAAGCTGAATACCAAAAACCTTAATACCTATCATAATATTTTGGATTTAAGGTATGAATTGGTTTTAAATTCAGAGCTTTATAAATCTTTTAATATTGTATTTGTTCCCATTATGTTAGGTTTATATTCTACTTTATATTTACATAACAAGGAATCTAATATTATTTTTTTTATTATACTATTTTTAACATTCTGCGTGATTCTATATTTTATAGGAAAATACTGGATGTATGAAAGTTATGGAAAACACATCATGAAGATTTCTAAAATTGTAGCCGAAATCAAAGATGAAGAAGATGGTTTTGAATATGATAGAAGTTTCCTAAAAATCCAAAAAGAACTTGACTTCCTACAAAAAGCAAGTGATTTTTGCAATGAAAAATTTAAAAAGTATGGTCAAACAGCCTATATTATATTTCTTATAATTTCACTATTGTTAATCTCACTTTTAATAGGAGCTTGTGTTGGGATTTTATATGTTATATCTAAATATTATAACCACTAAATCAGCGCATTAAACAATTAAAAGAAAAAAAACTAATCTTTTCTGTAACAATTTCTAACCAAAAGACACTAACTGTAAAAATCCATTCATATATTATAACCTGTCAAAGTCTCTAAACCATAGTTTTAGGGATTTTGTTTTTTCTCCCAAAAATCAGCATTTTTAATATTTAGTTTTTTAACATCAAAAGTTGGTTTTTGTATTCCATTTTTCTTTTGTGTTTTATAGTCTTTCCATACTTTCAGTGCGGTATTTCCCAGCAGTAAAATCGCTATAATGTTCACCCACGCCATCAGCCCAGACCCTACATCTGCTATTATCCACGCCATTTTAGCCTCTCGCACACTTCCCATATACACTCCTATAAGAAAAACAATTCTTAAAACAAAAATAGCCAAATGGTGATATTTAGAACAGACAATAAAGGTGAGATTGGTCTCTGCATAGTAATAATAAGCCATTATGGTAGTAAAAGCAAAGAAAAAGAGTGCTATCGCTACGAACTCATTCCCAAACGAAGGAAAATGAGAAGAAATCGCAGACTGCGTAAAACCTGTATAATCCAAGCCTTTTACATGTTCTACCACTATCATTTTAGTTTGTTCGTCAATTACATTATACTGATTTGTAAACAAAATCATAAACGCCGTAGTAGTACAAACAAAAAGAGTATCTATATACACAGAAAACGCCTGTACCAGCCCCTGCTCTGCTGGATGGATAACCTCCGATGCTGCCGCTGCATGAGGTCCTGTCCCCTGCCCTGCTTCATTGGAATAAATTCCTCTTTTCACTCCCCAAGCAATGGCACTTCCTAAAACACCCCCAAAAATAGCATCCTGCCCAAAAGCTGAAGAAATTATTGTTAAAAACACATCTGGAATTCTATGAAAATTAAGAATAATGATAATCAATCCTACCAGAATATAAGCTCCTGCCATCAAGGGAACTATCGTTTCTGAAGCATGTCCCAGCCTCTTAACTCCCCCAAATATTATCATCACTAAAAGTCCTACAACTACTACCCCAAAAATATTCATAGGAATAAAATAATCCGTCTGAGTTACTATCCCAAAAGCATTATTCATAGACTGTGCTATACTATTGCTCTGAACCCCTGGCAAGAGAAATCCACAGCATACTACCGCAATCACAGCAAAAAGAACAGCATACCATCTTATTCCGAGTCCTTTTTCTATATAATAGGCTGGCCCTCCGCGGTATTCTCCGTCTATTTCTCTTTTATAAACCTGCCCCAGAGTAGACTCTATAAATGCTGATGCAGAACCCAAAATCGCTATCAGCCACATCCAAAATATAGACCCAGGCCCTCCCATGGCAATCGCTGTGGCAACTCCTACAATATTTCCTGTTCCTACACGCCCCGAAATAGCCAAAGAAAACGCCTGAAAAGAAGACAATCCCTTCTCTGATTCTTTCTCCTGAAAAAGTAACCTCAGCATTTCCCTTACTTGGGTAAACTGAGGAAAACCGAGTCTAATAGAGAAGTAAATTCCCGTGAAAACACATAATACGATAAAGACATCGGACCAAATAAGCCCAGCTATCTTTTCTACCAATTGTTCCATAGTTGTATTAATTTTATCTTGCTAATATCGTAATAATTTCGTTAAAAAACCAATAAAAACATGATTTTTTAACGAAATTATTGAAATTTACACAACTATTCTCAAACAATATTCTATTTTCCTCCTTGGTAAAGAACTTTATTCAGTCTAATGATAAAATCCACATTTCTAACCCCAGGTGAAACATCCGCAAAATTCACTTCATAAATCTGATTATTCTTCACCGCGTTGATATCTTTCAATATTGGGTGATTTTTGATGAAATTCGCTTTTTCTTCGGGAGTCATATTTCTAGACTGCGTGTCTGTGATGAAAATCACATCTGGATTTCTATGCACCACACTCTCAAAAGATACGAACTCATAGGCTGTCCCTGCATCTTCATAAATATTGACACCTCCTGCCTGACGAACCAAATCCGCCGCCAAAGAAGAAAAAACCCAAATCCCATTATTAATAGAAGAAAGTATCATTACTTTTTTCTTTTCGTTTTCTGGTTTAACTACGAATGTTTTTTTAGCCTCGGCAAGTCTGGATTTCATTCCTTCCACTACTTCCTCCGCTTTGTCATTTACATTAAAAATTTTTCCCAGCATATAGAAATCCTCATATACAGTTTCTATCGTAGCGTTTGGAGTCTGGATAGTTTTTGGTGTAAATGGAGCGATTCCCTGAGCCAAAAGCTCTTCTGGTGAACCCGTAGATTCTGAGCTAAGGTCTCCATCACTAGACACGAAATCTGGCTCTCTGAGAAGGAAAGCCTCTTTGGTCATTTTAAAACTATGTCCTATGAATTTATATTCATCTGGAACTTTCTCATATTCCTTTTCAAATTGCTTAGAAACAGGACCTTCCGTAGTTCCCACCACTATTCTATCTCCCAGCCCTAAAGCCAAAAGCATCTCTGTCATATGAGGCGTAAAAAGAGCCGCACGCTGTGGCGGTGTAGTGATGGATACTTTCAAATCTCTGGTTCCATCATGATAGATGTATTCCACTTTTTCCATTTTCGGAGCGTTAGTTTGAGCCTTATTACTCCCAGATTCTTTCTTTCCTGAGCAAGAGACAGCGAGTAGCCCCAATGCTATTGAATACCAGATTTTATTCATATTTTATAAGTTTAATTATTTAACTGCTATAATTCTAAACATCGGTGCGTAAGCATTGATTTCCTGATGTTCCTTGTCATAGACCTCATCATTAATATTATAATCAAAAGCCATTTTAGAAAACCCTAAATCCAAAAGACAATTAACATCCCATGCAGGCCTTCTCTCTTTGGAAAGAGGAAGCGTTTTTGCGATGTTTTCCATTCGTGCTTCCATTCCATCTGGCAGGACTTCTTGGAGTTTCTTGTCTGGGTGTTCTTCATGGTATTTATGTAGATTTTCATCAAAAAGATAAGAATACCAATTGGAATCAAAGTTTATCATTTTTCCTCCTTTTTTCAGTACTCTTTTCCATTCTTTGTAAGCATCTTTCGGGTGAGGAAGATTCCAAGTCACATTTCTAGTGACAATCACATCAAATGTATCGTCCTCAAAAGGCAGCTGTTGTGCATCCAGCAACTGGAAATTCACCTTCGCTCCGAATTTCTGTGCATTCTGTGTCGCCTGTTCTATCATCCCTTTGCTGGAATCTACTGCGGACACTTCAAAATTCGGATTTCTTCCCAGCAGCACCGCAAACATCCCTGGTCCTGTTCCGATGTCTAATATCTTCAAATTCTGGCTCTTATCAATATCTCCATAGAGAATATTTTCCCAGTTCTGGGCATTGTCTCCATAAAGCTCCTGCAATGTGGAATCGCTATATGTTTTGGAGCGCTCTGTCCAGTAATCTCTGATTATTTCACTTATTTCGCTCATTTTCTTCTATTTAGTGTTAAAAAAGTATATTTTGTTAGCAAAATTAACAATAAAAAACCATACGAAGATGATTTCAAGTGCTGATATTTATCACAAAGTTTTTATAAAATAAAAATTCCTCTCAACTTTTCAGCTAAGAGGAATTGAATAAATTTTAATTTTAATTAAAGAGAAACTCTTACGAATCTTACTACTTCAAGATCTGGGTTTACAGATTTCACATATTGAGAAACTTTCATGTCTCCGTCTTTGATGTAGTTTTGGTCAAGCAATGCTTTCTCTTGGTCTAGAGAAGTGTTATCACTGATAAATCTCTGAACTTTACCAGGTAAGATTTTATCCCAGATTTGTTCTGGCTTACCTTCAGCTTTCAATTCAGCTTTTGCATCTTCTTCTGCTTGTTTTAGAACTTGCTCTGTCAACTGTGCATAAGAAACATATTTAGGAACATTTTTCAATGGTTTTCCAAGTCTTACAAGCTCCTCGTTATCTTTCTCGATTGCTGCAATTCTTGCGTCTGTTTCTGCTGCTATAAACTCAGGAGAAAAATCTTTGTAAGAAAGAACTTCTGGGCTCATAGATGCTACTTGCATACTGATGTTTCTCGCTGCCTCTGCTGCTCCGTCTACTTTAGCAGACAATGCTGTGATCGCTGCAATTTTGTTTCCTGCGTGGATATAAGCCGCCAAGAAAGGTCCTTCGATTCTTTCAAATGCACCGATTTCTATTTTCTCTCCGATAACTCCTGTCTGCTCGATTAGTTTTTCAGCAACTGTAATTCCGTGGAAATCAGAAGCCAAGAACTCCTCTTTAGAAGCATAGTTCATTGCTTGTTCTGCTAATTCGTAAGCCAATTCTACGAAAGCATCATTTTTAGCAACGAAGTCCGTTTCGCAGTTTAGAGAGATGATAGCACCTAGTGTGTTATCCTCGTTTACTCTTGCGATTACAGCTCCTTCAGTAGATTCTCTATCTGCTCTATTTGCTGCAATTTTTTGTCCTTTTTTTCTAAGGATTTCGATAGCTTTTTCAAAATCCCCTTCAGCTTCTACCAAAGCCTTTTTGCAGTCCATCATTCCTGCACCTGTTGTGTTTCTTAGTTTAGCTACATCTGCTGCTACTGGTGTATACATAATTATAATATTTTTTATATTTTTGTAATTAATTGGCAAAGATACAAATTTTATAAAGATGAAAAAAACGATTTTACTTCTTTTAGGATTTCTGTCTGCTGGTATATTCGCTCAGTCCCAACATACCATAGAAATGACAGAAAAATCCAATGACCCAAAGGTGGTTGCAAATTTCATAGTAAACTACCCTAGCCACCCTAAAACTCCTGAGTTTAGAAGAAAGTTAGCCCGTTTAGGAAGCGGTAGCTCTTCAGCACAAACCTCAACTTCTCACCAATCCAACAGCCATAGAAGTCACCAAGAGACTGCTGAGGAAGCTACCAGAATACTTAATGGAAGCAGCAAAGGGAACAGTGCATATGTAACTGTCAAAAATCTATCAAAATGCCCTATTGTAGTAAATTTTACAGGGAAAAGCAGCTATAATATCAGTGTTCCTGCAAACTCTACGGGAAGAATGTCTTTAAACAAAGGTTCATATACTATTTCTTCCGTAATATGTGGAGGAAAATACCACCAATCAAGAACCATCAATGCTGATTATCAATTAACATTAGGTGTAAGATAAAAATAAAAAGCTGGAAAATTTTCCAGCTTTTTTTATTTAATTATCCTTTGTATTGTCCCATTGCTACAAATTTCTCTTGTCTTTGTGTAGCAAGTTCATCTTCAGTAAAGCCTTTATATGCTTTTATATTCTTTAAAATTGTGTCTTTCACATTAGCAAATGCTTCTGCTGGGTCATAGTGAGCTCCACCAAGCGGTTCAGTGATGATGCCGTCTATTAACTTTTCTTTCAGCATATCTTGCGCTGTAAGTTTCAGTGTATCAGCAGCTGTTTCTTTGTATTCCCAGCTTCTCCAAAGAATAGAAGAACAAGACTCTGGCGAAATCACTGAATACCAAGTATTTTCCATCATATAAACCTTATTCCCTACACCTATTCCCAAAGCTCCTCCACTAGCTCCCTCACCGATAACGATAGCAATTACAGGAACTTTCAGAAGGCTCATTTCAAAAATATTTCTTGCAATAGCCTCACCTTGTCCTCTCTCCTCAGCCTCAAGACCAGGATAAGCCCCAGGAGTGTCTATCAGAGTCACGATAGGCATATTAAATTTCTCCGCCAGCTTCATCAGTCTCAAAGCTTTACGATACCCATCAGGATTAGACATTCCGAATCTTCTGTATTGTCTTTCCTTCGTGGTTCTTCCCTTTTGTGTCCCGATAACCATCACACTTTGACCATTTATCTTTATCATCGCTCCTATCATCGCTGGGTCATCCGCAAAGCATCTATCGCCATGAAGCTCAACAACGCTGCCCTCATCCGCTATTCCGTGGATATAGTCCAATGTATAGGGTCTATCTGGATGGCGAGAAAGCTGTACTCTCTGCCATGGCGTAAGGTTGCCATAGATTTTCTTTTTAGTCTTGATGATTTTTTCTTCTATCTGTTTGCAAGTTGCTGAAACATCCACTCCGCTTTCTTCACCTACAATGGCACATTTTTCATATTGTTCCATCAACTCTTTTATCGGTTGTTCAAAATCCAAGTATTCCATATTTCTAATTTTGAATAATATTTGAGTTTTCAAAAATACTAATAAATTTAAAAATCAAATATGAATTTATTTTTTTTGAGTTTCTATCAATTTCTCGATTCGTTCTATAGTTTTTTCTTTTCCTATAATATTCATGATATCAGGAACATCTGGACCTTTCAGTTCTCCCACCAAAGCCAAACGCAGCGGCATCATCACTTTACCCATTCCTAATTCTTTTTCAGCAGCGAAATCATGAATAAGATTTTTGAGAATTTCTGATTGAAAATCCACCTTTTCTAATTTCTGAGCAAACTCTGCAAGAAGTTCTCCTGTGGTATCTGCCCACGCCTTTTTGATGGCTTTTTCATCATAATCTGCTGGTGCAGAGAAGAAAAACTGTCCCTGCTCATAGATATCTTTCACGAAAACCGCTCTCTCTTTCATCAGCCCAATAATCGTAATCAGCTTATCATCGCTGACTTCAGAGTTTTTCACCGCTTCTATTTCTTTAAGTAAAACTAGCAGCTCATCATCTGTTTTCATTTTAAGATATTGGCTGTTAAACCATTCGGCTTTTTCTTTGCTGAATCTCGCTCCAGATTTATGAACTTTGTGCAAATTAAATTCTTGAACCATTTCTTCTAATGACAAGATTTCTTTATCATCAGATGGCGACCAGCCCAAAAGTGCCAAGAAATTAACAAACGCTTCTGGGAAATACCCTTCCTCACGATATCCTTTGGATATAGCTCCTGTTTCTTTATCGGTAAAATTCAATGGAAATACAGGAAATCCGAATTTATCGCCATCTCTTTTGCTGAGTTTTCCTTTTCCTTCTGGTTTTAGTATCAGTGGCAAATGCGCAAATTCTGGTGCTTTCCAGCCCATGGCTTCGTATAACAATACATGCAGAGCCATTGACGGCAGCCACTCTTCTCCACGAATCACATTAGTAATCTGCATCTCGTGGTCATCGATGATATTTGCGAAATGATAAGTCGGCATTCCATCTTGTTTCACCAAAACCTTATCATCCAGAGTATCCGTATTTACGCTGAAATTCCCACGGATAATATCACTCAGCTCCATCACTCTGTTTTCCGGCATTTTAAACCTAACCACGAAAGGAACTTTTTCCGCCAAAAGCTTTTTCACCTCATCTTTCGGAAGTGCAATGCTGTTTCTTAGGCTATTTCTAGTAACATTATTATAAGAAAAAACTTCTCCTTTAGCTTCGTACTCCAACCTGATTTCATCAAGCTCTTCTGGAGTATCAAACGCTAAATAAGCATAATCCGTTTTTAGAACCTGCTCAGTATATTTATCATAGATTTCTCTCCTTTCAGACTGTCTGTATGGCGCATATGGTCCTCCTTTTTTCGGGCTTTCCACAGGCTGTATTCCCAGCCAGTCCAGCGCCTCCATGATGTAGTCTTCTGCTCCCTCTACATAGCGGGCAGTATCTGTATCTTCTATTCTTAAAATAAAATCTCCTCCTTGGCTTTTAGCAAAAAGGTAATTGTATAGTGCTGTTCTCACTCCACCAAGATGCAGAGGACCCGTAGGACTCGGTGCAAAACGAACGCGAATTTTACTCATCTTTTAAAACTTTGGGCGCAAAGATAAGAATTTACCCATAAAAAATAGCCACTTCTTTTTAGAAGTGGCTATCTATGATAAACAATAAAATCTATTTCTGTGGATTAACAGGATGTTCTTCCTTTTTATCCTCTGATTCCTTTTGTTTTGGTTGTTCTTTATCCACTGAAGGATAACTTCCGCTTTCATGAGCAACAGGAACAGCATGTTCTGCTTCATTAGGTTGAGATGATTTCTTAGGTGATTGTTTAGCCGTTTTCTTAGATGGCTCAGCTTTCTTTTTTAGTGGAGTAGACTGTGCATTTACTGCGAATGTTCCTAACGCAAGAAATAAACTTGCAAAAACTAACTTCTTCATGATTCTTAAAAATTAATTGGTTACTAATATCAAAAACGAGCATTTATTAATGATATTGTACTAAATTTATATTTTAACTAAATTTTCATACAATTTAATATTATTTAACTAATTAAATTTAGTTTTTATTGAAAAAAGTTAAATTTAAGTTTTTTTATTCAAAAAGTACACTTGTGTCTTGTAAAACAGACACTGTCCCATCTTCACAACGGATAGCCTGCCCTGGGAAATTCTGTATCAAATGATAATCGTGTGTAGCCATAAGCACTGCACAATTTCTCTCCTCAGACACTTGTCTTAGCAAAGTCATAATATCATTAGAAGTCTCTGGGTCTAGGTTTCCCGTAGGCTCGTCCGCCAAGATAAGCTCGGGGTGATTCAGCAAAGCTCTTGCTATAGCTACACGCTGCTGCTCTCCACCAGACAATTCGTGAGGCATTTTGTGTTTTTTGGTTTTCATTCCTACACTGCTGAGGACATCATCTATTCTCTCTTCCATCAGGCTTCTATCCTTCCAGCCTGTGGCTTCTAAAACGAAAAGAAGATTTTTCTCTACCGTTCTATCCATAAGCAGCTGAAAATCCTGAAAAATAATCCCCAGTTTTCTTCTCAAATCAGGGATACGAGATACTTTTAGTTTTGTCAAATCAAAACCAACCACCTCTCCTTCTCCCTCACGAAGTGGAAGGTGCCCATAAAGAACCTTGAGAAGGCTACTTTTTCCAGAGCCTGTTTTCCCAATGAGATAATTAAACTTACCTTTTTTTATGGTCAGATTAACATTAGAAAGAACTGTAAAATTCTTCTGAACTATTTTTACATCTCTTAGAGAGATGACATTGTCTCCGTATGTGCTTTTTTGTGACATAATATTTTAAGAAAATTCAATCCACTAAAATAAAAAAACTTCCTCCATTGTAATGACAATAGAGGTTAAACTTTTGTTAAAAATTCCTCAAAAGAACTAGAAACCACTACATTCCCTTCCTTTGAAATTTTTTCTAATTTCACTCTTTCTACTTTATTCACGGACTTTTCGTCATATGGTTTTTGAACTCTGACATAGTTATCCGTAAAGCCAAACATCATTCCGTTTTTCTCCTCATGCTCCCAAAGAACAGGCAGAACTTTGCCTAATTGTGTTTGGTAGAAAGCCATTTTTTTCTTCTCAGAAAGAATTCTGAGCATTTTATTCCTTCTCTTTCTCTCCGAAATAGGAACTACGCCCTCCATGCTAACCGCCTCCGTATTGTCCCTTTCAGAATATGTAAATACATGCAGATAGCTGATTGGCAGCTCTGCTAAAAAGTTATAAGTTTCCAAGAACTTCTCCTCAGTCTCACCTGGGAAGCCTACGATTACATCCACACCGATAGCCGCATCAGGCAGGATTTCCCTTATCTTATTCACTCTGCTCGTATAGAGAGCCGTGAGATATCGGCGTTTCATTTTTTTCAAAATCTCATCTGAGCCCGACTGCAACGGAATATGAAAATGCGGCACAAAACTCTTGCTCTTCGCTACAAGTTCTATAGTTTCATCTTTTAGCAAATTAGGCTCTATGGAAGAAATTCGGATTCGCTCGATGCCATCCACTTCGTTCAGTGCTGTCACTAAATCCAAAAATGTATGTTCATGTTTTTTATTCCCAAATTCACCCTTTCCATAATCACCAATATTCACTCCTGTGAGGACAATTTCCTTAATATCCTGCTGGGCAATCTGCTGGGCATTTTTGACAATATTTTCTATCGTATCAGAACGAGAAATCCCTCTTGCCATCGGGATTGTACAATAAGTACATTTGTAATCACACCCATCCTGAACTTTCAGAAAGGCACGAGTCCTATCCCCAATAGAATAAGAACCTATAAAGAAATCCGCATCTTCTATTTCACAAGAGTGAACCTGCGCAGAGCTTTCGGACTTCCTTAAATCATCAAGAAAATTAAGCAAATTAAATTTCTCCTTCGCTCCTAAAACTAAATCTACACCCTCTATTGCGGAAATTTCTTCTGGTTTCAGCTGTGCATAGCATCCCAAAACCACCACCAGCCCATCTGGATTGGCTTTGACTGCTCTTTTCACATGGAACTTGCATTCTTTATCGGCATTATCCGTTACTGAGCATGTGTTAATCACATAGACTTGCGCAGGGTCATCGAACTCCACTTTCTCATATCCCGCCCCTATAAGCTGGCGCGCAATAGTAGATGTTTCTGCAAAATTAAGCTTACACCCGAGTGTATGAAATGCTACTGTTTTCGGACTTGTATTTGTCATAAATAATCTGAAAACCGCAAAGGTATGAAATTTATCTAATATTGTAGGAGAGCTTCATGGTGATATTGGCAGTCTTCTTTTTAGATGAAGTATTGAACGAACCTCCCCAAGAATAGTCCTCTGAAGAATTCTGCGCAATAATCTGGAAAACTCCCATTTCAGATTTTTTCAAATCACCGAGTCTTGCTCCTGCGTTTTCTGCGATTTTTTCGGCACGAAGTTTCGCATCTTTGGTTGCTTCAGCTATCATTTTTAGTTTTAGCTCGGCTAATTTAGTATAGTAATATTCTGGCTGCTCAGAGTACAGCTCCACACCAGAATTAATAAGCTCGGTAACTTGGCGAGAGATATTCTCTATTTTTTCCACTTCCTTACTCTCCACCTGTACATTTTGTTTCAGTGTGTATCCTGTAAACACTTCTGAACGCACATTCTGATACTCATCATAAGTTCTATCAAAATCCTTAGAAATCCCTACCGAAGAAAACACGATTTCCTTTTCTTTCACACCTTTAGACAATAGATAATTTTTGAGGGCTTCTCTGTCTTTCTCTAATGAGGCGTAGGCTGTTTTCAGGTCTGTGCTTTTCTTTGTAAAAGAACTATTCCATACGATAAGGTCAGACTCAAAGTCCTTGCTCCCAAGCCCTGTAACATTGATCGTGTCATTATTAGAATTTCTATTTTTAAAAGCATTAGCCGCCAAAAAAGTAGAAAAAACTATTGCTACTGAAACGACAATCAGCCCAATGTGATTTTTTATTTTGTCCATAACTATAAAATTTATTTTTTACACTTTATAAAGTTATAAATATTATTTTGATACAAAATATTTTTCTATCTAAAAAATATGCATATCTTTGTCTCTGTTTTAAAAATTTAAATTTTATTTTTTATGAAAAAGATTTTAGCATGTGCATCTTTATTTTTTGCTGTAGCTACAGCATCTGCACAAGGAGCTTTGGAACAAAACAAAGTACAAATTAATGGAGGCGTAGGGCTATCTGGATTTGGAGTACCTGTGTACTTAGGATTAGATTATGGAGTAGCTAGAGACTTTACTATTGGAGCAGAGGCTTCTTATAGTTCTAAAAAAATGAGTGGTGGTTATTTTGATGACAAGTATTCCTTTTTTGGATTTGGTGTTAATGGAAACTATCATTTTGATAGATTACTAAAACTTCCAAATGAATTTAATCTATATGCAGGAGCTACATTAGGTTATTATAATGTTAGCAATTCAAAGACATATACTGGTCCTGCTGGTCTTGAATCATATTATGAAAATCTCCATACAAGTTTTGCTGTTTCAGGTTTTGACTTAGGATTACAAATCGGGGGAAGATATTTCTTTACTAAAAACCTTGGCTTGAACCTTCAATTTGGTGGTGGAATTAATACTTTTGGAGGAAGAATTGGTCTTACTTATAAACTATAAGAAAATAAAAACCAACATAAAGGAGATAGAAATTTCTATCTCCTTTTTTAGTTATTTTATAAATTCTTTTTTATTTTTAGACCCTAAAATCATAAATAATGTCAAAAAAGGAAAAATTTATAGCAGAAACTACGCCTCGCTACACTACAAAAGGGCATTTCTTTACCCTTGGAAAAGGAATTTTGGATGGAGAGGTCATCCCTGAAGTAGATGTAAATATCCCTCTACGAACCATCAATAGACACGGCCTCATCGCTGGAGCAACAGGAACAGGAAAAACCAAAACACTACAAGCCTTCGTAGAGCAGCTCTCACATCATGGTGTACCTTCTTTGGTAATGGATATCAAGGGTGACCTTTCTGGAATAGCAGCCACAGGAGAAATGAACAGCCGCATCCAAGAAAGATATGATAAAACCAAATTACCATACCAGCCACAGGCTTTCCCAGTGGAGCTAATGTCTCTCTCTGCCGAGAAAGGAGTAAAACTTAGAGCTACCGTTACCGAATTCGGACCTGTGCTTTTAAGTAAAATTTTAGGGCTAAATGACACACAGACCAGCATCATGTCTATTGTTTTCAAATATTGTGATGACAAAGGACTTCCTCTGATAGATTTAGAGGATTTGAAAAAAGTATTACAATATGTAACTGATAATGAACGAGGTAAAAAAGAACTTGCTGATGGCTATGGCTCTATCGCTCCCGCATCATTAGGCGCTATCCTGAGAAGCATCGTAGCACTAGAACAACAAGGCGCTACACAAATCTTCGGAGAACCTAGCTTTGATGTTTTAGACTTACTAAAAACAAGAAACGAAAAAGGTGTGGTAAACATCCTTCGTGTGGTGGATATTCAGAACAAACCAGCACTGTTCTCTACTTTTATTTTGTCTCTTTTTGCTGAAATATATTTGACCCTTCCAGAAGCAGGTGACCTAGATAAACCTAAATTGGCTGTTTTCATAGATGAAGCTCATTTAATCTTTAAAGATGCGCCAAAAGTGCTTTTAGAACAGATAGAAACAATGGTAAAACTTATCCGTTCTAAAGGCGTGGGAATTTATTTCATCACGCAGGTGCCTGGCGATATTCCAGAATCTGTTTTGAGTCAGCTGGGACTAAAAATACAGCACGCCCTAAGAGGATTTACTGCAAAAGACAAAAAAGAAATTTCTAAAGCTGTAGAAAACTACCCTATGAGCGAGTTTTATAAAGCTAGTGAACTTATCCAGTCCCTCGGAATTGGAGAGGCTTTCGTGACAGCACTAGATGAAAAAGGAATCCCTACTCCGCTGGTTCACACTTATCTAATTTCGCCAGAAAGTAGAATGGACATCTTGTCTCCAGAGGAGATTGACAATCTCGTAAATCAATCGGAATTGGTAAGAAAATACAACCAAACTGTTGATAAAGAATCTGCTTACGAAATTTTATTACGAAGAATGAACGAAGAACAGGGAGATTCCGCAAATACAGAAACCAGCAAACCACAGCAGAGCAAACCTGCCAAGGAAGAGCCTTCTATGTTTGAAAGTATCTTAGGAAGCCCCATGATACAGACTTTCGGAAAAACCCTAATGAGAGAAGGCGCAAAAGCCATCATGGGAATGATAGGACTGAAAAAGACCACCAAAGGTTCAAAAAAATAATTTTTTATTTAAAATTCCCTTCATTTTGGAGGGAATTTATTTTTAATAAATAAAAAGAACCTGCCAAAATAAAGCAAGGACACTTTCCAAACATTGACCATTTAGCATTAAAACTTTATCTTTGCAGCTTTGATTGATGGTAAAATGTATTCGGTAATAGACATAGAAAGTAACGGTGCAGGTTTCAGAGAAGAATGCATCATAGAACTCGCTATTTTTGTTTATGATGGACATGAGGTGGTAGACCAGTTCATCACGCTCATTAATCCCGAATCTGAAATTACCCAATATGTACAAAAACTCACTGGGATAACTCCTAAAATGGTCAAAAGAGCACCAAAATTCCACGAAATAGCGAAACGAGTGATAGAAATGACCGAAAACACCACGCTCGTGGGACACAATGTAGAGTTTGACTACCGTATGCTCCGCCAGTCTTTCCGAAGATTGGGATTTGATTTTAAAATCAATACCATAGACACCCTTCCATTAGCAAAAAAACTGATTCCCGATGTAGAAAGCTACTCGCTTGGGAAACTTTGTAAATCTGTGGGCATCCCGCTCTCAGACGCTCATCGTGCAGGAGGCGATGCCAGAGCGACATTGGATTTGTTTAAACTTCTAATCTCCAAAGACACTGAAAACCAGATTATTCAACAGCAT
This sequence comes from uncultured Flavobacteriaceae bacterium, assembly GCA_963509715.1. Lineage (GTDB taxonomy): Bacteria > Bacteroidota > Bacteroidia > Flavobacteriales > Weeksellaceae > JABCPE02. The sequence goes on along the minus strand of CAUPCB010000001.1, from coordinate 5,114 downwards.
CAAGAAGAAACACAATCCAAACTCTATATCAATAAAATCAACGAACTTACCGAAAATCTACCTTCCGAAAAAGGAATTTTCTACCTACAAGATAAAGCAGGAAAAATCATTTTCTGTGATTTCAGCGACAATATTTACAAGTCCGCAAAGGGAATTCTAAATTCTAAATCAAAAAGAAACATTCAATTTCAGAAAAATGTAGAGCAAATCTACTACGAGTTCACAGGCACGGACATCATTGCCCAGCTGATGCTGAAAGAAAAAAAAATAAAAAGAAAAACTTCTAAACCTTTCGCTATAAGATACAGCCCGCAGGCAGACTCTTTCTTCGTTTCTTCAGCTAAAAAGAATGAAGATGAAACGGATTTATTTAATTTCAAATATCCTTCTCAAGCCGAAAAGTTATTGTCAATTCTACAAAAAGAAAATTTAGATTATAAAACCTTGAAAAAGAAAATTTCCTTCGCTGGAAGGAACGAGCTATGGATAGGACAAGGAAGAACACTCGGCGAGCATTATTTTCTGGCTTTTAAAGAAGGAAAATTCATCGGCTATGGTTTCTATGAACTCTACCATCAGACACTTTCTTGGGAAAAAATCCTAAAACTTACCATTCCCGTTACCACACTTCCCAAAGAAATAAAAAACGAGATGCAGATAGCCTATCTCAAAGGAGAATTTAAGGTTATCAAAATCAATTCGTAGGCTTACGGAGAATATCCAAAAACTCTATTTTAGGGATTTCCCTCGCTCCAAGGCTTTCTAAATGCTCTGTATAAACCTGACAATCTATGAGTTTGTATCGGTCAGCATTTTTTTCTACAAACTGAATAAATCCTGCTTTGCTGGCATTACTCACCTTACTAAACATACTCTCACCACAGAAAACACGCCCCATTTCCACTCCGTAAAAACCTCCTACCAGCTCCCCATTTTCGCAGACTTCTATACTTTTGGCTTTTCCCTGCTGATTTAGTTTTGTGTATGCTTTTATCATTTCTTCCGAAATCCAAGTCCCATCCTGCCCTCTTCGTGAAATATTTGCGCAGTTTCTCATCACTTCTTCGAAACATTTATTTTCTGTGAAAACAAATTTGCCATCTCTCAAGATTTTCCGCATGGATTTAGAAATTTTCAGCTCTTCTGGAAAAAGTACAAACCGAGGATCTGGACTCCACCAGAAAATCTCATTACCTTCATTAAACCACGGAAAAATCCCCAAAGAATAAGCCAAAGTCAGCCGCTGAGCGGACAAATCTCCTCCTACAGCAACAATCTCACTTTCGGGATGGTATTTATACGGGTCTGGAAACCAAATTTCCGAATCTAATTGATACATTTATTAAAATTTAAAAAATCCTACTAAATAGCAGGATTTATTTTATGATAAGATTTTATTTAAAATGGTAAATCATCATCTGACTCTTCATCAAATGGATTGTCATTCACCGCAGAAGATTGTGGTGCTGCAGGTGCTGCGTATACAGGCTCATCAAAGCTACTTCCATCCGTTTTTTCCAATCTCCATGCTGTGATAGAGTTAAAATACTTTACCTGTCCCTCTGGATTTGTCCATTCTCTTCCTCTGATATTGATTCCTACCTTTACTTTATCTCCTTCTGACACTTGGTCTAAAAGCGAAATTTTTTCAGATAAAAACTCTATACTGATAGGCTGCGGATACTGCTCTTCTGTAAGCAATACCATCTCTCTTTTCTGAAAACCGCTTGGAAAAGTTTGAGTTTCAAATACTTTCTTCACTGTTCCTTGTAATTCCATAGAAATATAAATTTTAGCTGGTAAAGTTAAAAAACTCTTTTAAAAGGAAAAAATAAAAAAATATATATTTATACTTGCAGATTAAAAATAAGTTTGTATATTTGCAATCACAAAAGAACAAAGTAGTTCATTTTTTCCGCGGATGTGGTGTAATTGGTAGCCACGCCAGACTTAGGATCTGGTGCCGAGAGGCGTGGGGGTTCGAGTCCCTTCATCCGCACAGTTGCGAAAATAGCTCAGTTGGTAGAGCACAACCTTGCCAAGGTTGGGGTCGCGGGTTCGAATCCCGTTTTTCGCTCCATTCCATGCCCTGGTGGTGGAACTGGTAGACACGCAGGACTTAAAATCCTGTGCCTCCTTTGGCGTGCGGGTTCAAGTCCCGCCTGGGGTACAACCATTCATATTAGCGACTTTTCAAAGGTCGCTTTTTTTGTGTGCTTTTCCCTTGTTTTTACCTATACACCACTGAATATCAACAATATACAAATAAACAGGTAAAGTTCCATGAATATCCATCAAGTTCCATGATGTGCCATATCGGTGGTGTCTAACATGGTATCTAGTTTGGAAATTGACACCACATTTTATAAATTTGTAATGTTCATTAATCATTTTAGACATGGCAGGAATTAATTTATTTTTAAAAGGTACTAGAGAACCTAAAACAATCTATTACAGATATAGACCAAGCAAACAAATTGATCTCAATGGAGCGACCCCTTTTAAAATACATTCTCAACATTGGGACAAAGAAAAACAGTGTTGGAATGAAACAGAAATCATAAAAGGAGCGAAATTAGCAGAGGTCAAGAAGAAAAACTTAGAAATAACAAACTTTAATGATGAGCTTAAACAATTTAAGATAAATCTATCAAAACACATATCTGATAATCTTAGTCTAAAAAGCGAATCAATAAAGGAGTCTATAAAAGAATATGTTCTCCACAATTATTTTGGGCATAAAATAAAAGAAGAAAAGAAGAAAAAGACTATTCCAGAAAATTTTGTTAAACTCATAGACCACTATATAAATATTAGAAGCACCCCAGATCCTACGCAAGGTTTAAATGCATTAGCAGAGAACACCAAGGAAAGTTTCATTACCTTAAAAAATAAAATATCAGAATATAATAAAAACCTGAAAGTTACTGAAATCAACAATAATTTTAGAACAAAGTTTATCGAATGGCTTAATAATAAGCAATATTCAGCAAGTATCCAAAGTAAGTTTATCAAACAGATAAAGCTACTATGTAAATTTGCAGAGAGTGAATATGAAATAAAAAAAGATGTGGCTCATTGGAAAATTATAAATAACCCTCCTTTAGTCATAGAAAAAATTTCTTTTACTAAGGAACAGGTGAATGTCTTAGAAAAACTAGACCTAACTGATAATGAAAGGCTGGATAATGCAAGAGATTGGTTAATTATCTCTTGTTATTCTGCATTAAGAATTTCGGATTTATTTAAACTTGATGTTGATAATATTGTATGTCAAGAAGATTTATTTTTCTATCCTTTTACAGAAACCAAAACTAAAAAACAACATAGTATTTGGCTCTTTCCTTCTATCATTAAAATTTTAAAGAAAAGAAAGTGGCGATTTCCTAAAATAATAAGCTCTCAAAAGTATAATAATTACATTAAGGAGGTTTGTAAAATTGCAGGTTTCACTGAAGAAATAGAAGGAGCTAAAAGAATCAAAATTCCGATAGGAAAAACAGAGAAAGAAAGAATGGTAAAAGGCGTATACCCATTCTATGAATTGGTAACCTCTCATATTGGTAGGAGAACATTTGCAACTATGTTTTCAAATGAATTTGAGCTCCATTTATTACGAAAGCAAACGGGGCACAGTGATGATAAGATGCTTGAAAACTATATCACGACATCTATAAAAGAAAAAACAACAAAAGATAGCATTGCATTTGCAAAAGCTGTTCAAGAGTCAGGAATACTTAACAAATAATAAATGTTATGGAAGAAAAAAATCAAATTTATCATGAACATTTTATAAGTACAGACATAGAGACTATGCAATATGAGGTGCCATACTATACTTATAAAGACTATGAGGAAAAATATGAAGATGATTTAAATTCTTTTTTTAAAAAATATCCAAATGCTGAAGAATGTGATTATCTAAAAGAAATAGAAAAATGCTATAAAAGCTGGGTAGATGGAAACCAAAATATTTGGGATTATACTATAATGGAACAATTATGTCCAATAGAGGGGGGAGGATATACTGAACAACGAATTTCATTGAATTATTTTGGAGATGTTGTAAACTCTTATTTCAAGGTTTTTGCAAAAAAGGCTGAATTTAATTTGGAAACTTTTAGGGAAATGATAGAGGAAAGAGATAACTTCTTTACAAAAAACTCTGCACGAAACTCATTAGAACATACATGTAAGAAATATTCTCTTTCAAAAAAATATCATCTGAAATTTTATAAATTTCTCTCTCAAGAAAATGGGCAGATAATATTTGACTTAAAAAAATATGAAGATTTTGGATTTACTATTAGGCGTATACTAAATGACATTAAAATAAAATTAGAAAAATCTAACAATACTCCTGTTTATCATGAAGATGAGGTATTACATGATGATCATACAAGTCTTTCCATTAAACAAAAACTTATTGTTTTACAGCGATTAGGAATTATAGACTATATTAAGTCTATACAAACAACTCCTGAAAATATCACACATACATCCCAAATTATAGCTTATATAATAGAAGGAAAAGAAAAAACTATAAAAAGCTACCTCAACCCAATGCTTACAGAAGCTGAGGGGAATTTTTCAAATAATAATCCTTATAATGTACCACAAAATAAAATAGGAGCAAACGAAGCACTTAGCAAAATGAAAATAGACCCTTCAAAACTTAAATAAAAGCATAGATAGAATAGCATAGAGCCAACTTATAATGAGTTGGCTTTTTTCTTTATAGTAGAAAAATAGTTTTACTACAGAATTACTACACGGAGGTTTGCCCCATAAAATATTAAAACTATGGAGCAAAATATACTAGACAAACTGAATGAACTAATTAAAGATAAAGGAGAAACATTACTACTCACATTATTAGAAAATATACAACCTAAAGATTTTCTGACAGAAAAAGAGATGTGTAAATATCTTGATGTTAGTAAATCCACTTTACATCGTTGGAAAGAAAGAAAATCCATAAGGGTTTATGGGTTAGAAGGGAGGATATATTACTCACGCGAGGAAGTAAAAAAATTAATCCTTAGTAATCCTCTAAATTAATTTCTGATGTTAGACCATATAAAAATGCTGACTGATAATCCAGAAATTATCAA